>DASYQV010000079.1:0-51660 GCA_036005125.1 Vicinamibacterales bacterium
TGATTGGCCTTGCATGGCAGCGGCTGCGGCGCAAGTCAGCCGGCAGCATGCAGGCAGCCGGCAGCGAGCAACCCGCAGCAACCGGCGAGGTGCCTGAGAGACGGGCGGAGTAGCCGGACGCCTCAGGATGTGAGGCTGACATCAGCGACTGATCTTCATCGCTTCACCCTTGAGCTGACGTGACGTGCTCCGCGCGGTCCTGGTCGCTGGTCGGCAGCGAGATTTCGACGGTCGTTCCGCGATCGCGTTCGCTCGTCACCGCAATCGTCCCACCATTCAGCTCCACGTTCCGCTTCGCGATCGGAAGACCGAGCCCCGTGCCGATCGCCTTGGTCGAGAAGTACGGCTCGAACGCCCGCGCGAGCGCCTCGGGATCCATGCCCGCGCCGGTATCGGAGACCCGAATCCGCACGTGGCCGTTGCGGGAATCCTGGCGGCCGACGATGGTCAGCGTGCCGGCCGTCGGCATGGCATGCAGCGCATTCTCCACGATGTTGGTCAGCGCACGGGCGACCAGCGTGCGATCCACGTGAGCACGCGGCAACGATTCTGGCACGTCGATGTCGAAGCGAATCCGTTCGCTCAGGCCCATACGATACGGATTGACGACCTCGTGCAGGAGCGCCTGGACATCGACGTCCGATGGCTTTGCCGTCGGCGAGGAGGCGAAGCTCGAGAACTCGGACGCGATCTGGCGCAGCAGCTTCACCTGGTCGAGAATCGTGCCGACGCATTCCTGCAGCACGGGGCCAAGCGGCTCGCCGCGGTCGGCATGAACACGCCGCAGGTGCTCCGCGTTGAGTTGGATGGGTGTGAGCGGGTTCTTGATCTCGTGCGCCACCTGTCGCGCCATCTCGGCCCACGCCTCGAGACGATGCGTGCGCTCCAGCTCCTGCTGGTGGCGCTGCAGGTCGGCCGCCATCCGGTTGAAGGCCTCGACGAGCCGGCGCAGCTCGTCGGACGACTTGACCGCGATGCGCGCATCGAGCTCGCCGCGCGCAATGCGGCGGGTGGCGCGCGTCAACCGATTCACCGGGTCGGCGATCCGTTCGGCCGCCCAGTAGCCGATGGTGGCGCCGACAAGGATGAACAACAAGGCCGCCAGGAGCACCCGGCGGTCGAGCGCATCGGTCTCCCGCTCGATTTCCTGCTGCCGCGACGTCAGCGGCACGGTCAGAATCGCGTCGAGCGGCCGTGCATTGACGGGCGTGGCGGCGACCAGGTAGCTGGGTGACTCGCCGATCCGCTCCTGTGTCACTGTCGACGCCTGGTTCTCGAGGACCAGCGCGCGGTACACGTCGCTGGGCGTGCGCGTCGGCACCACGCCCGAGGCGAACAGGTTCCGCTCGCTCGTCGCCACCAGCCGCGCGCCGCTGAAGATGTTCACGTCCTGATCGATCAGGCGGCTCACCCACACCATGAGGTTGTCATCCACACCGACACCGAGCTGGAGCGCTCGCGGCGCTATCAGATCTTCGACGACACGCTGGGCGGCCGATGCGGTGCGGACGGCTTCCGATTCGATGTTGGTGCGCATCTGCCCGGCGACATATGCCCGCGTGAGGAGCGCCATCGCCACGACCGGGACGACAGCGGCCAGCACGAACGCCAGGAACAGCTTCCGGTAGAAGCTGGCGCGCACCTCGCGCAGCAGGGCGCGGGCCGGCGTGCCGCGCCGGCTGAATGCGCCGAACGCGACGTTCAGCGTGAGCAGCAGCACGTAGGTGATGGCCGCCAGCACGGTGACTTCCGCGAGGTTCACCAGATGACCGAGCGTCGAGACGATGGGGAAGCCCAGTGCGTAAATGCCGCCGCGATCGTTCAACAGGTAGACGTCGAACGACGCGTCGCCCCGGCTCAGCTCGGCCCACACGGGCTGCCGCGATTCGAGGATCCGCTCAAAGACCGCGTCGGGGAATCGCCAGGCCGTGTCGCCTGACGCGTACAGAGGTCGTCGGCTCCAGCCGTAGACTGCGTACTCGATGTCCCGGCCCGAGATCCCCTCGCTCAGCTGTGGATCATCGGGCCGCAGCAACTGGACGTATGGACTCTGCGACGCGATGAACGGCAAGTTCTCGTAGTCACGAATCGCGTGCACGACGATTGAGCCCATCGGACGACCCGTGCCGGGAGCACAGACGGCCCGTCCGGCGTGCAGCACGCGGCGCTCTTCCGCGAAGAACGGCGAGACCTCCTCGTAGATCTCCCAGTCGCACGTGGGCTCCTGCCACTTCTGCGTGGCGCCCAGATCCTCGGGAAGGTTGAACGCGAAACGGCTCACGAGGGTACCGTCCGGTCCGTGCAGTTCGACCGACGACGTCAGCGGATATTTCGCCATACTCGTGATGCGCCATACCTGAAAGGCGCGATCGATGGGCGCCCCTCCGCTGGCCGACGGATCGGTCACTGTCAGCAGATCGACCAGTCCCGGAAATTTGTCGATCTGGGTCAGGCTTTCGGCCAGCAGCGCCTTGACCGTCTGCCGCTGGTTGATCGCCTGCGGCGCGAACCGTGTTTCAACCAGCGCGGTCTTCGCGCGCCATGCCATCTGGAACACGGCCGGGTACAACACGAGGGCCGGCGTGACGAGACCGAGCAGGAGCATCGTGAGCCGGAACGCCTGCGAGCCGTGGCGATATCGAGCCTTGAGGCGCGTGGCCGCGAGCGCGACAAAAATGGCAGCCCCGGCCGCCAGCAACGACGGGAGCCAATTGCTGCCGAACCCGCTAAGGCCGAGCTCCCACGTGGCGACAGGCGCCGCCCAGAGCACGATGGTCATCGTGACAACCGACCAGTTCCGGCGCGGCACACGCCACGGCACGAGCGCCGCGCGCAGCAGCAACACGGCCAGGCCGAGGACCGTGGCGTGCCACATCACGAGTCCAACCTGGAGCGCGAGCCGTTCTGTGCTCCACGGGTGAATGGACAGGTGGAGCAGGTCGAGCGTCGTATTGCCGATGGTGTCGCCCAGGAACCGCTCGTCGCCGATGAGCAGCGCGGCGACGACGACGCCGACTCCCAGCTGGAGCGCGGCGTAGGCCGCCCGCCGCCCCGCGGAATCGAGCGTTCGCCGGTGCCGCCAGCCCGAGACGCGCCACGCCTCCACCGCGAAAAGCGCGAGGCTGACGAGGCTCCCGGCCGCGGCCGCGGTCACGAGAAAGTCGAACGGGGAGGTGAGAAGCAGGCGAAAGCTCGGGGAAGCGTACGCGACGGCGGAGAAAACGGCGTCCTCCGACCAGTCGGCGGGCGAGGCCGCGCGGAGCAGGAAACGTCCGACGATGACCACCACCGCGATGAAGAGGGTGGCCGTGACATACGCCCGCCCTGAGCGAGCGACGTTGCGCCAGTCGAGCAGCGGCCCGGCGAGGAGCAGCCAGGCCACGGCAAAGGTGATGAGGGCGAGCGACAGCGTTGCCCGGCGCCACCGCTGGCGTGCGTATGTGAGATCGGCGCGTGATACGACTGCCGTCAGCAGGCGCGCACCGGATGGGGCCTTCACTTCAAAGGCCGCATCGTCGGCTCGAGTGGGCACGGCCTGGAACGTGGGGTACATCGAAACCGGGGCAATCGAGCTCGGAAACTCCAGCGGGTCGGTGTCGGGCTGCCGTACGCCGGGCGCCGGCGCGAGGGCCCGCTCGGCTGCGACGACGCCGATCCGGCGACCGTCGGTCGATCCGCCTTCGCGTGAACCTTGCGCCTTCGCGGGCAGCACCTCAACGGACCGCCCAGGCTTCAGCGAAGGCTGGTCGGCGGAACGCTTCAGCCCCGACGCAGGCGGTGAGATGATCGGCGTCACGTAGACGAGGCGGAGCCCGAGCGCACCCTGGGCAATGAACCACGCCTCTGGTCCCTGAAGACGGTCCGGCGGCAGTTCCGAGGGTCGGCCTGCCCAGGCAACGGGTCGTCCACCGGCGGAATAGGCCGTGACGGCCAGCTCGGAAGACTCCTTGCCGCCGAGCGCCCCCTCGGCGGCGTCGAACAGTTGACGTGCTGCGACGGTATCTCCCTCTGCCGCCGCTTGAAACCCGTTCGCGGTCGCGAGCGGTTCCGCCATGGCGTGAAGAGAGCGGGCCATCCCGTCAAACGCCTCGCGTACCTCTGTTTCGACCCGGGCGCGCAAGGCGTCCTGGTCGCCGCCGAGTCGCAGGTACTCGAGCGCCCGTCCGCCAGCCCAGACGAGCAGCCCACACGCCAGCCCCACTCCCAGGATGCGGGCCAGCCTGCGCCAAGGGACCGCGTGAATCGTCGTAGCGGGCGGCGGAAGCCTCATTAGCTTAAGAATAACGGACCGATGTTTGTCTCGCCGAAGCTTTACGCGAACGCGGAAGACCCGGCGCCGCCGACGTACGCAGGTCGGGTCTTCATAGACCCGGCCCGGTTGAATCACGTGCGCGGTCGAATCACCTGAGCCGCATCTAAAGATGCGGCCTACGACCGGCAAAGATGCGGCCTAGGACCGGCAAAGATGCGGCCTCCGATCGACCGATAAGGTCTTTAAGACCCGCGTATACCATCAGACCGCGCTACTATTGGAATAGCTCGATGGCTGGTCAAACCCACTTCCTCAAGCTCGCGCTCAAGCGCGGCGCGCTCATCGCCGCGGCCAACTGGCAGGTCACGTTGATTCAGTCGGCGGCCGATGCGCTCTTCAAGCTGCTCCTGGCAGTGCCCATTGTCGGTGGTGTCTTCCTGGTAGCCCTCGTCGTCGGCACCGAGCCAACGGGGCTCGTGACGCTCCCGTGGCGTGAGATGGTGACCACGACGATCGCGTCGCTCTTTGCGATTCCCGCGGTGCTGACCGCATTCCTGCTGGCGTTGGCGATTGTGATCGTCGGTGGCTCGACCTTTATGTTCCTCGTAAAGGGCGGGACGATGACAACGCTTGTGGCGGCCGACACGCACGGCGGCCCCGTCGAGCAACCGCCGTTGCACCTGTCGGCGCTCGCGCGCGCGAGCCAGTTTTCGGCCGAGCGCTTCATCGAAGGAAGCTCGCGCCTGTTTCCGCGGTACTTGCGACTTGGCTTCCTGCTGATGGGCGTGTATTTCCTGTCGGCCGGCTCGTATCTCTCCGTCATTATCGCAAGCCAGGCCACGGATCAGGGATGGGGGATTCCGGCACTTGCGACGGCCCTCTTCGTCACGTGGATTACGCTGGTTAATTTCCTCTATCTCCTCCTCCAGATCATCATGGCTGCGGACGGCTGCAGCCTCGCCGCCGCGGTGCCGCGCGGCCTGGCGTTTCTACGCAGCGAGACACGGCGCGTGGCCGCTGTTTTCGCGGTCGTGCTGGTGCTCGTCCTGTGCGCGACCGGCGCGTCGCTTCTGGCGACCGCCGCGCTCGGTCTGATTTCGTTCGTACCCTTCCTCGGACTCGCCGTTGTCCCGCTGCAGCTCGCCGCCTGGCTGGTGCGCGGCGTCGTGTTCCAGTATCTCGGCCTGGCTGCTGTCGGCGCGTACTTGAAGCTCTATCGCGGATTCACCGCCAGGCTCGCATCGAGTCCCGCGCGCGCGGACGGGCTGATCAAGACGGTGCCGCTCCCATCTTAGGAGGAAGAGTGTCATTTGCGATTTGTGATTTGTGATTGTGTGATTGTTTTCCGATTTGTGATTTGTGATTGGCGATTTGAATTTTGTGATTTGAAGCAGATCAAATCACAGATCCGCAATCACAAATCACAAGACAATCACGAATCACGAATCACGAATCACAAATGACACTCTTCCTTCTATCTCCTATCTCCTACCTCCTTTGAAAGCCGTTCTCTCGGCAGCGAATGGCCCGGCAGCGGCGCCGTCAAGGGCACGAGCGGCGGGTCGCGCATCATCATCTGCACGGGGCGCAGCCCGATCATCATGCCATCACGCCCGATCGTCACGATCGCCACGCGGTACGGCTTGAGCATCCTGTCGATGAGCGGCGCGCCCTGCAGATCCGATGGCGCCTTGTAGTTTCCCTGCACCATGCCGTTCTTGGCGACAAACGAATTCAGTTGCGGCGCCACGCCGGCGAGCACGACGATGTCGCCGAACGCAATCGGCGGGACCGCGGGCCGGGTAGGAATCTCGATCTTCCATCGCTGATTGCCGTTGCCGCGGTTCACGGCGCGCAGAACGTTGTCGAGCGATGCGACATACACGATGTCGACGTCGGCCGCGGCTCCGACGACGTCGCCGCCCGTGCGCCACTTCCACGCGACCCGGCCGTCGGCGGCGTCGAGCGCGTAGAGAAAGTTGTTGGTCGATCCGATGAACACACGATCTTTGGCGAGGGCGGGCGGGCTCAACGTGCCCGGCAGCATCTCTTCCCAGAGAGGCTCACCCGTGGCCACGTTCAGCGCGACCACCCGGCCGCCGTCGAGGGCAAGGACGAGCAGACCCATGGTGGCCCGGACGGCCATGTGACGCGAGACGGCACCCAGGCTGCGACGCCAGACGACCTCGCCATTCTCCGACTGGATCGCACGCACGTCGCCGGCCGCGGTGGAGGCAATGAGCCAGCCGGTATCCCACGCAGGCGGAGTCGTGAGCGGCTGTTCGAGGGCCGAGACCCAGCGCTCTGCGCCGGTCGCCGCGTCGAGCGCGGTGAGCGCGTCTCGTCCAGCGACATACACGCCTCCATCTCCGACGGCCGGTCGCCACGTCGTCTCGACGGATGCTGTCCAGCCGAGTGCACCGGTGTCCCGCTCGAACGCTCTGACCGTCCCTCCCTGAACCGGAACGTAGATGCGATCCTCGTCCATCGCACCGTCGGCGGACGGCGGCATGTCGAGCATGAATGTCCAGGCTTCCTCGGCCGGCAGGAGCGGCGCAGGCTCGTGCAACGGCTTCTTCGGCACTCTCGGCGCAGCGCTCACGCATGTCGCGATCAGGAATGCCGCTACGCCGCAAGATATTGTGGAACGTCGAGCCGAACGCACGTTTTATAATAGCGTCTCCTCGTGCATCAGACCATTCTCGTCCTTGATTTTGGCTCCCAGTACACGCAACTGATTGCGCGGCGCCTGCGTGAGCTGTCGGTCTACTCCGAGATCGTTCCGTTCGACGCGCCGATCGAGACGCTGCGTGCGCGCCGGCCCGTCGGCATCATCCTGTCGGGCGGGCCGAAAAGCGTATCGGAAGCGGGCGCCCCGCGCTGCGATGCCGAGATCTTCGACGTGGGCGCGCCGGTGCTGGGCATCTGCTACGGCATGCAACTGATGACCGATGTGCTCGGAGGGCAGGTCAGCCGCTCGATGCACCGCGAGTTCGGGCACGCGCACGTGACGGTGGCGAACAACGGCACGACGCCGCGTCTCTTCGAGCAGGTGCCGGGCGAGCTGCGCGTCTGGGCGAGCCATGGCGACCACGTCGCCGCGGCACCTCCGGGATTTCAAGTCGTTGCCACGAGCGGGAGCGTACCGATTGCCGCGATGGAGAACCCGGAGCGGTCGCTGTACGCGCTGCTCTTCCATCCGGAGGTCGCACACACGGAGCACGGCCTCGCGATCCTGCGGAACTTCGCCTACAACGTCTGCGGGTGCACCGGCGACTGGACGATTGCATCGTTCGTCCAGGAAGCGACCGAGCGCATCCGCGGACAAGTCGGTCGGGGCAAGGTCGTCTGCGCGCTCTCGGGCGGCGTCGACTCGACGGTTGCCGCGATGCTGATTCACCGGGCGATTGGCGATCGCCTGACGTGCATCTTCGTCGACAACGGTCTGCTGCGATACGACGAGGCCAATCAGGTCCGCAGGCGCTTTGCGGAGAAGCTGCACCTGCCGCTCGACTTCGTGGATGCGAGCGCGCTCTTCCTCGAGCGCTTGAAGGGCGTGACCGATCCGGAGCGGAAGCGGAAAATCATCGGCGGCACGTTCATCGATGTCTTCGAGCAGCGCGCGAGGGAGCTCGGCGGCTTCGATTTCCTCGCACAGGGCACGCTGTATCCCGACGTGATCGAGTCCGCGTCCGTCCGCGGGCCGGCGGCCGTGATCAAGAGCCATCACAACGTCGGCGGCCTGCCCGAGCGGATGAACTTCACGCTCCTCGAGCCGCTGCGAGATCTGTTCAAGGACGAGGTTCGCCGGGTCGGTCGCGATCTGGGCCTCGATCACGAATTCGTCGTGCGCCAGCCGTTCCCCGGCCCGGGCCTCGCCGTCCGCGTGATTGGAGAAATTACACAAGAACGACTGAGTCTGCTGCGCCTCGCCGACAAGATCGTCGCGGAGGAAATCCGCAAGGCCGGCTGGTACGAGAGGCTCTGGCAAAGCTTCGCGGTGCTGCTGCCCGTGCAGAGCGTGGGCGTCATGGGCGACGCGCGCACCTACGAATACACCGTCGCGATTCGCGCGGTTGAGAGCGTTGACGGCATGACCGCGGACTGGGCGCGCCTTCCGCACGAGTTGCTCGCCGCCATCTCTTCGCGCATCGTCAATGAAGTCCGAGGCATCAATCGCGTCGTCTACGACATCAGCTCGAAGCCGCCGTCGACGATCGAATGGGAGTAGTGGCATGACGGATGCTCGCGCCGCCGTCGTGCGTTCGTGTCGTCGATGTTCCACAATTGATTACATGATGGCCTGGGTCAATCCGAGCGCCGTTGCGGGTTCGTGGCCGTTGGAAGCCGCATAACGGACTAAGGCGTTCTCCCAACTCACTCTGATCGAATAGGGCGGATGCCTTCGGGCGCTTGGGCCCAACATCTAGTGGCATAATAGCGCCACGCCCACCACCAATCCCGTTGAGCTCCATGGCTGAATTCGTCCACCTGCACCTGCATACGGAGTTCTCGCTGCTGGACGGCGCCTGCCGGATTGACGAGTTGCTCGATCAGGCCGCGGCGTTGAAGATGCCGGCGCTCGCCGTGACGGAACACGGCAACATGTTTTCATCGGTGGCCTTCCACGATCACGCGCGGGATCGCGGCATCAAACCGATCCTCGGCTGCGAGGTGTACGTGGCTGCCGGCAGCCGCTTCGACAAGAGCGGCTCGCAGACGGAGACGAACCACCTGGTCCTGCTGGCGGAGACCAATGAGGGCTACAGGAACCTGATCAAGCTCGTTTCCGCCGGCTACACCGAAGGGTTTTACTATCGGCCGCGTATCGACCGGGAGCTGCTCGCGCAGCATTCGGCCGGCCTCATCGGCCTGAGCAGCTGCCTGAAGGGCGAGGTGGCAAGCGCGCTGAAGGCCGAACAGCATCGGCCGGCGTTCGAAGCGGCAGCGCGGCTGCGGGATATTCTCGGCGACGGCAACTTCTTTCTCGAGATGCAATATCAGGGTCTCGAAGAGCAGACAGTCGTCAACCGCGGCATTGTCCCGCTCGCCAGGGAGCTGAACCTGCCGCTCGTGTGCACCAACGACGTGCACTATCTGCGGCAGGACGACTACCACCCGCACGACATCCTGCTCTGCATCGGCACAGGGAAGACCGTCAACGACGCGCAGCGCCTGCGCTACGTGGGCGACCAGTTTTACCTGAAAACGCCGGAACAGATGGCGGCGCTCTTCGCTGACTATCCGGAGGCACTCAAGAACACGCTGCGCATCGCCGAGCGATGCAACGTGCTGCTTCCGACCGGACAGAACCACCTGCCTGTCTTCGACGTGCCCGGCGGTTACAGCCTCGATGAGTATTTCGAGCACATCGCGCGCGAAGGCTTCGCGCAGCGACTGCCGCGCCTGCAGCAGCTCATGGCGAGCGGTCAACTCAATCACTCGATCGAGGAGTACGAGCGCCGTCTCGATTACGAAATCGAGATGATCAAGACGATGGGGTACCCGGGCTATTTTCTGATTGTCTGGGACTTCATCCGCCACGCGCGGGAGCAGGGCATTCCGGTCGGTCCGGGCCGCGGGTCGTCAGCCGGCTCGCTGGTCGCGTACAGCATGCGGATCACCGACGTCGACCCGATCGACTTCGATCTGATCTTCGAGCGGTTCCTGAATCCCGAACGCATCTCGCTGCCCGATATCGACGTTGATTTCTGCGAGCGGCGCCGAGGCGAGGTCATCGACTACGTCACTCGGAAGTACGGTCGCGAGAACGTCGCGCAGATCATCACCTTCGGGACGATGAAGGCGAAGGCGGTGGTGCGCGACGTCGGCCGCGTGCTCGAGATGCCATACGCGGACGTGGACCGGATCGCGAAGCAGATTCCGTCCGCGCTCGACATGACGCTCGAGAAGGCGCTCGCCGAGAATCCGATGCTCAAGGAGATGGAGGCGAGGGATCCGAAGGTCAAGGAGGTGCTCTCGATCGGCAAGCGTCTGGAGGGGATGTCGCGCCACGCGTCGGTCCATGCCGCCGGGGTCGTCATTGCGCCGGGCCCCATCAGCGACTACGCGCCGCTCTACAAGGGGGCGCGCGATGAGATCACGACGCAGTGGAACATGAAGGAGGTCGAGCGGGTCGGACTCCTGAAGATGGACTTCCTCGGCCTGAGCACGCTCACGTTGATTCGCGATGCGCTCGAGGAGATTAAGCGCACCGACGGCGTCGACCTCGACATCGATGCGGTGCCGCTCGACGACCCGAAGACATACAAGATCTTCTGCGACGGTCAGACTTACGGCATCTTCCAGTTCGAGAGCTCCGGGATGCGGGAGCTCCTGCGCAAGGCCAAGCCCGAGCGCTTCGACGACCTCATCGCGCTCAACGCGCTGTATCGTCCCGGTCCGCTCAAGAGCGGCATGGTGGACGATTTCATCGCGCGCAAACAGGGAAAAACGGAGGTGAAGTACGAGCTGCCGCAGCTCGAACCGATTCTGTCCTCGACCTACGGCGTCATCGCCTACCAGGAACAGGTGATGCGCATTGCCGCCGAGCTCGCGGGCTTCACGCTCGGGCAAACCGACGTGCTTCGCAAGGCCATGGGTAAGAAAGATCCGAAGGTCATGGCGCAGCAGCGGGAAGCTTTCATGGCCGGCGCCAGGACGAGAGGGATCAACGAGAAAAAGGCCGCGAAGATCTTCGAGCTGATGGAGTACTTTGCCGGCTACGGCTTCCCCAAGGCGCACTCCACCGCGTACGCCTTCCTCGCGTATCAGACGGGGTACCTGAAAGCGAACTACCCGTGGCATTTCGCCGCCGCTCTGCTGACGATCGAAGCGCAGAACACGGACAAGCTCGCCATGTACCTCACGGAGTGCCGCGAGCGGGGCATCCCCGTGCTGCCGCCCGACATCAACGAGAGCCAGTTGAATTTCTCGGTGGAACCGGGACGCGGCGTGAGGTTCGGCCTGACCGCGATCAAAGGACTCGGTGAGGCAGCGGTGAATGCAATTATCGAGGCGCGCACCGCGCTCGGCGGGTGGATCGCGTCGCTCCACGCGCTCTGCGAGATCCTCGACCTCCGGCTCGCGAACAAGCGCGTGTTCGAGGCGCTGGTCAAGTCGGGTGCGTGCGACCGGGTGGGGCGCACCCCGACCGAAGAGTCACCCGATGGAGCGTTCCTGCGCCAGCATCGTGCGCGGCTCTTCGCGGCGATCGACAGCGCCTGCGAGCACGGCAGCCGCACTCAGCGCGACAAGGATCTCGGCCAGGCGGACCTGTTCGGCGCCGAGCCTGAGGGCGGGTCGGCCGGGTTCGCGATTCCGCTAGCGGATGTGGCGGCGTGGATGTATACGGAGCAGCTCAACTACGAGAAGGAGGCACTGGGCCTGTACTGGAGCGGTCACCCGATCGATCGATTCGGCGACGACCTTCGTGCCTTCGGCGCGAAGTCCACAGGCGATCTTGGCCTGCGCCGGGAGCCCGAACCAGAGGACGCCGATGCCGACAGCGCTGGCGACAGTGCGCCCGACGGCAGCGAGGGTTCGGACACGGGTGGCGCCCGGAAGCCGGATCAAGCCCGTCTGAACACGGTTGAAGACATCAGCATCGGGGGCATCGTGGCGAGCGTGCGACCCTTGAAGACACGCAAGGGCGAGCGGATGGGTGTGCTCGTGCTCGAAGACGCGCAGGGGAGCATCGAGGTGGTTGTGTTTCCCGAGGCCTTCAGCCGCTGTGGTGCCCTGGTGGAGACCGGCCGGATGGTGCTCGTCGAAGGCAAGCTCGAGCGAGACGACGAGGCCGCCCGGATTGTCGCCTCGTCGATTACGCCGATTGAGACCGTCCGGGAGCGGCTGACCTCGTGCGTGGAGATCCATCTGAGCGCGCCACCACACGACCGCGCGACGTTTCTGAAGCTCTGGGACGTGCTGGCCCAGCACAAGGGCGATCGGCCGATCGCGATTGACCTTGCCGACACGGAACGGCATCTGCGGGTGAGAACCGACGTGCATCCTCAGATCCGCGTCCGGCCGTCGGCGGGTCTCGTATCGGATGTCGAGAAAATCTGCGGCGCCGGCTCGGTCACGCTGCGGTAGGAACCCTGGGATTCCTGATTCCTGATTCATGATTCTTGATTCGTGATTGCTCAGCGCAGCCGCCAGATCACAAATCAAGAATCAAGAATCAAGAATCAAGAATCATGAATCGGTTGTGACCTGGTCTGTCACAAAGCGCCCTCATCATTGACGTGTAGACGCGCGGTTCGTGATTCCTGATTTGCATCGTCGAGGCGTCCATCACAAATCGCAAATCACGAATCACACATGGGTTGGGATGCCACCAGACCTGCTCGAGTTCGAGGAACCCATCGGGGTCCTGTTCAAGGAAATCGAGGCGCTGTCGATGCTGCCGAAGACCCCCGAGCGGCAGCGCGAAATCGACAGCCTCCATCGCCGCGTCGACTCGATCCGGGCGGATCTGTACGCGCATCTCACGCCGTGGCAGCGCGTGCTGGTGGCGCGCCACCCGAACCGGCCCACCGTGCTCGACTACGTCAACCGGCTCTTCACCGGGTTCACCGAGATCAGTGGCGACCGGCGTTTTGCCGACGACCACGCGATGATCACCGGCTTGGCCGAATACAAGGACCAGCCGGTCCTGATCGTCGGGCACCACAAGGGTGGAGGCGGCGACACGAAGCAGAAAATCTTCCGCAATTTCGGCTACGCGCGTCCGGAAGGTTACCGCAAGGCCCTTCGCGCGATGAAGCTCGCCGAGAAGTTCCGCCGTCCGGTCATCGCGTTCATCGACACGCCGGCCGCGTATCCGGGCGTCGAGTCGGAGGAGCGCGGCATCGCCGAAGCCATCGCCTTCAACCTGCGCGAGATGGCCGCGCTCGAGGTGCCGATCATCGTCGTCGTCCACGGGGAAGGTGGCAGCGGCGGGGCGCTCGGGATTGCCATCGGCGATCGAATCCTCATGCACGAGTTCGCCATCTACAGCGTGATCCCGCCCGAAGGGTGCGCCGCGATTCTGTGGCGCGATGCGAATCGGAAGATCGAGGCCGCCGAAGCGTTGAAGCTCACCGGGCCCGACCTGCTGCGGCTCGGCATCATCGACGAGATCGTGCCGGAACCGACGGGCGGCGCCCATACAAACCACGACCTTGCGGCCGCGCTGCTCGACGTGCCCCTCGGCCGCGCGCTCCGCGAGAGCGCCGTGCTCGACACCGCAACGTTCCTGGAGCATCGATATCAGAAGTTCAGGCAGATGGGCAATGTGGGGATAAAAGAAGCGTGAGATCCATGCTCCCGCGTCTCTGGGAACCTCTCTCGTGCGACGAGGCGTCGGTAAGCCGGCTGGCTACGGTGCTCGGGATTACGCCACTGACCGCACGGTTGCTGTGTATTCGCGGTCAGGGCGATCCGGAGAGTGCCCGGCGGTTTCTCTCGCCCTCGCTCGCCGATCTCCACGACCCGTTCGCGCTCGCCGACATGGAGGTGGCCGTCCGGCGCATTCTTGCCGCGATCGCACGGCGGGAGCGGATTGCTGTTCACGGCGATTACGACGTGGACGGGGTCACGTCCACGGTAATCCTGCGCCGCGCGCTGGAGCTGCTCGGCGCCGACGTCGGCCACTTCATTCCCGAACGGTTGCGCGACGGCTACGGCCTGCAGCCGGCGGCGCTGGATCGCCTCCGCGCCGACGGCGTGACGCTCGTGATCTCCGTGGACTGCGGCATCCGCGGCGTCGATGCGGCGCGGCGCGCGAAAGAGCTCGATCTCGACCTGATCATCACCGACCATCACGAACCGGATACCGAGCTGCCGCAGTGCACCGCGGTCATCAATCCGAAGCGCCACGATTGTCGCTACCCGGACAAGAACCTCGCCGGCGTCGGCGTCGCGTTGAAGCTTGTGCACGCGCTCTGCGCGCGCATGTCCCGCACCGCATGGCTGCCCGCCTTCGTGAAGGTCGCCGCGATCGGCACGCTGGCCGATGTCGTGCCGCTGACGGGCGAGAACCGGGTCATTGCGAAGCTCGGGCTCGAGATGCTCTCCAAGGGTCCTCACAAAGTGGGGCTTCGCGCTCTGCTGGAGGGCGCTGGGCTGCTCGGCCGGGAGATCGACAGCCACCACATCGGTTACGTGCTGGCGCCGCGTGTCAATGCCGCCGGCCGCATGAGCACGCCCGACATTGCCGCACGCCTGCTCCTCGCTTCCGACGAGGCCATGGCCGCCGAAGCGAAGGAGCTGGCCGAGCAGCTCAATATCCAGAATACGCGCCGTCAGGAAGAAGAAGCCTCGATCGTCGAGCAGGCCAGGACGGTGGTCGAAACCGACCTCGAAGTCGGTGCCCGCACGGTGATCGTCGTCGCTGGAGAGGGCTGGCACCGCGGAGTCATCGGCATCGTCGCCTCGAAGCTCGTCGAGCTGTTCAACAGACCGGCGATCGTGCTCTCGACCGACGGCGACGTGGCGCACGGGTCGTGTCGCAGCATCCCTGCGTTCAACATGCTTGGCGCGCTCGAGTCGTGCGCCCCGGTGATGATGAAGTTCGGCGGCCACAAGCAGGCCGCGGGCCTCACGATCGACCCGTCCCGGATTCGCGAGCTGCGTGCACGCGTGAACGAGTACGCCGACGCGTGCCTCGGACCCGACGACCTGCGGCCCCGGCTCTGGATCGATGCCGCCACCACCTTCCGCGGCATCAGCAGCCAGGTGGCGTCGGAGATCGTCGCGCTCGCCCCGTTTGGAGCCGGCAACCCGTGTCCGCTGTTTCGCGCCAACCGCGTCGAGATCATCGACGGCCCGCGGCTCCTCAAGGAGCGTCACCTCAAATTCGCGTTCCGCCAGGACGGGCGTGTCTTCCGCGGCGTCGCCTGGCGTGCCTCCGACCGCGAGAGCTTCGCCGCCGAACACCGCTCCGCCATCGACCTTGCTTTTTCCCTCGAGCA
Source organism: Vicinamibacterales bacterium (assembly GCA_036005125.1). Classification (GTDB taxonomy): domain Bacteria; phylum Acidobacteriota; class Vicinamibacteria; order Vicinamibacterales; family UBA2999; genus DASYQV01. The sequence goes on from DASYQV010000079.1 coordinate 15,208, forward strand.
CGACGACTGGAATGGCGAGCGATATCTCCAGTTGTCGGTTGAGGACTTCAGGGCGCCTGAGAATTGAGTCGTTCTCTGTTCCCGGTTGTCGCTTCTCGGTTCGTGTTCCCCTTCTCAGTTCGGTTCCGGGTGCTTGGTTCTGAGTTCGGGTTCGGGGTTCGTCGTTCGGGTTCGGGGTTCGGTTCGCAATTTTTGCCTTCGATCACGTGCGGGGAGCACGCGGTTTCTGCATCGTTACCTGCTGTCATAGGCCGAGTTCCTGGCAACTCCACTCGGTACTCCGTATGCACCGGAGAATCAGAACCGAACCCAGGAAGGGGAACACGAACCGAGAAGCCTGAACCGTGAACCGTGAACGACCTGATATCCTGTAGTGTCATGGCCCGCTGGCAGAAGCGCGCTCGTCTTGGCATTGCTGTCTTCGGGATCGTATTCGCGGCGGGCCTGTTTGCGACCATTCGTGAGCGCGAAAAACCGATCCCGCCAACCGTGCCCAGCCGTCTGGATCCCAAGGCAGTCATCGAGAGCTCGGGCAGCCGACTCCTCCGGATCACCGGAACCAAGCTGGACTTCGAGGTCCTCTCGGATCGCCAGCTCGCGTACGAGAACGGAGCCGCCAAGCTGTTCGGCGTCCGCATCATCGTCAAGGAGCGCGACGGCCGTGACTTCCTCGTGACGGGGCGGGAGGCGCAGACAGGGGAGAGCGAGAAGCTGCTGCAGCTCACCGGTGATGTGAAGCTCGTCGCAAGCGACGGCTTCGAGCTGACGACCGATCATGCCACGTTCAACCAGGACGACGGCGTCGTCCGCGCACCCGGCCCGGTGGTCTTCCGGAAGGGCCGGATGAGCGGGTCCGGTATGGGGATGTCGTACGACAAGAATACCGACGTGTTGACCGTCAACAACCAGTCGCGCGTCAAGACGACGGACGAGGGTGACAACACATCGATGGAGTTCAGTTCCGGTACAGCCGTACTGGCGCGAAAGGAGGACCGCCTGCGACTCGAACGCAGCGTGCACGCGCTTCGGCACGAACAGGTCCTCGAGGCGGACAACGCGTTGGCGAAGCTGACCGAAAACGACGAGCAGGTCACGTACATCGAACTCCGCGGCAACAGCCGGGTCGCTGGCGGTTCCAACACGTTCGATTCGATGAGCGCTCGCGACATCGACCTCGACTACAGCGACGACGGCCAGGTGCTCGAGGCCGTCATCCTGAGCGGGAGCGGCGCTATCGTGCTGAAAGGCGAGAACGGCGCGCCGGGTCGGCAGATTCTCGGCGACTCGCTGCAAATCGGCGTCGCGCCCGATGGCGCGGTGACCTCGGTGGCCGCGCGCGAAAACGTCCAACTCGACATTCCCGCTGGCCAGGGAAGGCCGGCGCGGCGCGTGCGTGCACAAGTGCTCGACGGCACTGGCGAAGCCGGTAAGGGTTTGACGGCCGCCAAGTTCACCGATCGTGTCGAATACCGCGAGGAGAGCCCGAAGGCGCCAACTCGCGTCGGGCGTTCGCGCGCGCTCCAGGTGGCCCTCAATGGCGACCAGGTGGACAACGCAGTGTTCACGGGAAGCGTGGTGTTCGAGGATCAGGGATTGCGCGCGTCGGCCGCCCGGGCGGAATACGAGCCGACAAAGGACCTCTTGCATTTGAGGGGCGCGGATCAGGGCGGTGGACCGCGCGTGGCCGACGAGCAGGTACTCATCGACGCGGCATCAATTGATGTGACGCTCGAGGGTCGCCGGATGCTGGCATCCGGTGCCGCAAAAACAGTCTTGCAGCCGAGCGCCGCCGCAGGCGTAAAGGGGAAGGACAGCCCGAAGATGCCCGGTCTGCTCGAGCAGAAGCAGCCGACCAACGTGAGCGCCGCGTCGGTGGAGTACGACGGTGACTCCGGGCGCGCTGTCTACGCGGGCGCCGCCCAGCTCTGGCAAGGCGACACGGCTATCCGGGGTGACCGCATCACGATCGATCGCAGCAAGGGCGATATGTCGGCTGTCGGATCGGCACGCTCGACGCTGCTCTTGAACGGCACGAGCTCGATAGGCCGCGCCGACGAAATCCGCTACGACGACGCCCGCCGGCAGATCATTTACGAAAGTGCCGGCGCGTCAGATGCGATTGACCGGAAGGATGCTGGCGCGGGTGCGCGAGGTGGCGCACCGGCCACACCGGCACTGGCCGCACCGGCACCGGCCGCACCGGCACCGGCCGCACCGGCACCGGCCACACCGGCACCGGCCACACCGGCACCGGCCGCACCGGCACCGGCCACACCGGCACCAGCCGCACCGGCACCGGCCGCACCGGTACCGGGTACACCAACACCAGCCACACCGGCACCTGCCACGCCCGCACCCGTCGCTCCTCCAGCCGTCCCACCCGCGCAACTGAGTGGGCCGCAGGGCGATCTACGCAGCCCTCGCATCGTGGTGCACATGGCGGCGACGGGCAACAGCATGGATCGGTTGGAAGCATTCATGTACGTCGACCTGCATGTCGATATACGCGCCGCGACGGGCTCGCGGTTGACCTACTACACGGCCGAGGAGCGCTACGTCATAACGGGCGTTCCTGGCAAGCCCGTCAAGGTGATCGAGGGCTGCCGCGAGACGACGGGCATGACGTTGACCTTCTTCAAATCGACAGATAGGATCATCGTCGAAGGCAACGAGGAGCGTCGCACTGAGACGAAGAGAGCGGGACCGTGTCAGGAACCGCGCTCGAGCGGAATACATCAACCGCACTCGCACGATCAGAGCCGCGCGCTACACGCTGCGTTCAGGGCCTTTCCCATCGGGACGCCGTCAGGCGTCCCGCGGAAACTCTGGAGGCCGTCAGACGACCTGCCGGTGAAACTGGGGTCGTCAGGCCTTCCGCCGAGCCTCGGGTGGCCGTCAGGTCTCCCGCTGAAAACCGAGCAGCTCACGGTACTCGTCGAGCGGTCGCGGACGTAGTGTCCATTCTGCGCACGCATGAGCTCACGAAATCGTACAGCGGTCGAACCGTGGTGCGTGGCGTGAGCCTTGAAGTCGAGTCCGGCGAAGTGGTCGGCCTGCTGGGGGCCAACGGGGCGGGCAAGACGACGATGTTCTACATGACCGTTGGCCTGACGACACCGGATTCGGGCCGCGTGATTCTCGATGGCGAGGACGTGACTGACGACCCGATGTATGTGCGCGCCCGGAAGGGCATCGGGTATCTCCCCCAGGAGCCGTCGATTTTCCGGGGGCTGACGGTCGAACAGAACATCCTGGCAATCCTCGAGACGCTCGACCTCGATGCCAGCGCGCGCACCGAGCGTCTGGAGGAGCTGCTCGCGGAACTGAACCTCACGCCGCTCGCCAAGGCGGCCGCCTACACGCTGTCAGGCGGCGAGCGTCGGCGCGCGGAGATCACGCGGGCCTTGGTGATCTCGCCGCGGTTCATGCTGCTCGACGAGCCGTTCGCGGGGATCGATCCGATAGCGGTGACCGATATTCAGAAAATCATCTTTCACCTGAAGGAGCGTGGCATCGGCGTGCTGATCACGGATCACAACGTGCGCGAGACGCTGCGCATCACGGACCGGGCATACATCGTGCACGACGGCGTCATCTTTCGGAGCGGTACCCCCGATTCGCTCACGGCTGACGAGGATGTGCGCCGGATTTATCTGGGGGCCGACTTCCGGTTGGACTAAGATGGAAAACGTGCCTCGATGGAGCCCGGACGGGGCGTCGGTGAAGCAGAACTGAAGCATGGCGATTCAGCAGAAACTACATACGAAGCTCGTCCAGAAGCTGATTCTGACGCCATCGCTCCAGCAGGCCATCAAGCTTCTGCCAATGTCCACGCTCGAGCTGTCGGAGCTGCTCAACCAGGAGATGGTCGAGAACCCGATGCTCGAAGAGGTGCCCACGGAAGAGCTGCAGCCCGTCGAAGCCGCCCCCGAAAAGCCGGCAGAAGAAAAGCCGCCGGCCGAGAAAGGCGATACCTGGGACGACCAGGACTACGAGTACTTCTTCGGTGACTATCTCGATGACGGCTACAGGCCTCGGACGCCGACCGAGGTCAAGGAACTGCCGCCCATCGAGAACACCCTCTCCACCTCCTCGTCGCTCTCCGACCACCTCCTGTGGCAGCTTTCGATGCAGACCGACGACCCGGTGCTCCGCGAGATCGGCGAGGCCATCATTGGAAACCTCGACGACGACGGTTACCTCGTCGCGACGCTGGATGAGATCGCGTCGATGGGGCCCTGGTCACCAGACGACGTCGAGCGGGCACTCAGGCTGGTCCAATCCTTCGACCCGATCGGTATTGCCGCGCGCGACCTCCAGGAATGTCTGACGCTGCAGATTCGGCACCTCGGCTTGACCGGATCGCCCGCGGAGAAAATCGTCACCGAGCACCTGCGTCTGCTGCAGAACCATCAGGTGCCGGAGCTCGCCCGCAAGCTCGGGATGTCGATCGACGACCTGAAGCAGCACGTGGAGCTGATTCGGCACCTGGATCCAAAGCCGGGCAGCCGGCATAATCCGTCGCAGTCGCAGTACGTCATCCCCGACGTCTACGTCGTGAAGGTCGAGGACCAGTACGTCGCGGTCCTCAACGAAGAAGGGCTGCCGCAACTCCGCATCAGCCCCGTGTACCGTCGCCTCCTCGACAAGAGCGCTGCGGAGAACACCGACGAGACGCGCGCGTACGTGAAGGACAAGTTCCGATCGGCGCTGTGGCTGATCAAGTCAGTCGAGCAGCGCCAGAAGACGATTCACAAGGTCGCGACGAGCATCATCAACTTTCAGAAGGACTTCCTCGATCACGGGATCGAGTACCTGCGCCCGCTCGTGCTGCGGGACGTCGCCAACGACATCGGTATGCACGAGTCGACCGTCAGCCGTGTAGTGACCAACAAGTACATGCATACGCCGCAGGGCGTGTTCGAGATGAAGTACTTCTTCCACAGCGGCATCGCCAGCTCCTACGGCGAGGCGGTCTCGTCGGTCACGATCAAGCAGCGGATACGGAAGATCATCGAGCAGGAGGACCCGCGCAAGCCGCTCAGCGATTCCAAGATCGTCAGCATCCTGCAGCGAGAGGGACTCGAGCTCGCGCGGCGGACGATTGCCAAATATCGCGAGGAGCTGAAGATCCCGACATCCAACCAGCGGAAAGTCCTCTATTGAACAGTGCCCTGTATGTGAACAGCGCTCTGTACTGACCGCATGCGCCTCGAACTGACCGGTCGTCACGTCTCCATTTCGTCTACCCTGCGCCGGCTCGTTCAACAACAGCTGGCGCGCCTCGACCGTGTGCTGAACGACAGCGCCATCTCCTGCCAGACGGTGCTGACACAGGAGAAGTACCGGCACCACGTCGAAATAACGCTGCACGCGCGGGGCGAGCGCTTCATGCACGGCGTCGGCACCGCGCGCGACTGGGAAACCTCGATTCGCGAGGCTGCCGAGAAGATCGAGGTCCAGGTTCGCAAGCAGAAGGGCAAATGGAAGGAACGGAAGCGGCGCGGCACCTTGGCGAAGGCCGCGGCGCCCCCCGCGGCCGCCGCATCGGTTCTGGCCGCAGAGGAACCCCAGCAGATCCGCATCATTCGCGCGCGCCGGTACGCCGTGAAGCCGATGTCGGTCGACGAGGCGGCGCTCGAGGTCGCCGAGGGCCGCGACGCGTTCATCGTCTTTCGCAACGCCCTGACCGACACGGTCAACGTCCTGTTCCGCCGCCCTGACGGCAACCTGGGGTTGATAGAACCGGAGGCGTAATTCACTCGTTCGAAGCTGGCGCGCGCAGCGCGCCCACGAAAATTCTGTGCGACCCAGCCAAGGGCTCTGCCCCCCGCCGGCGCGCGCGAACTGACGGAAGATCAAGGGCAGAGCCCTTGGGTGGTTCGTGATGGCCCCGTCGCCCGGTGTCACAATCGCAGGTCTGCTTGGCAGTCATCCGGAATCGATCGGCCTCCCCATCGAGGTGGCTGCGGGGGCGGCCGGCCTCGAGCGCGCCATCACGAGTCCCCACATCCAGAAAACCGGTCTTGCCCTGGCGGGCTTCCACGAGTACCTCCGGCCCGGTCGCGTGCTCGTGTTCGGCGAGAGCGAGATGCGGTACCTCGAGAGCCTCACGGTCCCGGGCCGCATCGACACGCTCGCGAATGTCTTCGTCCGGGACATCCCGTGCGTGCTGATCACGAGCGGGGTCACGCCTCAGCCCGAGCTGCTGGCGGCAGCCGAACGCTACAACATGCCGCTCCTGATCACGAGCACGGCGACGCTGCTTGCGATGGCCAAGCTGACGTCGCTGCTCGAGGACTGGCTCGCGGCGCGCGAGGTCATTCATGGCGTGCTGCTCGACATTCTGGGCCTCGGCGTCCTGATCGTAGGGGAGAGCGGCATCGGGAAGAGCGAGTGCGCGCTCGACCTGGTCGTCCGCGGTCATCGGCTGGTGGCCGACGACACCGTGGAGATCCTCCGCCGCAGCGAGACGGTGCTGATCGGCACGTGTCCCGAGCTGACTCGCCACCACATGGAGATTCGCGGGCTCGGCGTCATCAACGTCCGCGACATTTTCGGCATCGCCTCGACGCGGGCTTCCAAGCGCGTGGAGCTGGTGGTGCAGCTCGAACGGTGGGACCCGTCGCGCGAGTACGACCGGCTCGGGCTCGAAGAGCGCTCTCACGAGGTGCTCGGACTGAAGATCCCGTTGATCCAGATGCCGGTGGCGCCGGGACGCAATCTGGCGATCCTCGTCGAGGTGGCCGCGCGAAATCAGCTCCTGCGCGTGCGCGGCCTCAATGCCGCCCGCGCGCTCGTCGAGCGTCTCGATCGTCGGCTTCGCGATGCCTCGGAAATCGAGGAAGACGATGTCGAGCACGGGGGATCCGTGTGAAGACACACGTGCCGGTCTCTACACACAGGAACAGCCGGCAACCCGCCGCTCGCGGCACCCGTCGCTTCATCATCCTCACCGGACTCTCCGGCTCGGGGAAGTCGCACGCCATTCGCGCGCTCGAGGACCTCGGGTACTTCTGCATCGACAACCTGCCGACCACGCTCATCCCGACGATCGCGGGACTGTCGGCGCGGGACGACAGCGGCATCGGAAAGGTGGCGATCGTGGTCGATGTGCGCGAGGGCGGGTTTCTCCGCGACTTCCCCAAAGTCTACCGGAAGCTGAGAGCGACGCCCGGTGTCGAGCCGATGCTGATCTTTCTCGAGGCGAGCCATTCCGCGTTGGTGCGCCGGTTCAGCGAGACACGCCGCCCGCACCCGCTGGCGCGCAACCGTTCGGTCGCCGAGGGAATTCGCGAGGAGCGGTCGAAGCTGAACGCCATCCGCTCGATGGCTGACCTGATCCTCGACACGTCCAACCTGACGGTCCACGAGCTGCGCGATGTCTTCCAGAAGCTGTCGCGCGACACCGCGCGACGGGCCGAGATGGTCGTCAACCTCGTCAGTTTCGGGTACAAGCACGGCGTCCCCCTCGACGCCGACCTGATCTTCGATGTCCGCTGCCTGCCGAACCCGCACTTCGTGGACCGGCTGCGCCACATGACCGGCCGGGAGCGGCCGGTCGTGCAGTACATGCGGCGGCATGCCTCGACCAGGGAGTTCATCGACCGGCTGACCTCGTTTCTCCAATTCGCCCTCCCGCAGTACGTGCAGGAGGGGAAGAGCTACCTGACGATCGGGATCGGGTGCACCGGCGGACAACATCGATCGGTCATGATTGCAGAGGCGCTTCGCAAATCGCTCGCGCCGGTGAAGAATGTTCGGTTGAGGGTGAAGCACAGGGATGGTTGAGACTGGATCACGTGAATGTTTGGCGTCGTCGTGGTGACCCACGGCCATCTGGCCACCGAGCTCCTCAATGCCGCCGAGACGATTGTGGGCGATCTGCCGCGGTTCACGGCACTCTCGATCGGCTGGCACGAGGATGTCCGCGACGCGCGCGAGGAGATCGCGCAGGCCATCGAACGTGTGCAAGGGGAGTCGGGGGTGCTGCTGCTGACGGACATGTTCGGCGGCACGCCGACGAACCTCGGCCTGACATTTCTCGAGCACGGCCGCGTCGAGGTGATCAGCGGCGTCAATCTGCCCATGCTGATCAAGGTCGCCAGCATGACCGACCGCGTCGATCTCCTCGAGGTCGCCCGCGAGCTGCGCGAGCACGGCCGCAACGCGATTTGGGTGGCGTCGGACCTGCTGCGAGGGGAGAAGACGTGACTCGCCACGAAGGACACGAAGCCTCTTTCTTGCTTCGTGACCTTCGTCGACTTCGTGGCTCATGACTTCGTGGCCTTCGTGGCTGACGTGAGGAACGCAACGTGACGTCCCGTTCCGTCACCGTCACGAATCCGCTGGGCCTGCACGCGCGGGCGGCGGCGAGGTTCGTCCATCTGGCGGCGCGGTTCGAGTCGCAGATTCGTGTCGGGCACGACGTGCGGGTCATGGACGGCAAGAGCATCATGGGCATCCTGCTACTCTCGGCCGCGCGCGGCACCACGATTACGATCACGGCGGACGGTCCCGACGAGATCAACGCCGTGGACGCGCTGTGCGGGCTGGTGGCATCTGGATTCGGCGAGGGAACGTGGAGCGGCTGAAGGGCATCGGAGTTTCGGACGGCGTCGCGGTTGGACCTGCGCTCGTCGCCATCCAGCGGACGCAGGTGATTCGCTTTCCCGTGGCGCGCGAGCGGGTCGCGCGCGAGCTCTCCGCGCTCGAGCGCGCGCGGTCGCGGTCGCGCGATCAGTTGCAGCAGATCCGTTCCCGCATAGCCGAAATGCGCGGGGCGGAGCTCGCCGCGATCTTCGATGCGCAGCTGCTCATTCTCGAGGACCCGATGCTCGTCGGCCGCGCCGCGGCGCTCGTGCGCGACGAGCGGGTGAACGCCGAGTGGGCGGTCCAGCGGGCGCTGGAGGAGCTGGGTGCGGTATTCAACGACGTCGCCGATCCGTATCTGCGCGAGCGGAAAGGCGACCTCCACGACGTCGCCGGTCGCCTGCGGATGAATCTTCGCGACGAAAAGGGGAGCGCCCGCGATCTGCTTCAGGACCTGGAACCACCCTGCGTGCTGATCGCCGACGAGCTCACCCCCTCCGTGGTCGCGCAGCTGGACTGGACGCGCATTCGCGGGTTCGCCACCGACGCCGGGAGCCGCACCTACCACACCGCCATCCTGGCGCGCTCCCTCGGCGTTCCGGCGGTTGTGGGACTGCGGGATGCCAGCCTGCGCGTTCCGCCCCGCGCGTGGGTTGTCGTCGATGGCGAGTCGGGCGAGGTCACCATCAACCCCGACCAGAACATGCGGCAGGAAGCCGAGGCACGCACCCGTCTCGTCCGTTCGCGCGCCACCGTCGTGGACGCTGACGGTCCGGTTGAGACCACCGACGGCGTCCGCGTCACGATCGAGGCAAACATCGAGCGCACCGATGACGTTCAGACGGCGCTTGCGTCCGGGGCGGAAGGGATCGGCCTGTACCGATCGGAGTTCATGCTTGCCGGCGGCCCGCCGGACCTCGCGGACGAGGACGACCAGTACTCAGTCTACCGGGCGCTGGTGGAAGGGATGGGCGGCCGGCCGGCGACAATCCGGACCTTCGATGTGGACGAGCGGCAAATCGCCTGGCCGCTCGTGGATGCCGGCCTCGATTCCCGCTGGTTCCCCGAACAGGAACGACCTGCGGGCCACGCGGGGCTGCGCGGCATCCGCCTCGGCCTCGCAAAACCCGAGATGCTCAAGCGGCAGGTGCGGGCGCTGCTGCGCGCCGCGATACACGGTCCGCTGCGAATCCTGTTTCCCTTTGTGTCCACGGTGCAGGAGGTTCGAACGGCCCGCGCGATCATCGACGAGGCGCGGCGCGAGCTCCGGGATCGCCGTATCGAGACGCCGCCCGTGCCTGTCGGGATCATGATCGAGGTGCCCTCGGCGGCCTTCACCGCCTCGCTCCTCGCGCGCGAGGTGGACTTCTTCACGATTGGCACCAACGATCTCATTCAGTACACGCTCGCCGTCGACCGCACCGACGAACGGGTCTCGGACCGCTACGAGCCGATGCACCCCGCAATCCTGCGGCTCATCCGGCAGGTCCGCCGCGCGGCCAGGCGCCGCAGCATTCCGGTCTCGGTCTGCGGCGAGATGGCATCCGACCCGCTGCTGCTCCGGTTGTTGATCGGCTGCGGTCTGACGCAGTTCAGCATGACGCCGGGTGCGATGCCGCTGGCGCGCCGCGTCGTGCGGGACACCAGCGCCGCGGAAATGCAGCGAGTCGCCGCGCGGGTCCTTCTGCTGGCCACGGTCGAGGAAATCGAGGAGTTCCTGCTGGGGGTCTTCGGCCGCCAGCGGAAAGGCGCCGAGGTTGAGACGAAATGAGCGACGAAGTGACACGGGTGGAGAAACCGTGGGGCTACGAGTTGCACTGGGCGAAGACCGAGCGCTACGTCGGCAAGGTGCTGCACGTGAAGGCGGGCCACGCACTCAGCCTGCAATACCACAACCGGAAGGACGAGACGATCTACCTCTACTCCGGCAGGATGCTGTTCGAGATCGAGCAGAACGGGCAGCTGCAGAAACGCGAGATGCGCCCGGGTGATCGCGTGCACGTCACGCCCAAGACCGTGCACCGCATGACCGCCATCGAAGACTGCGACGTGTTCGAGGTTTCAACGCCCGAACTGGACGACGTCGTCAGGCTGGAGGATCGATACGGCCGGATAGAGCCGAAGCCGTAATCACCATTCGTGATTCATGATTCGTGATTCATCACAGATCGAAAATCACGAATCGCCAATCGCAACTCGCAAACCTTAAGCCCGTTATGCGGCCACACACGCGAATTTTGTACTCGTTGTGCGCGCATAACGGGCGAGGCGCGCGGAGCGCGCCAAAAAGACACTGGGTCTAACCAGGCGCGAGGGCTCTGCCGGGATGTCAAGGGCAGAGCCCTTGACTGGTTAGAACGGTATGTCGTCGTCGGTAATCGGCTCCATCGGCGCTTCGTCCATGCCGCCCGCCGCGAGCGGCACGGTGGTTCGCTCGAACGATCCTCCGCGATCCATGGCGCCGCCACGATCCGCGCCTGCGGCCCGGCCGCCGCCGCTGAGCAACACGACCCTGTCCGCTTTGACATCCAGCATCGTCTCCGCGTACGGGCGCTGAGTCTGCCCGCACTTCGTGCACCGGATCTCGTCCTGATTCGCCTTCCACTCTCCCGGCAGGAACGCGTCGCAGCTCCGGCAGCGCGGTGCCTTCCTCGTCTGCAGCCGCCCTTCGACGTAAATCTGTTTGCCTTTCGTCAGGTATTCCTGAAGGGATTCCGCCTGCTTTCCCCAGATCGTCACGCGCATCCACTCTGTCCGTTCCTGCCGCTGGCCATTCCGATCCGTCCACACTTCGGTGGTGGCCATGTTCGCGGTGGTCACTGCGGCCCCGCCCGGCGTGTAGCGCAACTCGGCATCGCGACCGAGATTGCCCACGAGGATGACCTTATTCACGCTGCCCATCGACAATCCTTTCAGGCCGAGCCAACGCTCGGTCAACCCCTTCCGAGCCGAGCCGAAGCTCGGCACTGCGCCCTCTGGGCCAACTGAAAGCTCGGCGCTGCGCCTTCTGGTGCCGAGCTACAAGCTCGGCCTGTGACTTCTGGCGCCGAGCTTGTAGCTCGGCGCTAGGCGGCAGACACGGCCGACATGCACGCGCAGCTTCCCCCGCGACTTCGATCAGCTTACCGGTCCACCGTGACAGGGAAGGTCACTGGCCGCCGGGTTTTCGTCCGAGTCGATCCAGATTCTGTTTGGCAAGCCGACCCGGATCGCTTTCCGGATGATTTTTGACGAGGAATTCCCATGAGGCCCGCGCCGCATCGCTTTCGCCAAGACGCTCCTGCGCAAGCCCGCGTTTATAGTACGCCTCGAGCACCGAGTTCGATCCCGGATAGTTCTGAATCACCTGATTGTACGCGGCAACGGCATCCTGGTACCTGCCGGTCACGTAATGCGTCTCGCCGATGTAGAACTGCGCCTCGTCGGCCATTTCGGATTTCGGAAACGCCTTGAGGAACGTCTCGAACCCCGTGATCGCGAGGGAGTACTGGCCCGCCGTGTAGTCCGCAAACGCGGTCTCGTACATCCGCGTCGGGGAGAGTCCGGCAGTTGAAGGCACGGCGGGGGCGGGCGGCGGCGTGGTGCCCGGCGGCGCGTGCTGATCGACTGGTTCGGTCGAGGTCGCGACAGCCGGGGGCGCCACCGGAATCGATGAGCGGAGCGCCTCGAGCTCCTGCCCGAGCGTTGCGATGCGGACGGTGGTGTCGTCGGTCCGCTCGCGAATGACGCGCATGTCTGCGCTCACATTGTCCAGCACGAGCTTTTGATCGGCGAAGGCCTTGCGGCTCACCTCGGTCTGCTGATCGATCCGCGCGTTGATCGCTTTCAACGATTCGTTGAGCGTCGCATTCAGCGTCGCGATCGCGTTGGCGAGCTGCTGTGCCTGCTCCTGGAGGATGCGGACATCAGCCATCAACTGATGTTCGGCGCGGCTTTGGGCAAACGCCGGCGGCGCAGACAACATCAGGGCGCCCGCGACAAGCGAACCCAGGATCTTTTTCATGGCTTCCTCACTTCGACGTGATCACGAAATGCGCGCGGCGGTTTTTCGACCAGGCCGATTCATCGTGGCCGGGGTCGAACGGGAATTCCTTGCCGTAACTCACGGTGCGCACACGATCGGCTGGAATCCCGAGCGAGACGAGGTACGTCTTCACGTTCACCGCCCGTCGCTCGCCGAGCGCGAGGTTGTACTCGGCGGTGCCGCGCTCGTCGCAGTGCCCCTCGATCGTAATCACCCACGAAGAGTACTTCCGCAACGCCGCCGCGTTCCCCTGCACGATCTTCTGGGCGTCATTGTCGAGCTCCGAGCTGTCGAGGCCGAAAAACGCCGGCTTGAGCGGCGAATCCCGGTTCAACTCGTCCAGCGAGCGCCCACCGATCGCATCCTCCTTGATCGGCTCCGGCGGCACCGGCAGCCGCTCCTCGACGGCCTGCGGCGCGGGCGCAGGCGGCGCCGGCGCCGGCGTGGTGACTGCGGGCGGCGTGGCCACGGGCGGCGGCGACGGGCGCGCGAGAGGCGGCTGCTTCTTGGCGCACGCCGCGACCATCACTGTGAACAGAACCAGCGCCACGATGGCGCCCCTTCTCGACGTCTGCATGTGTCCTCGCGAAAATCCGTCCCCTCGCTCTACTGAGACCATGAGGGCGTGTAGTTGTTCCCATCGCGTGTGATCTGCCGCACGTCGCGGCCGTCGCGCGCGATGCTGAAAATCTGGATACGGCCCGCTCGCGTGGACGTGAACGCAATGTGGCGTCCGTTCGGCGAGTACGACGGGCTCTCGTTGGTCCCCTCACCGAACGTGATCTGCCGCGTTTCACCCGTGGCCAGGTCGTACACCTTGATGTCGTAGCCGGGTCCGGTCCGTCCCGCGTATGCAATCTCGTTGAAAGGCGCCGGCGACCAGGTCGGCCGATCCGCGTACGATTCGGTCGTCGTAATCCGCTTCGGGCTGCCGAGGCCGTCTGCGCCGATGATGTAGATCTGCGGCGAGCCGGATCGATCGGATGTGAACGCGATCTGCGTGCCGGTCGGCGACCAGGTCGGGGTGGTGTCGATGGCCGGATGGTTCGTCAGGCGGCGCACGTTCGACCCGTCGCGATTCATCACGTACAACTCGGGGTTGCCGTCGCGGTTCGACGTGAAGCACACGCGTGTGCCGTCTGGTGAAAAAATCGGCAGCCAGTTCTGCCCGCGTCCGTTGGTCGGCGTCTCCTGCGTGCCCTGATAGATCAGTGCGACGAAGATGTCCGGGTAGCCGCGGCGGTACGACGTATAGGCAATCGACCGGGCATCCGGAGACCACGCAGGAAAGATGTTCAGCTGCCGGTTGACCGTGATCCGCCGCGAGTTCTGGCCGTCGTAGTCCGTGATGTAGATCTCCTTCACGTCGCGATTTTCGACCGTGCCGGTGACCTTCTCCTTGTTCCGATCCGACGAGAACGCAATCTTCGTTCGCGCCACGCCGCGCAGCGCGCGCTGCTGCTGGTGGATCTCGTCGGCGATCGTGTGCGCATAGAGCCGCGGGTTTGCGATCGAACCCGAGTACTCCTTCGCGAATACCGACTGGCGCGTCCGCACGTTGAAGAGCCGCACCTGCACCACGACGTTGTTGCCGGACTTCTGCACGCTGCCGAACACGACGCCGTCGGCCCCGAGCTCGCGCCATTCGCTGAACCGCACCTGTTCGGCCGATCGCGCCACGGGAATCGTGGCGTAGGTGTCACGCGGGATCATATAGAACTCGCGCTCGAAGTTCAGATCGTCCCACAGCACCTGGCCGACGGTCTTACCGATGTCGACCGCATCGGGCGTCGACGATACGAAGTCGGGTACGGCAAAGCGCGGCGGCGTTCCGGGATCACCGCTGATGGTCAGCTCGACCTCCGAGGGCTGCCGGGGCGGCTGCTGCGACGTGGGTTGTTGCGGAGGTTGCTGGCCGGAAACCGGATGGTCCCCGGCAACCGCAAAGGCGGTCAGGAGCACGACGATCAACATGTGGCCGGCGGCCTTCAGGCCTCCGGACCATGATGCCTTCAGGGCTACGTCGGGTTTCATGATCAGCGCTGATATTCGAATCTCACGTGCACCGTCAGAGACTGATTGGGGAACTGCGGAGGGAGCGCCGGCACACGCTGTGTGAGCAGCAATGCGCGTTGCGCCGCAAGATCAAGCGCCACGAATCCGCTCGGTCTCTCGACCTGAACCTCCGAGAGGACCCCGTTCCGCTGGATCGTGAACTTCATCACCGTCAGACCGACGACGTTCTGTTTCGCCGACCAGTTCTGTTGAATCAGCTGGACGATCGTTTCCAGATATTCCGGACAACAGAAATCGCCGACATCGAGGTACGCACCGGCGCCGCCTCCGCCCCCGGTCGTCAGACCGAAACCCCGCCCGCGCGTGCCGGTCTCGGCACGGGAGGAGCCCTCGCGGACTTCGGGACCCGTGGTCGGCGTGCGTCCCGTCGCCTCCTGCGGACTCGTCTTCGGTTGCGCCTGCGGGCGTCGCGCGTTCTCGCGAGGCAGCGCCATCTCGGGCGCCTTGGGCGCGGGCGCTGTCTCGGCGCGGCGCGTCGGCTCGGCGGGTGTGGGTGCTTGAACGGCGCGACCACCGATGGGGGTCATGCCGCCGGCGCGCGGCCCGGGCGCGCCGCCCAGGCTGATCGTCATCACCATTCGCGGCACGTCGTCGGAGTAGTTCACCGGGGGCGTCAGGATGAACGCCGCGACCGCCGCGATGTGCAGCCCGATCGAAATGACGATCATCTTCTGGAGCCCGCTGGGCTCACGGGATCGCGCCGCGATGATGTCGCTGACTGCTTCGATCATGTGCGCTCGTTCGCCCGAAGGCCTCTGGCTCGCGCGCTATCGTTCGCCGGGCAGCTTGGACACGATGCCCACGTTCTGCACGCCGGCGGATTTGAGACGGTCGAACACATCCATCAATTCCTGGAGCTGAATGGCACCGTCGCCGCGCAAGTACACCTGCTTATCGGCTCGAGTCGTCGTGGCCTGACGGATACGCTCCGCGAGCATGTCGACCCGGACCGGCTCTTCTCCTATATACACGCGTTTGTCCTGCCGAAAGGACAACGGAATCGTCACAAAGAGTCGTTCGCTGGAGATTTCCTGCGTTCGACTGGCGACCGGCAGGTTCACTTCGACGCCGCGCTGCAACATGGGGGCCGCGACCATGAAGATGATCAGCAGGACCAGCATGACGTCGACGAGCGGGATCACGTTTATCTCGGCCATGGTCGGCGCGATGCGCCGGCCGCGCTGATGACGGCCACCGGCGTTGGGAGCGGATGCGAGAACTTTTGGCATTCGCGCGGCCCTCAGGTGAAGTTTCGCTCGGTGATGTTGAGAAATTCGAGCGCAAAGTCGTCCATGATCGCCGAGAACTCCTTCACGCGATGCGTGAAGTGGTTATAGGCCAGCACCGCGGGGATGGCGGCGAACAGGCCCATGGCCGTGGCGATCAGGGCCTCGCTGATGCCAGGCGCCACGACCGCGAGGTTCGTCGATCCGGTCGCACCGATCCGGTTGAAGGCGACCATGATTCCGACCACCGTGCCGAACAGGCCGATGTAGGGCGACACGCTCGCGGCCGTAGCGAGAAACGTGACGCGCTTTTCGAGCCTGTTCACCTCGACAGTCGCCGCGCGAATCAGCGCGCGATCGACCGCATCGAGACTCTTCAAGGTAGGACGTGCCGCCGCGCTTCCCGGATTGGATGGAGCAGGATGCGGGTTGCCCGCAGGATGGGGGTTGCCCGTCACGCGGAATTGCGCGTTGAGCTCGGCGTAACCCGCCTGGAACAGGCCGCACAGCGGCGAGTCGGGCAGCGACGGGCACACGGCTTGGACCTCGGAGAACTTGCTGCTCTTACGGAAGACCTCGAGGAACGTCCGCGTCTGCCGATCGACTTTGCGGTATTCCCAGGTCTTGAAGAGGATGATCGCCCAAGAGACGATGGAGAACAGAATCAGGATCGCGAGGACGACCTGGTTGATAGGGCCTGTGCTACGAATTATCCCCAGGAAGTCGCCCGATCCGGCGACGGGAGCCGCGTCCTGCACCTGCAGCGCCAGGACGAAGCAACCAAGCGTGTGCAACGATGCCTCCGGAACATAGTGGCGCGCCGCTGGGACGGACGCATTCCCGCCAGCGTAGCACGCGCCGTGAAGGCTGTCAAACCTATGATACGATGGAAGTTCCGCGCGCATGCTGCGTTTCCTTCGCATACGCAACCTCGCCGTCATCGAGGCCGTTGAGGTCGAGTTCGAGCCCGGCTTCAACGTCCTGACGGGTGAGACCGGGGCGGGCAAATCCATTCTTGTCGAGGCCGTCGGACTGCTGCTGGGCGCCCGCGCGTCCCAGGATCTCGTCCGTACCGGCGAGGGTCAAGCGACAATCGAGGCGGTCTTCGAGCCCGCCGAGGGTGGTGAGCTCGTGGTCCGCCGCGACATCACGGCTCAAGGCAGAAGCCGGTCTTTTATCAACGGCACCCTCGCCACGTCGGCGGCGCTCCGTGATCTCTCCACGAGACTCGTCGAGCTGCATGGACAACACGAGCACCAGGCGTTGCTCGACCCGCTCACCCACCTTCCATTGCTTGATGAGTTCGCAAACCTGACTGAGCTGGCATCGCGGGTGGACAGCGGATGGTCCGCCGTTCGGACGCTGCGTGAGGAGCTCGAACGTTCACGCATGGATGCGCGCGAGAGGTCCGCGCGCCTCGATTTGATTGCGTTTCAGCTCGGCGAGATCGAGCGCGCGTCGCCAAGACCCGCCGAGGACGAGGAGCTGATCACGCTGCGTCAGGTGCTCGCGAGCGCAGAGCGGATCCAGCGGCTGTGCGAGGAAAGTTACGCAGCCCTCTACGAGAGCGATCAGGCCGTACTGGCAGGTCTTGGCGGCGTCTGGAAACGGGTGGGTGAGTTGGCGACGATCGACACCCAGTTCGCCCCCTACCTGGACGCTCGGGACAACATCAAGTCGCAGCTCGAGGATCTCGCGTTCTTCCTCAGGAATTACGCGGAAGGTGTTGACGCGGCGCCGGCACGACTTCAGCAGGTCGAGGACCGGTTGGCCCTGCTCGAACGTCTCAAGCGGAAGTACGGACCGACGCTGTCGGAGGTCATCGATCGGGGTGAGCGGCTTGCCCGCGAGCGGGCCGTGCTGACGGGATCGGCTGAACAGGGCCGCGACCTCGAGCGTGAGCTCGAGGCGGCGACCGAACGGTATCTCTCGGCCGCCCGCGAGCTGTCGCAACGCCGTCGCCGGGCGGCACTCGACTTCGCGCGCAGGCTCGAGGCGCTCCTGGCCGAGCTCGCCATGGCCCGTACGCGCTTCGAAGTCCGATTCAACGAGGTCGAGCTGCCCCCCGACCGCTGGAGCGAACGGGGTGTGGATGAGGCCGAGTTCTTCGTCTCACCGAATCCGGGCGAGGATCTACGGCCCCTCGCGCGTATCGTCTCTGGAGGCGAATTGTCACGTGTGATGCTGGCGCTCAAGACGCTGGCCGCCGGCGATGCGCCGGGCAAGACGCTGATTTTCGACGAGGTCGACGCGGGAATCGGAGGGCGCGTCGCGGACGTGGTCGGCGCCAGGCTGCAGGCGCTGGCCGAGCGTTTCCAGGTGCTCTGCATTACGCACCTACCGCAGATCGCCGTCCATGCCAGCACGCAGTTCCGTATCGAGAAGAAAGTCCGCGGGAGGCGTACGGTCACTGCCGTCGAGCATCTCGATCCTGATGGACGCGAGGAGGAGATCGCGCGCATGATGGGCGGGGTGGCGATCACGCCACCCATGCGGGCGAGCGCCCGTGAGCTGCTGCTCGCAGGGCGAAAGGCAAAATAACAGCGAAAGCGAAAGTCGGCGGCCGGCTGGAACCTTAATAGTCGGACCCACGTGGCGAAGAGATATCTCATCGAAACGTTCGGCTGTCAGATGAACGTCCACGACTCGGAACGGATGGCCGGCCTGCTCGAGCAGGCGGGCTACGAGCCGACGACCGACGATCGCGACGCCGACGTGCTGGTCATCAACACCTGCAGCGTGCGCGAGCACGCCGAGGAGAAGCTCTATACGCGGCTGGGCGAGTTGCGCGTGCTGGAGCACGAGACGGGACACAAGCCCATAGTCGCGGTGGCTGGCTGCGTGGCGCAGCAGGAAGGCGCCGCGCTCCTCAAGGCGACCAACGGACACGTGATCGATGTCGTCGTGGGCACGCAGCGGATGAAGCAGCTCCCGATGCTCATCGAAAGGGCCGAGCGCTCGCCATTTGCCGAGGTCGATGTCAACCCGTGGGACGATGTGACGTTCCCGCTTGGTATCACGCGCCGCTCCGATCCGGTGAAGGCCTATGTGACGATCATCGAGGGGTGCAACGATCACTGCGCGTTCTGTGTGGTGCCGTACACGCGCGGACACGAGCGGATGCGGTCCAGGGCCGATATCCTGGCGGAGGTACGCGAGGCAGTGGAGTCGGGGCGGCGTGAAATTCAGCTCCTCGGACAGATCGTCAATCACTATCAGGCGCCGGACGATGCGTTCTGCGACTTTGCCGAGCTGCTATCAGCCGTCAACGACATCGCGGGGGTCGAGCGGATCCGGTTCGCGAGCCCGCATCCGCGGCACACGGGACGACGGCTGATCGAGGCGGTCCGCGACCTGCCGAAAGTGTGCAAGCATCTGCACCTGCCGGTGCAGTCGGGCTCGACGCGCGTGTTGACCGCGATGCGGCGCCGGTACACGCGGGAACGGTATTTAGCACTGGTGGCCGAGATCCGTGAGACTATTCCGGACGTGCAGTTGTCAACCGACATGATTGTCGGTTTTCCAGGGGAAACCTCGGATGACTTCGAGGCGACCCTGTCGCTGACCGAGGCTGTGCAGTATCACAGCATGTTTTCGTTCAAGTACTCGCAGCGGCCGAACACGCTTGCGGCGAGGCGGATGCCGGACGATGTCAGTGAGGCGGAGAAGACCGCGCGCATCGTGGCGCTCCAGGCCCTGCAGCGGGACATTCAGACGCGTCTGCACGAACAGGCGGTCGGACGGGTCGTCGAGGTCCTCGTCGACGCGGCCAGCCGGCGCCGCGCGAACGAGCTGTCGGGCCGGACCAGCGGAAACACCGTCGTGAACCTTCCGGGCTCATCCGATTGGATCGGGCGGACGGTCCCGGTGCGGATCCGGCGGTCGGGACCGAACAGCCTCTGGGGCGAGGCGATCGTCTCAGATGTCGAGTAGGCGCGGAAGCGCCTGCCCGCGAGGAATCGCGGGTTTTCCCGGGGATGCCGTCGGTCTTCGAGCCACGGCAGCACCACACGGAGAGCAGGGGCGATGCTCATCGAGATGACGATCAAGGGGTTGATGGTGGATCCGATCACCAACATGCCCATCGTGATCCTGAAGGACAAGCAGGGCGACCGGGTGCTGCCGATCTGGGTGGGCATCTTCGAGGCGAACGCGATAGCGCTCCAGATCGAGAACATCGCGACGCCCCGGCCGATGACGCACGACCTGCTCCGCAACATCATCACCGACCTCGACGGCCAGGTGGACCGGGTCGTCGTGAGCGACTTGAAGGACAACACGTTCTACGCCGTGATTCACCTGACGGTCCGGGGGGAGGCGATTGCCATCGACGCGCGGCCGAGCGACGCCATCGCCCTGGCCTTGAGGACCCGGTCGCCCATCCTGGTCGATGAGACCGTCATCGATAATGCCAAGACCGTCGACTTCACCTCGGACCGCGCCGATAACGACCGCCTGCAGAAATGGCTGGAAAGCCTTGACCCCGAGGAACTTGGCAAGTACAAGATGTGAGTGTCGGCCGGCCGACAACTCCCGTCCGACCGGTTGGGGCGTTTGACAGGCCGCGGCGGCGCTTCCTAGAATGATCGGACTCATCCCCCGGCAGCTCGAGCGGCTTCATGATCGTCGCCATCGCGAACCAGAAAGGCGGGGTCGGGAAGACCACGACCGCGGTCAACCTTGCCGCGGCACTGGCGCTTCGGGGACGGCCGACGCTCCTCATCGACCTCGATCCGCAGGCCAACAGCAGCCTCTCGTTCCTGGAGCTGCAGGGCGTCGTCCACAGCACGTACGACGCGATCGTCGACCCGCGCATGCGGCTGTCGGATGTGATCGTGCCGGCGCCGGTCGAGAACCTCTTCATCGCCCCCGCCCGCATTGCGCTGGCCAAGCTCGAGGCCCGGCTCGTCGGGGAGCTCGACGCCCATTTCCGCCTCAAGGATAAGATTCAGGATCTCGGCGACCGGTTCGCCCACATCGTCATCGACTGCCCGCCCGCCCTCGGCCTGTTGACGGTCAACGCGCTCGTCGCGGCGACGCACCTGCTAATCCCCATCCAGTCGTCCTATTTCGCGCTCGAAGGCACCGACGACCTGCTCGAAACGATCGAGAAGGTCCGCCAGCGTCCCAACCCGGCTCTTCGGATCCTCGGTGTGGTCATCACTATGCATGACAAACGTACGTCGCTCGGGCGCGACATCCGGGACCAGATCCAGAAAGTATTCGGGGGGAAGGTCTTCAAGACGGTGATCGCGAAGAACGTACGGCTGGAGGAGAGCCCGGCCTACAAGGAATCGATCTTCACCTTCGCGCCCAATTCGTCGGGAGCGACCGACTACTACAGTCTCTGCGAGGAGGTCATCGAGCGTGCCGAAGCGCGGACTGCCTGAGACGGTGCGTATGCGCCACGACGAGCACTACGTGGAGACCCTGGCGACCGCAGCGGGCGCGCCAATCGGCCGCATGGTCCCCATCGACCTGATCGACCCCAACCCCGATCAGCCACGCCAGGTGATGGGCGACCTGTCGGAGCTGATGGCGTCGATCGCCGAGAAGGGGGTTATCGAGCCGCTCATCGTGCGTCAGCGGAACGACCGGTTCCAGATCATCGCCGGCGAGCGACGATATCACGCCGCGGTCCAGGTGGGGCTTCGCGAGCTCCCGGTCGTCATCCGCGACGTCGACGACGCGGAGGTGACCGAGCTGGCCCTCGTGGAGAACCTGCAGCGCAAGGATCTGACCGCGTTCGAGGAAGCGGAGGCGCTCCAGCACCTCGCGCAGCGGAGCAGCTATACGCACGAGGAACTCGCCAGGAAGCTGGGGAAGTCGCGCACCGCAATCACCGAATCGCTCTCCCTCAACCAGATGCCGGAGGAAGTCCGGAACGTCTGCCGCCTTGCCGATATTTCCTCCAGGTCGACGCTGCTCCAGATCGTCCGCCAGGGCGATCCGAAGAAGATGCTTGCGCTCGTCGAGAAGCTGACGGCGCGCGGCGGCACGACACGCCAGGCGGTTCGAAAGGAAACGGCCAAGCCCAAACAAGGCCGTCCGAAGTCGTTCGTTTTCAGATTCCGTCCAGCCACGAAACACTTTCAGCTTCGAATGAGCTTCCGGAAGGGGCGCGTCGACAGATCGGAGATCATCGACGCGCTCGAAGCCATCATCAAGGAACTGAAAGCCGCGAGGTGAGCTGACCTCGCAAACAAACCCGCGGATCTTTAGTCAGACCCGGCTACAGCACCACGTCACGCCAAGCGGGGCACATCCAATGCGGTCAGCGGTCCCATTTCGACGGAAGGGGTCCTTTTCCACGCGCTTATGCCTGACGTCGCATAATACATGTTATGTTAACTAATCGCGCGCCGTTTAGCGGGCACAACGATGGCCTAAGCCGTCCAGTTCAGCGCCGGAAAGTTGCGGTCCGGCACCTCGAATTCGATCGGCTGAAGTCGGGGGTGATGCTCGATTTCCGAGGCGCCCCGGTAGAGCCCCACGATGAACGCGACGGGGGCCTGCGTCTCGAGCCGAAGGCACTTGAACGGGACCTGCACTTCCGCGATGCGTCGGACCGCCACGCGCAGCCCGGCGCATGGGAGGGCCACCCAACGACCGCTCGCGTCCCGCTCGACCAGCGTGGCTTCGGGCTTGTCGCCCTCCAGCCGCATCGCCAGCCGAAGGCCCGCGGGCTTGAGGAAGTTGACACTCAATTCCAGGCCCCGACCCAATAGTGACGCCATCGTCCGCGACCCCTCCACCCGGAGGTAAAAATTGTCGAGATCGAACCCGAATTGGATCGACGTGAGCGCCAGGTCGCGGTCCGACACCTGATGCATGGCTCCTGCGGCCCCGCCCGTTTCCACGCAGCCGGCCCCAATCCATTCGAAATAGCTCGTCACCTCTCCGTCGATCACCGGCCGCAGAAACCCGGTCGGCTGACTGATTTCGACGGTCGGCGGCATCGTCGTGATGTTGGTGAGGAACAACTCTTCGGGGATCGGTTTCTCAATCGCGCGATACACATTCCGGACGTGACGACGGAAGAGATCGTCGAACTCGAGATCGTGTTCCGAGGAGTGGTCGTCGCCATACCACCAGAACCAGTCGCTCCCTTCGGCAATGAGCATCTCGTCAAGGGCGCGCGCGAGCGCCGGCTGCGAGACGCCGGTGGCCGCGTCGAGCGCGCGCCGTGCTTCGGCCAGCTGGCTCCAGGCGCGATGGTCGTCGGCGTGGCCGATCCAGATGTAGAAATCGGCGTTGATCCAGGAGCCGGGAAAGATCGATGGAAGGGCGTCCGCCGCGACCGCGGTCGCGCATGCCTCGCCCATGGTGACCGTGCGGATGTCGGGATCATTGGCCAGCCGGCCGTAGAGCGCGCGAAGAAACGGCCGGCCGCCGTGCTCGTAGTGCTCCCACGCGTTCTCGCCGTCCAGGATCACCGCAATCGTCGGCGTCTGCCCGCCGGTCCTGATGGTGAAGCGCCGACCGGCCTCGGTGAGGCGACGCACGAAATCATCGGCTGCGGCGTCGGCAGCCCATGAGGCGTAGCTGAAGCCGATCAGGTCCGAGATGGTGTGGTCGCGGAACGCGCAGGCGACCGCCTGGGAATCCTTCCCCACGATGTAGGGCTTGTAGAGCACCTCGGGCTGTTCCAGCGTTCCCTGCCCGTCGCGGGTCAGGCTGCGGCCCAGCGTTCGCGCAAGAATCTCCTCGTCGGTGGCCATCCAGCGGAAACCCGCACGCGCGACGAGCGGCACCATGTCGTCTGACACGGAGCCTTCCGAGGGCCAGAGCCCGTGCGGCCGTCGGCCGAACAGCCGCTCGTGATAGGCGACAGCCCGAACGAGCTGCTCGTACGCATCATCGGGCCTCCGGAACCGTTCGCGGGGCATGCGGGACTGCGGGTGCGTCCGCAGATACACGTCGGTATCGCACAACAGCGGAAGAATCGGATGGAAGAACGGCGAGGTGGACAGCTCGACCTGTCCCCGCGCCGCAGCCTCGCTGTATTCGGGAATCACGCGCTGAAGAATCTGGAGCTCGACGATGCGGAGGGTCGCTTTGTCCTCCTCCGAGAAGTCGCGTCCTTTGTCGAGGAGCGCGCGGACGCGGGGATCCCGATCGAGATAGAAGGGATCGAGCCATACGAGCTTGTGCCACACCTGCAGATCGCGGATCTCGGCGACCGAGAACTGAGCGGCCTGGATACGTGGACTCACGCCGCCATTCAGCCCGCGCTTGGCAAACAGGTCTGCATAGCGGGGGTACGGGTCGATCATCCGCGGCCGGTGCGCGTGGAAGAAGTGCTCGATCGCAAACGCGCGCTCGTCCTCGGTGAGTGCCTCCGCGGGCTTCAACCCGACTTCGAGGTAGCGATCTCGAGCCTCCGCGCGCGCGAACGCCTCGAGCTGCACGAGCATCGACGGCACGAGGTTGAAGGTGACCTTCACGGTCGGGAACTCCCGAAGGAGTGCGACCATCCCGTAATAGTCCTTCAACGCGTGCATACGGACCCAGGGCAGGATGTGCTCGCCGGTCACCAGATCCTGGTAGAACGGCTGATGCATATGCCACAGGATCGCAACCCGCGTCATAATGGACCAGTCAAGGGCGTTGCTCGTTTCCCGATTCGATGCGCATCATTGATCGCTACGTCATCCGTCAGGTTCTCTGGCCGCTGTCGATCGGCCTGCTGATCTTCACGTTCATCTTAATCATTCCGTACCTCATTGAGATCGCCGAGGAGCTCGTCGCCAAGGGTGTGTCCGCGACCGTGATCGTGCGCGTGATGGCGACCCTGCTGCCGATGGCTCTTGGCGTCACGATCCCGATGTCGCTGCTGTTGGGCTTGCTCATCGGGTTCGGACGTCTGTCGGCCGATCGCGAATTCGTGGCACTGCAGGCGTGCGGTGTCAGCCTGATGCGCCTGCTCCGGCCGGTCGCCGTGCTCTCGCTCACGGCCTGGGCCGCCACCTCATACATCCTGCTGTACGCGATTCCTTCGGCCAACCAGACCTATCGCGAAATTGCCTTCAATCTTCTCGCGGAGCGCGCGGAGGGGGAGGTCAAGCCGCGTGTGTTCTTCGAGGAATTCCCCGATCTGGTGCTGTACGTCCGGGAGGTGCCGCCGACCGGAGGGTGGACTGACGTGTTCATGGCCGACAACCGTCCCGGCCACTCACCCTCCGTCTACCTGGCAAAGCGCGGGCGCGTCGTCATCAACCGTAACGCGCGCACGGTGGACATCGTGCTCGAGCACGTTACGCGCCATACGGCAGAGGCGAATGAGAAGTACGAGGTGGGCACCTCGGAGCGTCTCCTGCTCAGTGTGAATCCCGAGACGGTCTTTCCACGTCGCGGACCGCAGAAGGGCGACCGGGAAATGTCAATCGCCGAACTCCGTGTGCGCGCGGCCGAGGTCGAGAGTCAGGGATTCTCGTCACACAACCAATGGATGGAGATTCACAAGAAGTTCTCGATTCCGTTCGCATGCCTCGTATTCGGCCTGATCGGGCTCTCGCTCGGCGCGAGCAACCGCCGCGACGGCAGGCTCGCCAGCTTCGTCATCGGCATCGGCGTCATCTTCGTCTACTACGTGGTGCTGAGCCTCGGGGGATCCATGGCCAAAGGACACATGGTTCCGCCATGGCTGGCCGTGTGGCTGCCAAACATGGTGCTGGGTCTGATGGGCGGCCTCCTGTTCCTCTGGCGCGATCGCGTCGTCGACCAGCCGCTTCGGATCAGACTCCCCCGCTTCGGGCGTGCGGCAGACGGTGTCCGGGGTGACGCCAGGCCGGACGCGGCCCGGCCGCAGAGGGTCCTCACGATCCGGCTTCCCGCGATCCGGCTGCCCTTCCCCGGCATCCTCGACCGGTACGTCGCCATCAACTACGCGCACGTCTTCGGGTTGACGTTCGTGGCGATGCTGGGCGTGTTCTACATCTCGACGTTCCTGGATCTCTCGGACAAGGTGTTCAAGGGGGAAGCCACGTGGCGCATGCTGGGCGGCTATCTCTGGTACATCACGCCGCAATACATCTACTACATCGTTCCGCTGTCGGTGCTCATCGCAGCGCTGGTCACCATCGGCCTGCTGACGAAAAACAGCGAGCTGATTGTGATGAAGGCGTGCGGTATCAGTCTCTATCGTGTCGCGCTCCCGACGCTCCTGTGCGCCGCGTTCGCGGGCGGGGTGCTCTTCCTGCTGGAAGAGACGATCCTTGGACCGTCGACGCGACGCGCCGAGGCCATACGACACCGGATGCGCGGCGGGTTGCCGCAGACGTTCGACGTGCTGAACCGGCGCTGGATGGTGGCGAACGACGGCGATATCTATCACTACGTGTACTTCGACCCCCGGAAGGAGCAGCTCAACGCGCTGTCCGTGTATCACTTCTCCAAAAACGGGGAACGGCTGACGCGCCGCACGTATGTGGAGCGGGCGGTGTATGTCGGAGCGCGGCAGGGCGAACGCCCGGAAACCTGGAATGCGGAGCAGGGCTGGACCCGTGAGTTCGACTCGGAGGGGAAAACGCGGCAGTACCGCACATTTGCGGAATCACAACTCCCGCTCGAGCCGGCAACCTATTTCGGCACCCACCAGCCTGAGCCGAAGTACATGAGTTATTCGCAGCTCCGCACGTATATCGAGCGGCTCCGGTCCAGCGGCTTTGATGTCATCGAGCAGCAGGTGGCGCTCGAGCGAAAAGTGTCGTTCCCGTTCGTGACGCTCATCATGACGCTGATTGCGGTTCCGTTCGCGGTCACGACCGGCCGGCACGGCGCGATGTACGGCATCGGCGTCGGCATTGCGCTCGCAATTACGTATTGGATCGCGATCAGCTTTTTCGCCGCGCTCGGCAGCGGCGGCCTCATCGCCCCCGCGCTGGCCGCGTGGGCGCCGAATCTGCTCTTCGGTGCGGGCGCAGCGTACCTGCTTCTCACGGTGAGGACGTGACGTGTCGCGCGGCTCTACCTCAGCGCTCGTAACGTACGTCGTCCAACCACACCTGCCCAGCCGTTCCAGTTCTGGTATTGACCGTGTCGACCACGAACAGGATTGATTCGACCTTGGAGAGGTCCGGCCGCGGCGTGCTGGTCGCGCCGCGTGGAACCATCTCGTCGAAGAAGACGGTGACGTCGCGTGAGCTGTCGTCGAGGAAGACCGACCTCGCCCACCGCTCGCCGGGGCCCGTTCCCGGGACCCGGAGCTGAATGGACACGCGCATCGGATGGTCGGCGCGTGCGCGGAACGAGAGCCGATCGTGACGCGAGATCCTGCGTCCCGCCGGAACGACCAGCGCGGCATACGGGCTCGCCGATGCGACGCCGGACAGCGCGTACCGGAACAATACCTGCGTCCCTCCGACCGCCTTGATCACGTCAACTGCCCCGTCGGATGTCGGACCGAGCTCGATTCGCCAATCCGGAACCGGGCCGTCACGATACAGAATCTCGGCAGCCGACGCGGGCGCGCGCGGCGCGGGCGCGACACCGTCGACGACCTTGCGTCCGACGTAGATCGGGTTCGACACAATCCACGGCACCGGCGGTTCGCCCGGCGCCCCCGGGAGCTTGACCTCGACACGATAGACGGCAGGACGTGGCTCGGCCATGTAGCCCAGTGTCGATCCCTTTGCCTCGAGCACCTGACGGCCATCCTCGATCAACGAGATCAAAGCGTCCGCGGGCGCTTGCACGTCGACATGCAGTGAAGGCGGAGCCGTGATGGTCAATGCCTCCCCTGCCACGGCGCGGTGCTTGCCGCTCGTCGCGCTGAATGCAAACGCGACCGGTCCCGCCATCGCATCGATTGCCGAGTACACGCGTCCCTGGCTCAGTTCCTCCACGACTGCTCGGGCGTCGGCCGCAGCGTCGCCCGAGAAGGCGACCTGTGGTAGCGCGATGGAAAACGTTCGAAACATCGCCTCGTAGCCCGGAATGGGGACGAACTTCCGCTCCCGGTACGCATCGGTCTCGGCGGAAAAGGTAATCCGTGCGTGCGCGTCGCCCCCGGCCACGGCGACCACGCGACGGACGCGCGTGAGGGCGTCCCATTGCCGCATGGTTGCGTCCGATCGATCCAGCAGCAATGCCAGCGCCTCCGGTTTTCGAAACGGATACGAGAGCAACGCGCGCGCGAGCTGCATCGGTTTCTCGTCGCGCCACTCGGTGTCGCCGTTCAACCACTCGAGGCCGACGAACGGCGCGGTCCAGTCAGTCCAGTTCAGCTCGGGCTTGGTCGAGACCGGATGCGCAACCAGGCTGAGGCCGCCCATGCGCGTGACGTCCTCGACCACGTCACGCGGCTCTCCTCCGAGCGGATACGGCGTGGCACCGATCCCGAGCGCGAGGAGATGGCCGCCGTTCGTGCTGATTTCGACGGCGTCGATGCAGAGAACACCACCCCGGTAGGACGGAACGTCCGGCGCGCGCGTGCCGTCTCCGTGATCCGTCGTGATCACGAACTGCAGCCCTGCTCGCCCGGCCGCGGCGGCGACATCGTCGACGGTGCCGGCTCCGTCCGAGCGACGCGTGTGGATGTGCATGGCACCTCGCACGGGCATCTGGAGTCCCGCCGGCGGTGGCGGAAGGGCGCGTGCCCGCGGGGGGACGGCAGCGTACCAGGCGCCGGCCGCAAGCGCCGCCAGCACGACCGCGATCGGGTGTCGTCTCATCGAACGTGGCTCACGCCCGTGGATGGAAGCGGTCGTACAGACTGCGCATGCGCTGTTCCAGCACGTGAGTGTAGATTTGCGTGGTCGACAGATCCGCGTGGCCGAGCATCATCTGAATCGCGCGGAGATCGGCGCCCCGCTCGAGCAGATGCGTCGCGAACGAATGTCGCAGCGTATGAGGACTCAGGTGCCTCGTCAGACCCGCCTGCAGTGCGTAGAGTTTGATGATTTTCCAGAAACCCACGCGCGTGAGTCCCGCGCCTCCCCCCCGTGCACTGACGAACAGCCGCGGGCTGCTGCGCGCGCCGAGCAGCACCGACCGGCCCTCACGGAGATACCGCCGCACCCACTCGGCGGCTGCGTCGCCGATTGGCACGATCCGCTGTTTGCTGCCTTTCCCCGTGCAGGTCAGATAACAGGCCTCGAGGTTTACATCGGCCGGACGCAGGCCCACGAGCTCCGACACGCGCATGCCGGTGGCGTAGAGCAGCTCGATGAGCGCGCGGTCGCGCAGGCCGCGCGCGGTCTCGACGTTCGGCTGATCGATCAGACGATCGATCTCTTCCACGGAGAGATATCGAGGCAGGGTCTTCCACGCGCGCGGCGGGCGCAGATCATCCGCCGGGCTCATACGGAGCCGGCCGTCGATCACCAGAAACCGGTAAAAGCCGCGGTAGCACGCAACTGCGCGGGCGACCGAACGCGGCGATCGACCCTGGCCCACGAGTTCGCGAACGAGAGCTTCGAGATCCGGACGCGTGAGCGCATCGAGGGCGGCCCCCTTGCCGGCCGCATACTCGGCGAGCAGCACGAGGTCACGCGCGTAGCTTTCGACCGAGTTCGCCGCGAGTCGGCGTTCCACCGTCAAGTGGGTCAGATAGGCGTCGACGGCGGACGCTGAGCTCTGTGGCACGCTGTCTGTCCGTGGGATTGTAGAATTGTAGCGCCGTGCCCGCCCCGGCCGCGGGGTGTTCTGCGAGGATCTGATGACCCATCGCTCCAAATGGCAGTCGCTTCCGACGGAAGCCATCAATCCAACCACGCTCGCCATCGACAAGCTGCCCGCCGACGAAATTGTCGAGCTGATGATCGGCGAGGACCGCAAGATGCTTGCGGCGGTTCAGCGTGAAAAATCGCGCATCGCGACCGGCGCCGATCTGATCGCCACAGTGCTTCGGAAGGGTGGCCGGGTCGTATTCGTCGGCGCGGGAACCAGCGGCCGCCTGGGTATTCTCGAGTCGGCCGAGATGCCTCCAACGTTCAGTACGGACCCCGCGCTGGTCCAGGCCATCATCGCTGGCGGCAAGGGCGCGATTCTGCGAGCGAAGGAAGGCGTCGAGGACAACTACGAAGAAGGCGCACGCGCGATCACGAGGCTCGGACCCACGCGCAAGGATGTCGTCATCGGGGTCTCGGCGAGCGGCATGACCCAGTTCGTCCGCGGCGCGCTGACGCGTGCGCGAAAGGCCGGCGCTCGAATCATCTTCGTGACCTGTGATCCCAACACCGAGCTGCAGACATTCGTCGACCTTACAATCGCGCCGGGCGTGGGGCCCGAAGTCATCGCCGGCTCGACGCGGCTCAAGGCCGGTACGGCCACGAAGCTCGTGCTCAACATGCTCACCACCGCCGCGATGGTGCGCATCGGCAAGACGTACGGCAACCTGATGGTCGACGTACAGACAGGGTCCGAGAAGCTGAAGGACCGCGCCCGGCGAATCGTCAACATTGTGACCGGGCTCGAGTACGAAGACGCCGACCGGCTGCTCAATCGCGCACACTGGAACGTCAAGGCAGCGATCGTCATGCAGAAGACGGGCGTTCCGTACGTCAAGGCGCTGTCGCGGCTCCGCCGGGCCCACGACTCGATGCGCGAGGCGCTCGGCGAGGACATCGAGCCCCGGCTGCGCGAGCTGCTCGACGGCCATCACAACGAGGACGCCGCCTCGCGATCCAAGTAGAGCTCGACATGGCGGTGCGTCTGAAGGAACGACGCAGGCAGCCGCGTCGTGAGCGGGCCGTGCACGGTCCGCTCGATGCACCGCGCCTTCCGCTTCCCTTTCGCAACGAGAATCAGTGTGGACGCTCTCAGGATGGTGCCCATGCCCATCGAAAGCGCCTCCCGTGGCACCTGTTCGGGGTCCCCGCCGAAGAGCTCCGCGTTGTCCCGCCGCGTCGCCTCGTGCAGCGTCGCGTGATGGGTGCGCGCGATCAGCTCGTCACCGGGCTCGTTGAACCCGATGTGGCCGTTGGCCCCGATCCCGAGGATCTGAAGATCGATCCCGCCTGCCGTCTCGATCTCGCGTTCGTATCGCTCGCATTCCGCTTCGAGATCGGGCGCGGTGCCGTCGAGAAAGTGGATCCGCTCGGGCCGCAGGTCGATGCCGTCGAACAGGTGGCGATGCATGTAGCGGCGGAAGCTGCCCGGGTGCGCCGTACCGATGCCGACGAACTCGTCGAGGTTGAAGGTCGACGCCTTCGAGAAGCTCACGTCGCCGGCCGCGTACATGCGCCGCAGCTCCGCGTACGTCGTGACGGGCGTTCGTCCCGTCGCGAGGCCCAGCACGAGCGACGGACGATCGCGGAGCGCGGCAGCGATCCGCCGGGCCAGCCCGCGCGCGACGAGCTCGGGAGTGTCGAACACGTTGATATCCAACGAGGTCTGCGCGGCTCGACGCATTACATGTATTCCGGCAGCGACGCGCCGCCCCGCGCCTCCGCGAGCGCCAGACGAACGGCGCCCACGGCCGGTTCGACCGTCAGCACAGCCGGCCGGGTCCGCGGCGCCACCTCTGACAGTCCGGCGCCGACCTCAGCGGCGAGCCATGGGACGACTTTGAAGATGCCGCCCGCGAGCACGGTGGGGAACGCGGCGCCACGCATGCCGAGTCGCGAGATGACGGAGGCCGCGGCGGCGACGAGCTCCCTGGCCGCCTGCTCGAGAATGCCGGAGGCCACGGCATCGCCCGCGTCGCGCGCCTGCTGCACGAGCGGCGCAAGCGCGGCAATTCCCTGCTGCCGCACGTTCCGATCGTAGACCTCGTGAATCAGCTGGGAGGGATCGGCGAGCCTCATGCGCTTCAGAATCAGCTCGGTCAGCGCGGTTGTCGGCCCCCGACCATCCGACTGGCGCATGACGGCCGCCAACGCGCGACGTCCGATCCAGAACCCGCTGCCCTCGTCGCCCAGGATGTGCCCCCACCCGCCCGCGCGCGCGGCGTAGCCGCCGGCATTCCGGCCGTACGCGATCGAGCCGGTGCCGGCGATGAGGACCACTCCCGGCGCGTCGCCGGCGCCCGCGGTGAGCGCGACGAGCGCGTCATTGACGACGAGCGTGCGCACCTTGAATCCGATCCGTTTCATGATCCCGCGAACGGCTTCTGCGTCCTGCGGCCGATCGACGCCCGCGATGCCCAGGCAGATGGCGTCGGGCCGGATCTCGCGATCGCCGATTGCCGTCTCCATGACGTGGTGGAGAACCTTCTCCACCTCGAGCTCGCCGGCCGCCTGCAGGTTGGCGCCGCCGCCGCGCGCTTCCGCGAGGACGATGCCGCTTTCGTCCGCCAGCAGGCACACGGTCTTGGTACCGCCGGCGTCGATGCCGAGCACGTGCATCCAATCGAATTCTACAAGGCCTCAGGCCCCGGGCCTCAGGCCCCAGGGCTGTCTCAGGCATCAGGATGTGAGGGCTCAGCCTTGAGGCGTGACTCATGAGGGGCTGCTGAGACCGCCGAGGGCTGATTCCTTGGGACTGCTGAGGCCTGGGCCTGATTCCTGAGGCCTGGTTGTATGGTACATTGCGGCGATTTCATGGTCCTCGCCCGCCGTCTGCGCGGCTCCTGGTGACCGGAGTGGCGCTCAACTGGGCCGACTACCTGGTCATTGGCGCGTACCTTGTCGCGATCGTCGCCTTCGGCTCGTGGTTCGCGCGCTTCCAGCACAGCACACGCGACTATTTCCTGACCGGCCGCTCGGTCCCCTGGTGGGCGATCTGCTTCACGATCGTGGCAACGGAAACCAGCACGTTGAGCTTCATCGGCGTGCCGGCCGGTGCGTATTCCGGCAACATGACGTTCCTGCAGCTCGCGCTCGGCTATATCGTCGGGCGGTTGCTCGTCAGCGCCGTGTTCATCCCGGCCTACTTCCGCGGCGAGCTTTACACGTCGTACGAGCTCCTGCAACGGCGGTTCGGTCCGCCGGTGAAGAACGTGGCGGCAAGCATCTTCGTCGTCACACGGACGCTCGCCGACGGCGTGCGTCTCTTCGCCACGGCGCTCGTCATCGCCGTCGTGACGCAGGTGCCGGTGTCCTGGACGGTGTTGATCATCGGAATCGCGATGATTGTGTACACCGTGCGGGGAGGCGTGGCCGCGGTGATCTGGACCGACGTCGTGCAGATGTTCGTCTACATCACCGGCGCGGCAATCGTGCTGTTCGCGCTCGTCGCGCGGCTTCCTGAGGGGTGGGGCGCGGCGATGCGTGTCGCATCTGCCGCCGGCCACCTGCAGGTCTGGGATTTCTCGCTGGAGCCGACACGCGTCTACACGTTCTGGGCGGGAATGCTCGGAGGCGTCACGCTCACGCTGGCGACGCACGGCACCGATCAGTTCCTGGTTCAGCGGCTGCTCTCGGCGCGTTCAGCACGCGATGCATCGGCCGGCCTCGTGTTGAGCGGCATCATCGTCTTCGTGCAGTTTGTCCTGTTCCTGGTGATTGGCGCGTTGCTCTACGCGTATTACCAGATCACGCCCCTTCCCCGGTCGCTCGATCGCACCGATGAAATCCTCCCCCTCTTCGTGATCAGCGAGGTTCCTCACGGTGTAGCGGGATTCATCGTCGCGGCGATTGTCGCCGCGGCGCTGTCGCCGTCGATCAATGCCCTCGCCTCCACGACCGTCAACGATTTCTATGTGAAGTACGTCCGGCCGGACGCCGACGAGGACACGCTGATGCGAGTCTCACGGCGCGCGACGATCGGTTGGGGCATCGCGCAGATCGTCGTCGCGCTTGCGGCGCGCTGGGTGGACCGGTCCGTGCTCGACGCCGGGCTCCTCGTCCTGTCCTTTGCGGCGGGACCCGTTCTCGGCGCGTTCCTCGCGGGTGTATTCACCCGGCGCATCGGCACGTGGGCAATGGTGGCCGGCATGGCGGCGGGGATTTTCGCGGTCACCTGGGTCTGGTGGACGGATGCGGCGGCGTGGACCTGGTATTCCGCGGTGGGCGCAGCCGCCACGACGATTGTGGCCTTCGGCGCCAGCGTGACGGGGAAATGACCTTCGAACGGGCGCGTGCCGTCATCCGCGCAGCGCTCGAGGCGAGCGCATTTCCAGCGGCAACGGTGGAGGTCGGCACGGCCGACACGGTGCTCTGGCGGGAGGCCTTCGGCCGGCTGAGGTTCGACCCGGACGCTCCGGCGACGCGCCAGGACACGATCTTCGATCTCGCGTCGCTCACAAAGGTGCTGTCAACGACCGCGCTCGTGATGCGGCACGTCGAGCAGGGCCACTTCGCGCTGGACGATCGCGTCGGCACATTCCTGGCATCCTGGCGCGGCATCGATCGCGAGGCGGTGACTGTCCGCGACCTCCTCGCCCATTGCTCCGGGCTGACCGCGTACCTTCCGTTCTTCCGCGATCATCGCGGCCGCGTCGAGTACGAGCACGCCATCGGCGCGTTGCCGCTCGAGTACCAGCCCCGCACCAGGTCGATCTACAGCGATCTCGGCTTCATCCTGCTTGCGTTCATCGTCGAAGATCGCGGCGCCACCCCGCTCGAAGCGCAGTTCGATGCCTTACGGGACGAAATCGGCGAGGGCCTCGAGGTGCGGTTCAAGCCGGGACCCGAGTGGAACGTCCGCACCGCGCCGACCGAACAGGACCCATGGCGCGGACGTCTCCTGATTGGCGAGGTCCACGACGAAAACGCGTGGGCGCTCGGCGGAGCCGCGGGCCATGCGGGCCTCTTTGGAACAGTTGCGGCCGTTGGCGCCTTCGCCGCGCACCACCTTGCCGTCCTGCGCGGAGATCCGGGCGCGTTCCGTCGCGCAACCGTCGAAACATTCATCGGCCGCCGTCGTGAGATCCCCGGAAGCTCGCGCGCACTCGGATGGGACACGATGTTGACCACGTCTTCCTGCGGGACGCGGCTATCCCCCCGGGCGTTCGGCCATACCGGCTTCACCGGCACGTCTCTCTGGATCGATCCCGACCGCGGCGTGTACGCCGCGCTGCTGACGAATCGCGTACATCCAACGCGGCAGAAAGAGGCTATCCGCAACGTGCGACGGGCATGGCACGACGCCGTGATCGAGGACATCGAGACGCCTTGACAGGCCCGAGGCCATACAAACGGGTCAACTGGTCAGCGGGCCTGTCAAGGCGTCTCGCCCCGCGAAGGGGGGCAAGCTAATACTGTGCCTAACGAGGCCCTGCCTCAGACCGGCGGGCAGGGGGCTCGACACACCACATGCTCGACCGGTCTGAGGCAGGGCCTCGTTAGCCATGACGCTGACGCCGCTCGACTGGATCCTGATCGCGGCGTACTTCATCGCGTCGCTCGCAATCGGACTCTACTACTCGCGACGAGCGAGCAGGAACGTCGGCGAGTATTTCCTGTCCGGGCGAAGCCTGTCGTGGTGGCTCGCCGGCACCTCGATGGTGGCGACGACGTTTGCGGCCGACACGCCGCTTGCCGTCGCCGGGCTGGTGGCGCGCAACGGCGTCGCCGGCAACTGGATCTGGTGGAACGCGGCATTCGGCAGCATGCTCACCGTGTTCTTCTTCGCGCGGTTGTGGCGCCGCGCCGGAGTCATGACCGACGTCGAGTTTGCGGAGTTGCGCTACACGGGCCGCCCGGCCGCCATCCTGCGCGCGTTCCGCGCGCTCTACCTCGGCATCGCCATCAACTGCGTGATCATGGGCTGGGTCAACCTGGCGATGGCCAAGATCCTCTCGGTGACACTCGGCTGGGATCGATTCACGGCGGTGCTGCTGTCGCTTGCGATCACGGGCATCTACTCCGCCGTGTCGGGACTCTGGGGCGTGGTGATTACGGACTTTTTCCAATTCGTGTTCGCCATGTCGGGCACCATCGCGCTTGCCGTGTTCGTCGTCCGCCTGCCGCAGATCGGTGGCGTGGCAGGGCTTCAGCAGCAACTGCCGCCGGAGACGTTCGAGTTCCTTCCGCGCGTCGGCGCCAATGCCGCCAGCGTCGGGGCATCACTTGCGCTGCCCGCCGCGGCGTTCTTCGCCTATGTCGGCGTGCAGTGGTGGGCGAGCTGGTACCCGGGACAGGAGCCAGGAGGCGGAGGCTACGTCGCGCAGCGCATGATGTCGGCGAAAGACGAGCGCCATTCGTTCTTCGCGACCCTCTGGTTCACCATCGCGCATTACTGCGTCCGGCCGTGGCCCTGGATTCTGGTCGGCCTCGCGTCGCTCATCCTCTATCCCGATCTGCAGGACAAGGAAGCCGGTTATGCGATGGTGATCCGGGACTTCCTTCCACCGGGCTGGCGGGGCATTCTGCTGGGCGCCTTCTTCGCCGCGTACATGTCGACGATATCGACGCAGCTCAACTGGGGCACGTCGTATGTCATCAACGATTTCTATCGCCGGTTTCTACGCTCCGATGCCTCCGATTCGCACTACGTTTGGATCTCGCGCCTGACGACGATCCTGCTGATGATCGCCAGCGCGATCGTAACCTTCTATCTCGAAAGCATTCGGCAGGCGTGGGAGTTCGTGCTCGAGTCCGGCGCGGGCATCGGTCTGGTGCTGATCCTTCGGTGGTACTGGTGGCGCGTGAATGCGTGGTCGGAAATCAGCGCGATGATCGCTGCCGCGCTTGGCTTCGCGGGCGTCCG
>DASYQV010000080.1:0-25654 GCA_036005125.1 Vicinamibacterales bacterium
AGCGATCAAGGGCGTTCACGATCTCGCGCGAGCGGTCGCGGCGCTTGGCCGGTCGGCACCGATCCGCGTCGAGTTCCGCGGGCCGGTGAACCACATCGGCGAGCTCGAAGTCGTCAACGAGCTGAAAGCGATTGTTGGCCCCGACGCGTGGGTTACGTTCGGGGACCCCATCGAATCAGAGCGGATCTTCGAGTACCTTCGCGGCATCGATCTGCTCTGCTGTCCCTCGCGGACGCTCGAAGGCGGTCCGACTGTCGCGCTCGAAGCGATGGCGGTCGGCACACCCGTGATCGGGACGCGGCAGGGCGCGCTCTCCGAAATGATCGAGGACGGTGCCAACGGGCGACTGGTGCCTCCGGCGGATTGGCGCGCGCTCGCGCGCGCGCTGCGGGAGGTTGCTGCCAACGCCGCGGAAATCATCCCCCGCTGGCGTGCCGCGTTGCCGCCCATGCGCTCGATGGACGACGTGGTCGACGACTACCTCCGTCTGTATTCGTAGGCCGGGTCTTTAGCCCGTTATGCGGCCCGGAACGAGAATTTTGTTCGCGCTGTGCGACCGCATAACGGGCTAGGCGCGCGAAGCGCGCCAAAAGATACTGGTCTCACCAGCCGAGGGGCTCTGCCTGGGATATCAAGGGGAAGGGGCAGAGCCCCTTGGCTGGTGAGACCCGCACGCCCACGTACGCAATAATTCCCCTCGTGCCGGGAGTCTCGGTCACCATCATCACCCTCAACGAAGCCGACCACATCGCAGGCGCCATCGACAGCGCCTCGTGGGCCGACGAAGTGATCGTGGTCGATTCGGGCAGCAGTGATGGGACCCTCGACATTGCACGCGCGAAGGGCGCTTCCGTGAGCACGCGCGCGTGGACGGGGTACGTGGACCAGAAGAACCACGCCGCGTCGCTCGCGTCGCACGATTGGGTGTTCTCGCTCGACGCTGACGAGCGCATCACCCCGGCGCTTGCGTCGGAGGTTCGTGCGTTGCTTCAGGTCGAGCCGCCGCATCGCGGGCATCGCGTGCCTCGGGTGACATTTCACCTCGGCCGGTGGGTGCGGACCACCGACTTCTATCCCGATTACCAGACTCGGCTGTACGACCGGCGCGCGGGCCGATGGCAGGGCCGCTACGTCCACGAGTCGGTTCGCGTGGACGGCGAGCTCGGGCGGCTCCACAACGAGTTGCAGCACTATTCGTATCGCAACCTGAGCGATCATCTCGACCGCATCAATCAATACACGACGCTCGCCGCGCGTCAGATGCACGAGTCGGGGCGGCGCGCCACGCCGGTCGACCTGCTGCTCCATCCGCCTGCGGCGTTTCTCCGAAACTACGTCCTCAGGCGCGGGTTCCTCGACGGGACGGCGGGGCTCACGCTGTCGCTCATGAACTCGTACACGGTGCTGCTCAAATTCGCCAAGCTGTGGGAGCTTCAACAACGAGACAGGAGGAAGGAGGAAGGAGAAAGGAGGTAGAGCGCACTCTTCCTCCTTCCTCCTGTCTCCTTCCTCCTTGGGCTGATGGTTTCCCTTCACATCGACACGGCGCGCACATGGCGAGGCGGGCAAAGCCAGGTCTTCTACACCGTGACCGGCCTCCGCGCCCTGGGTCAGCGCGCGGTTCTCGTCGCGCATCCGGATGGCGAGCTGTATCGACGCATGGAGCAGGACGATGACCTGATTCCGCTCGCAGCACGCTCCGAGGTGGACCTGTCGTCGGCGTGGCGATTCTCGCGCATTCTCAAACGCATACGGCCGGATGTGGTGCAGGCGCACGATCCGCATGGCGTCGCCATGGTCGCGGCCGCGCTGTCAATGACTGCCCCATCACGCAGGCCGCTCTTTCTCGCGTCGCGACGTGTCGAGTTCCGCATCGCGCACAATTCGTTCTCGCGCTGGAAGTACGCGCAGGTGGATTGTTTCGTGGCCAACAGCGGGGCCGTTCGCGATCGCCTCGTGGCCGACGGCATTCCGTCCGCCAGGATCGCGATTGTCAACGAGGGCATCGACGTCGGGCGCATCGCCGCGCTGCCGGCCGCAGACATCCACGCGGCGCTCCACCTGCCTGCCGGGGCTCCGGTCGTCGGCAACGTCGCCGCGCTCGTGCCTCACAAGGGACACCGCCATCTCATTGACGCAGCCGCTCTCGTCGTCAGGGAAGTGCCCGACGCGCGGTTCGTCATCGTCGGCGATGGCGAGCTGCGTAGCGAGCTGGACAAGCACGTCCGGAACACGCACCTGCAGCGCCACGTCTTCCTCGCCGGCTTTCGCACCGACGTGCTCGAGCTCACGAAAGCATTCGACCTGTTTGCCATGAGCTCGGTCGAGGAAGGGATGTGCACGGCGCTGGTGGACGCGATGGCCGCCTCGACGGCCGCCGTCGCCACGCGCGCCGGCGGCATCCCCGAAGTGCTGGTGGAGGGAGAGACCGGCTACCTGGTGGAACCGCGCGATCACCACGCGATGGCCGAGAGGCTCGTCGCGCTTCTCGAGAACGAACCGCTCCGGACGCGCATGGGCCAGGCCGCGCTCGCCCGCGCGCGCGAACGTTTCACCGTCGAGCGCATGGTGCAGGGTACGGCCGATCTGTACGAGCGCTTGGCATGTTGCACGTAGGCCGCATCGGGTTGTACGTAGGCCGCATCTTTAGATGCGGCATCTTTTGGCGCGCTTCGCGCGCCTAGCCCGTTATGCGGTCGCACAACGAGTACAAAATTCGCGTTTCGGGCCCCATAACGGGCTAAAGACCGGGCCTACGTACGTCGAGGCGGACGCGGGTGGCACGCACCCCGGAGCGGGCACTGGGAGTCCTTCTGGGCGCGGCTGAACCCGCAGGCGTTCATCATGCCCACGTGGCAGAGCGAGAAGTCGTAGCGCACGGGGTCGCGCGGATCGATCGCGCGCAGCGAGGCCGTGATGTCGGCCGCCATCTTCCATCCGGGGCTCACGTACTGCGTGAGCCGCAGGCAGCGGCCGACGCGGATGACGTGCGTGTCGAGCGGTACGATCAGCCGGGACGGCGACACCCCGGTCCAGACGCCGAGATCGATGGCGTCGGTGCGGACCATCCAGCGCAGGAACAGGTTCAGGCGCTTGCAGGCGCTGCCCGCCGACGGCCTCGGGAAAAAGTAGCAGACGCCGGGCCGGCGCGGCACGCGGCCGTACGCGGCGCGAAGATCCGTCTCCATTGCGCGGCGGGAGAACGACTCCAGCCCCGGGCCGACGTCCTCGGCGGATGAATCGTCGCCTTCCGCGAAAAACCGTTCGATTGAGCCCGACTCCTTCAGCATCCGCTGGAGGACGAGCAGCAGCGCCACGAGGTCCCGGCCGCGAATCCATCGATGCACGAGCGGACGCAGCCGCTCCGCGTGCCGCCCGGGATCGAATTCCCGTACGTATCCTGCAGGCGCCGGACCCATCACGGCCAGCAGCGCCTCGATCGACTGCAGCACGCTTGCCACGCGGCCGAACGCGAGCGACGCGGCGCAGAAGCCGGCAACCTCGCGGTCCTCGCGCGACGTGAACCGGCGGACGACGTGAATGGGATCGGTCGCGGAGTCGACGTGGTCGAACGTCCGGTACAGATCCTCGAGCGGCCCCTCGAGAGATCGCCGAAGGCCATCATCGCGACGAATAAGGCAGGTTTTCACGATGGCCAGAGGCGAAGCGTCGCTGCCTCAGAACGAGGTGACGGGGACTCCCGATTGGCACAGGGGACATGCATTGGCCGGGTAGTTCTCCGGCGCGCGATACTCCGCCAGCGCGAAATTGGGAACGCCGGCATCCACGACCGCCTCGAGGCGGTCGTAGATTTCGGCCGTGGCGAGCACCGTGCCTCCCGCCTCGGCCACGACTCGGGCACATCGCGCGAGCGTCTGGCCCGTATTGCGCACGTCATCGACGAGCAGGATGCGTTTGCCCGCGATCTCCTGTCGGTAGAAGCGACTGAGCTGATGCCCACGGTCCCCCGCTACGGTGAACGGGGCGAAGCTGGTTGGTGGACGGCGCAAATCGCGCCGGCTGTCGAGGAGTCCCGCCATCGTGTGCGCCAGGAGCGCGCCGCCGGTGACCGGCCCGGCCACGACGTCGACCGACTCGACGAGCGCGCTGGGCAGCACGTCCAGCAGGTCCTGGGCGAAGCGCCAGATGATCGACGGGTAGCGCAGCAACTGATGCGGGTTCAGGTAGACCCGCCCGTGCCAGTCGTTGCCGAAATCGAAGTGCCCGTTGAGCATGAGCACTTGGTGGTGCTGCAGGTCCTTGAGCGCCTTCTCACGGATTTCGTCCCGACGCGTGTGCGTGTGCATCACATTCGCAACCCTGTCCTGTCGTTGACGAACAAGGGACGGCCGCCGACGATTGTCGCCGCCACGCCACCCCGCAACTCCCACCCATCGAACGGCGTGTTCTTCGACCGCGACCGGAACGCCCGCGCGTCGACCCGAACGCGCAGGTCGGGAGCCACGATTGTGATATCGGCGGGGCTCCCCGGCGCCAACGTGCCGCCAGGCACGCGAAGTATCCGTGCGGGGTTCACCGACAGCAATTCCACCAGGC
Source organism: Vicinamibacterales bacterium (assembly GCA_036005125.1). Lineage (GTDB taxonomy): Bacteria > Acidobacteriota > Vicinamibacteria > Vicinamibacterales > UBA2999 > DASYQV01. The sequence continues at coordinate 4,558 of DASYQV010000080.1, forward strand.
GCGAGAGACGGATGACGCCCGGGTGGACGAGGCGGTCGAAGACCAGCGGTACAGCGGTCTCGAGCCCGACGATACCGAAGGGCGCGCGATCGAACTCCACCTTCTTCTCGTCGTAGTGGTGCGGTGCGTGATCGGTGGCGATGACGTCGATGCTGCCGTCGCGAAGGCCCTCGATCATCGCGTCGCGGTCCTCGATCTCGCGCAGCGGCGGATTCATCTTGACGTTGGTGTCGTACGCAATGGGCGACGCGAGCGCCTCGTCCGTCAGCGTGAAATGATGCGGCGTCACCTCGCACGTCACGCGTGTCGCCGCCTCCTTGCCCTTGCGAACGGCGCGCAGCGACGCGCGCGCGCTCATGTGCGCGATGTGGACCGGCGCGCTGGTCGCCTCCGACAGAAGCACGTCGCGCTCGACCATGATGGCCTCGGCCGCGCCGGGAATGCCGCGCAGGCCCAGCGCGGCCGCCTGATAACCTTCGTGCGCGACGCCGTCCCCTTTGAGCGACGGATCCTCGCAGTGATCGATGATCGCCATACCGAACATCGACGCATATTCGAGCGCCCGCCGCATCAGCAGCGCCGTCGCCACCGGACGTCCGTCATCGGAGAGGGCGACGCAACCGGCCCCCTTCAGCTCCGCGATGTCGGCAAGCAGCTCGCCGCGTGAACCGCGCGAGACGGCGCCAATCGGATACACGCGCGCCAGCCCCGCTTCCTTCGCTTTCTTCAGGATGTACGACGTCACGTTCGCGTCGTCGTTGATCGGATCGGTGTTCGGCATGCAGGCCACGGCCGTAAAGCCGCCGGCCACGGCCGCACTCGTTCCGGTGGCAACCGTTTCCTTGTGCTCCTGCCCTGGCTCGCGCAGGTGCACGTGCATGTCGATGAACCCCGGACAGACGACAAGCCCACTCGGAATCTCGACGACGTCGGCGCCGTCGACCGGCAGATCGCGCGCGACACGGTCGATCCGATCGCCGTCGATCAGCACGTCGAATGCGCCGTCGATGCCGCCGGCGGGATCGACGACGCGCCCGCCCTTAAGCAGCTTCTTCATGCTCGGCTCCGCCGGCCAGCAGGTAGAGGACGGCCATCCGGACGGCCACGCCGTTGGCGACCTGATCGAGAATCACGGAGAACGGACCGTCCGCGACTTCCGACGCAATCTCCACCCCTCGATTCATCGGGCCCGGGTGCATGATGATCGTGTCCGGCCGCGCGCGCCGCACGCGCTCCTCCGTCATCCCGAAGACATTGAAATACTCGCGCAGGGAGGGAAAGAAAGCGCCCTGCATCCGTTCGAGCTGAATGCGCAGCAGCATGATGACGTCCGCATCCTCGACGGCCTCCTCGACCACGCTCGTCGCCCGCACGCCGAAGCGTGTGATATCGGTCGGGATGAGCGTGGGCGGACCGCAGACCCAGACGTCGGCGTGAAGCTTGGTCAGCAGGTGGATGTTCGACCGCAGCACGCGGCTGTGCAGGAGATCCCCGACGATGGCGACCTTCAGGCCGGCGATCCGCTTCTTGCGCTCGCGAATCGTGAACGCATCGAGAAGAGCCTGCGTCGGGTGCTCGTGCGTCCCGTCGCCGGCGTTGACGATGGCCGATCGGCAGATGCGCGACAGAAGGTGGCAGGCACCCGACGATGAGTGCCGCAACACGATCATGTCAGGGTGCATCGCCTCGAGGTTGAGCGCCGTGTCGGCCAGCGTCTCGCCCTTGACGACGCTGGACGAGGCGATGGCGATGTTGAGCGAATCGGCGCTCAGCCGTTTCTCGGCAATCTCGAACGACGTGCGCGTCCGCGTGCTCGGCTCGAAAAACAGGTTGACGACCGTCTTTCCTCGCAGCGCGGGAACCTTCTTGATCGGCCGCGATCCAATCTCCTTCATCGCTTCAGCCGTCTGAAGGATCAGCACGATCTCTTCCGGCGAGAGCTCCGCGATGCCGAGGAGATCCTTCCGGCGCAGGGCGGTGAGGGGAGGCGCCTGTGGCGCGGCGGTCCCGGTGCGCTGGGCGGTCATGGCTGGCCCTCCTGCTGGACGACCACTTCGTCGTGGCCGTCGGTTTCCTGCAGACGCACCTGCACGCTCTCGCTTGGCGATGTTGGCAGGTTCTTGCCCACGTAGTCGGCCTTGATCGGCAGCTCGCGATGGCCGCGGTCGACCAGGACGATGAGCTGAATGGCACGCGGCCTGCCGAAGTCGATGAGCGCGTCGAGCGCGGCGCGCACGGTCCGTCCCGTGTACAGGACGTCGTCAACCAGCAGGATCTTGCGATCGTCGATGGAGAACGGGATTTCGGTGCGGCGGACGAGCGGCTGCGGCCCCACCGCGTGGCGCATCAGGTCATCGCGGTAGAGCGTGATGTCGAGCGCGCCGGTGGGCACGTCTTCCCGGGTGATCTCGACGAGACTTTTCGCCAGCCGTCGCGCGAGGTGCACGCCGCGCGTGCGGATCCCGACGAGCGCGAGAGCGTCAACGCCTTTGTTCCGTTCGAGGATCTCGTGAGCGATGCGTGTGAGGGTTCGTCCAATGCGGTCCGCATCCATGACTACCGGCATGCGGGCCTCTGCGTGGCAGGAAGAAGGAACGCCGTTAAGGCGTTCCGGTAGACAATCATCGAGCACCTCTTTGCGGTCTCTCGGACCGCGTTAAAGAGTTTCGAAGAGTATAGCACCAACGTGGCCGTCTCTTAGCGTACGTAGGCCGCATCTGCGTACGTAGGCCGCATCTTTAGATGCGGCTCAGCTCCGGGAAGATCCCGCCTGCGTACTTTCACAGTCCAGGCGCCGTGGTACGATCAGGGCACGTTGTGGGTCAACGTTCCTTTCACCTGGTCGTCTGCATCCTCTTCGCCGCTGGCGCGTGTTCCTCGGAGCGGACACCTTCCGCGCCGAACCCGCCTGGCCCATCGCCTCCCGCAGCAGGTTCGATCCGCGTGTTGATGCTCACGGCCACCGCCGGGTTCCGCCATGATTCGATCGCGACGGCCCGACAGGTCATGGCGAGCCTCGCGACCACGTCCGGCGAGTTCATGGTGACCCCGACCGAAGACTTGTCGACGATCAGCAGCGCCAGCCTCGCCTCCTACCATGTGATCTGCTTCGCGCTGACAAGCGGCGAGCTCGCGCTCACCGCCGATCAGAAAACGGCGTTGCTGGATTTCGTCTCCCGGGGCGGGGGCTTTCTCGGCGTGCACAGCGCCACCGACACGCTCTACCAATGGCCGGATTACGGGCGCCTCGTGGGCGCGTACTTCCAGGACCATCCGTGGACGCAACAGGCAACCGTCGTGGTCGAGGACTCATCGCACCCCGCAACGAGCGGCCTCGGCGATCGCTTTTCGCTCACGGAGGAGTTCTATACGTTCCGCGAAAACCCGCGCCCGCGCGTTCGGGTGCTGCTGCGTCTGGATGCGATGTCGGTGGGCGCCGCCGGCGATTTCCCGCTGGCCTGGGCACACTCGTACGGCAATGGGCGCGTGTACTACAACGCGCTCGGCCATTTTTCGGAGACGTGGCGCGACCAGCGGTTCCAGCGGCAGCTCGTTGGCGCTGTCAGGTGGGCCGCCTCGCGATAGCGAGTGCTCCGCGGGTCTGACCGCCTCCGCGTCGCTGCCTACTGCCGACCGCCTACTGCCTACTGCCTACTGCCTACTGCCTACTGCCTACTGAAGTTATACTCGCTCCAATGCCTGTCGATATCGAGGCACGCGTCCTTCGCAATATCCGCCTTTCCCCGCACTACAACATCGTCGCTCTTGCCGCTCCCGAGATTGCCCGTGCGACCGAACCGGGCCAGTTCGTGATGGTCAGGCCGGGGCGCGGCACCGACCCGCTGCTCCGGCGGCCGTTTTCAGTCTTCGAGATCATCCGGGGCGCGACCGGACCGGAAGGCGTGAGCCTGCTCAACAAACGAATCGGGGTCACGACGGGCATGCTGTTCGACCTGGTCGAAGGCGACACCGTCTCGTGCCTGGGCCCGCTGGGTCGTCCCTTCTCGACCGTCGATCCTCCGGCGGAGGCCTGGATGGTTGCGGGCGGTGTCGGGCTCGCGCCGTTCGTCACGCTGACCGAGGCGCTTCGCGCGCGCGGGACGGCGACCACCCTCTTCTACGGCGCTCGAACCGCGGCCGAGCTCTTTCACCTGGATTGGTTCGCGCAGCACGTCCGACTCGTGCTCTCGACCGAAGACGGCAGCCTCGGAGACCGTGGCCGCGTAACCGTCCCGCTCGACCGCGAGCTGCGGGGCGCTCGCGGTGATGTCACGATCCATGCGTGCGGTCCCGAACCGATGCTGGAGGCGGTCGCGAGGCTCGCGACCCGGTACGGCCGGCGCTCTCAGGTCTCGGTCGAGCGGGTGATGGGCTGCGGCATGGGCGGTTGTTACAGCTGCGTGATCCCGGTGCGCGACCACGTCGGCGCACACCACTACGTGCGCTCGTGCATCACGGGACCGGTCTTTGAGGGCGCGGACATCGCCTGGGATTGACATGCGGGATCTTTCCGTCGATATCGGACCCTTGCGGCTCGCCAATCCGGTCATCGCGGCCAGCGGCTGCTTCGGCTACGGCGTGGAGTACGCCGACGCCGTCGACCTCTCGATGCTCGGCGGGGTCGCCGTGAAGGGCCTGTTCCTTTCGGAACGGGAAGGACACCCGCCGGAGCGCATCGTGGAGACGCCGTCGGGCATGCTGAACGCCATCGGCCTGCAGGGTATCGGCGTGCACCGTTTCGTCCGCGAGAAGATGCCGGAGCTGCGCCGGCGCCGCGCCACGGTCATCGTCAACATCTGCGGCAGCACGCTCGACGAGTACGTGGAGCTCGCGCGGATTCTGTCGGACGTCGACGGGGTCGCGGCGCTCGAGCTGAACATCTCGTGCCCGAACATCAAGGAAGGCGGCATTACGTTCGGCTGCAGCCTGCACGGGACGTTCGACGTCGTCAACGCGGTGCGCAGGGTCACACGCCTGCCGATCGTTCCCAAGCTGACGCCGAACGTCACCGACGTGGCCGCCTTCGCGCGGGCAGCCGAGGAGGGCGGCGCGGATGCTGTCTCGCTCGTCAACACGTTCCTCGCAATGATGATCGACGTCGAGACCCGCCGGCCGAAGCTCTCGAACATCGTCGGGGGGCTGAGCGGTCCCGCCATACGTCCGATTGCCGTGCGCATGGTGTACGAATGCCGCCGGGCGGTGCGCATACCGATCATCGGGATGGGCGGAATCGCCAGCGCCCGGGACGCGCTGGAGTTCATCATCGCGGGCGCCTCGGCCGTGCAGGTGGGCACGTGGAACTTCGTCGACCCGTTCATCTGGGGCAAGCTGCTCGCGGGCATCGAACAGTACTTGGAGCGCCATGAGATCGCGCGCGTCGGCGATCTCGTCGGCACGATCGACACGGCGTCCCGCGAGAAGCAGTGGATAAGCTCATAGTGGCGCTCGACGTGGAAACGGGCGCCGACGCGCTGCAGCTCGCCGCCGACCTGCGCGGCGTGTCGGGCGGTGTCAAGGTGGGAAGCCGTCTGTTCACGCTCGAAGGGCCGGCACTTGTCAGACGGCTCGTCGATGCGGGACACCGCGTCTTCCTGGACCTCAAGTTCCACGACATACCCAACACGGTGGCGCAGGCCGTCGCCGCCGCAGTTCAGACCGGGGCGTGGATGATCGACGTGCACGCTTCGGGCGGCAGGACCATGATGCAGGCCGCCGCACGCGCGGGACATGAGGCCGCAGCACGGCACGGCGTGCCCCCGCCACTGCTCGTCGCCGTGACGGTCCTCACGAGCATCGATCGCGAAACGCTGTCGGGCCTGGGTGTACATCGGCCCGTGCTGGACCACGTGGTTGCGCTCGCGCAGTTGACTCGCGACGCCGGCCTCGACGGGGTGGTCGCCTCACCGCACGAAACGACCGCGATCCGGCGCGCGTTCGGCGATGAGTTCACGATCGTCACGCCCGGCATCCGCGGTGGCCCGGCCGGCGTGCCGGGTGACGACCAGGCGCGAACCATGGGGGCGGGGGAGGCGGTGCGGGCAGGCGCCAGCTACATCGTGGTGGGCCGGCCGATCATCACGGCACCGGATCCCCGCGCGGCCGCGCAGGCCATTGCGTGCGAGATGGCCGTCGCATGAGCGATGCGCGCCCGCTCCTCGTGCTGTACTCCAAGCCAGGCTGTCATCTCTGTGACGAGATGAAGCACGTCGTCGACCGCGTCGGATCCCGCATCCCGTTCACACTCAAGGTCGTCGACATCTCGACGGACCGGGACCTGCTGGAACGCTACGGCCTGGAGATCCCGGTCCTTGAAATCGATGGCAGAAAAGTCGCGAAGTACCGGATTTCCGAGAGAGACCTCGAGGACACACTCGCGCGGAGACGGACGTAGGCGGCGAGGTACGCAGGCCGCATCTTTGAGATGCGGCATTTTGTGTACGTAGACCCGGCTCGGCGCCGCATCTAAAGATGCGGGCTACGTACGCTGTTACTTGGCCGTGATCACGAAATGCCCGCGGCGGTTCTGCTGCCAGCAGTCGTCGCTGCTCTGCGTGCAGAATGGCGATTCCTTGCCCTTGCTGATCACGAGAATCCGGCCGGAGGGCACGCCAAGACCCGTCAGGTATTCCCGCACGGCAGCCGCCCGTCGCTCGCCAAGCGCGAGGTTGTATTCGGCGGTGCCGCGTTCGTCGCAGTGCCCTTCCACGGTAATGCGCGTGGATGACCACCGTCTCAGCCAGTCCGCGTTCCTCTGAAGCACGCTGCGACCATCGTCGCGCAGCTCCGATCGGTCCAGATCGAAGAAGACGTCGCCGAGCGGCATTTCCCGGTTCAGATCGTCAAGCGACTTCCGCGCGAACACCTCTTCCTCCGTGAGCGCCTTTGCGGCCGGGGGCGGGGGCGGTGGCGGCGGCGGGGGTGGCGGCGGCGGGGGTGGTGGTGACGGCGGGGCGGTGGCCGCAGGCGGAGGCGCGGGAGGCGGTGGGGCGGGCGGCGGCACAGTCTTGGCGCAACTCGACAGCCCAATCACCAGCGCCATCCACATGGCGGTGCAGCACAAGGAGCGACGTACACTCATGAGCGAGCTCTCCTCCTCGACGTGAATCTCTGAATGTGGATCCTCGTGAGCTTAGCGTCCGGTCCCGCACGTGTCAACGGAATGCGATGCGCCATACACGCAGTTCTCAGACGATTGCCTGGACATGACAGGCCCAGATGCGCAGCCCGAGTCGGCGCGTGTCGACGGACCTTCCCGCGTCCGCCGGCACGAAGACGCGATCCGTTTCAATCGCGATGTCTCCGCCCGATGCGGCCACGGCGTCAGCGGGTACGACGAGGTCCCACCGGAAATCGGAGGTCGGGTGCAACTCGGCGATGACGCGGCCCGCAGCGGTCACCTTGATTGCGGGCGCGGCGGAAAAGTACCGGAGCGGCGATTCACCGTACAGTCTGACGCGGATCGCCTGGACCGGTCCCCTTACCTGCAGCACCGACCGATCGCTCGTCCACCGCCAGCGGGCGCCCGTTTCAGTGACATATTCGTCTTCATGCCAGCCGGGACCGAAGCCGTACACTATCTCGTTTGATGGTTGGAGGTCAAACTGTCTGATGGCGACCGGCGCGCGGCGCGTCTCTCCCGCGGGCGGCGCCGCACTGACCGTCAGGCGCGCGTAGTCGCCGTCGCCGGCGGGCACCCCGCGCGGCAGGTCGAGGAATCGTAGGAAGTTGCGCTGATCGAACGTGAGCGTCCACCGATCGATGACCACGCCGTCGAGCGCCAGCTCGAAATAGGCAGCCGGATCGCCAGCCTCTCCAAGGTGCCGACCCCCAATCATCAGGTGCGCGGGCCGGTCCGAGCGTTTGACGTAGCCGACAATGGGCGCATGGTCGGGACCCCGCCCCCGCGCGCGCGAGAGGCCACCCGCCTCGGGCGTTAGCGACCAGCCCTCCGCGAGGAACCATCCTGGCGGCAGCAACCGATACCAATCCGCGCCAATCGGCCGCACGCCGCTCAGCTCGGGCCGGTTCTCCACGTCCCAGCGGTATCGCACGACGTCTACGCGGCTCACTGGATCGATGAGCGCCAGGTCGGTCCGGCGGGGATCGGCCAGGAACCACACAGGACGCCGGCCGCCGCCGGCCCAGTACTTCACGAGCTCCATCCACTCGTACTGATTCGGGGCGTCTACGACGGGCAGACCCGTCAGGCCGGAGGCGCGAATCGCGCGGCGCAGCCCGAAGTGCGAGACGAGCATCGCAGGCGGCGACACCTCGGCGCGTCGTGCGATGTCCTCGGCTGCGCGGAAGGCCGGATGCGACTCGCGGCCGTACGCCACAACCCCCGGAAACGCCGCGAAGAGTGATGCGGCGGCCAGAGGCACGCCAATGAACGGCGCCGCCCGTCCAGCCGCGGCCACGGCACGCATCGCAAGAAGCGCGACCGGAACGACGACCGGCAGGGCGTACCGGACGGTCAGCGTTTCCTGAAACACGAGGTGAAACAGCGAATAGGGACCGAATGCGACGGCGAGCGCGACGAGTGCCTTCCGCTCTTTGGTGAGCATGACAACCATGCCGGCGGCGCTCGCCGCCAGCACGGCGACGGCGATGGGGGTCGATGCCCACGGGAGCGTGAACGTATGGTACAAACCGAGCGCGAGTCGGCGGGGCGTAGGGTTCGCCCACAGCATGTCGACGAACGCGAAGTCCTCGCCCGCCTGTGTCGAGAGCGCGGCCAGGTACGCGCGAACACCGCCGGCAGCGATGACGAGCGGCGCCGCCCACGCGAGCACGCCCGCGGCATAGAAGAGGAGCACGCGTCCAGTCGTCCGTGAGAGGCCGAGATCGCGGCAACAGATGATCGCGTAGCCGACGAGCGGCACCGTCAGCCACAGCGTCTGCGCTCGTATGCCAAGCGCGAACGCGGCGAGGAACGCGCCGGCCAGAAGGGCCCTCTGATCCGTCCTGCCTTCGGCCGCCCGCAGCAACAGCGCCTGCGAGGCCAGCGCCGCCGCGAGGCCAGGCATGTCGCTCATGGGACGGACGCCGCACATCCAGAAGAGCGCGTTGGCCGCCACCAGCGCGTCCGCCCACGCCACGGTCGACGGGACGAGCCGGACGAACACCTTCGATGCACAGACGAGCGCCAGCGCGCCCGCGAGCGCGGACCAGAACGACAACGCGAGCGCGGACGCCGCCGGCTGGGACATAGCGGGCCCGAACCGCTCGATCACGGCAAGCGAGATCCGTCCGAGGGCGATATAAACCGGATAACCCGGTGGATGGGGCTGGTGCGCCGCCGGATTGAAATCCCGGAGTCCGAGCGCGAAGTTGATCGAATCGATGTCCTCGAGGGAAGGCGCGAGCCAGGGTAGATGTGCCGCCAGATATGCGATCGCGAGTGCTACCGGTACCCACCGGCGGTAGTGGACGCCCTGTGTCGGTGCGGCGGCGTGGTCGTCACGCGGGATGGAGACGGACACCCTCATTCAAGCTGCCCATCCTGTAACCCTGCAGATCGATCGTCACGTGCTGATATCCGATCGCACGCAACTCCTCCACAATACGCTCGCGCAGCCCGGGCTCGAGGGCGCGCGCCAGCTCGTCACGTCCGATTTCCAGGCGGGCGAGCGTATCGTGATGCCGCACGCGACAGACACGGAAGCCGAGGTCGCGCAGCACGTCTTCGGCACGCTCGATCATGCGCAGCTTCTCGTCGGTCACCTCGGAATGGTACGGAATGCGCGAGGAGAGACACGCCGATGCGGGCTCGTCCCATGTCGGCAGGCCCGCGCGGCGGGAAAGCTCGCGGATTTCAGCCTTGGACAGATCCACCTCGTCGAGCGGGCTGCGCACGCCGAACTCTCGTGCCGCCGTCCGGCCCGGGCGATAGTCACCACGGTCGTCGGCGTTGTTGCCGTCGAGGATGACCGCAATGCGGCGATCGCGGGCGATGCGCGTCAGCGTGGTGTACAGCTCGCGTTTGCAGTAGTAACAGCGATCGACGGGGTTGGCTCGGTACTCGGGACGGTCGAGCTCCGTGGTGTGAACGATCTCGTGGCGCAGACCGAACTCGCGCGCGATACGCCGCGCGAGCTGGCGGTGACGGTCGGGATAACTGGGGCTGTCGGCGGTGATGCAGAGAGAACGCGCACCGAGGGTCTGGGCAGCCGCCCAGGCGAGATAGGAACTGTCAACGCCGCCGCTGAACGCAACGATCGCGGAATCGCAGACGGCCAGCAGCTCGTAGAGTCGGGTTTGCTTTTCCGCCAGCGCCCTGCCGTGCGGCACGCCGTCAGCAGACGTGCGCTCGACGATCCCATGTGTCACTCGTCGACGTCCTCTTCTTCCTCGTCCTCGTCCTCGTCGAGATCGTCCTCGTCCTCTTCGTCCTCTTCATCGAGGTCTTCCTCGTCTTCGTCGAGGTCGTCGTCGTCTTCGTCGGAGAAATCGAGCTCGTCGGGACCAACGATGACGAGGTTCTTGCCGCACTCGGGACAACTGACGGTGTCACCCTCCTCGAAGTCCTCGGTGTCAATCTCGTCGTAGTCGCACTCGGGGCAGGTCGCCATACGGGCTCCCATGCAGCAAGACGCCGCATCGAAAAACGAACAGACGACGGATTATAGCGACAACCTGATAAAGTCTGCAACGAACGCTCAGGCCGGCTGCGCGCCGATCCGATATATGTTTCGATGAGCGCCACCACGCCCGCGAGCGCAAAAACGGTCGTCATCGCCGACGACACCGCGTTTGTGCGCGATCGCTTCAAGGCCGCACTCGAGAGGGCGGGACATCGCGTGGTCACGGTGCGGACCGTGGCGGAACTGCTGGCCCGCATCCGCGCGGACCGTGCACAGATCGATCTGGTCGTGCTGGATCTGCGTCTGCCGCATGCCAGCGGGGTCGACGTCGTCAAGACGATTCGGAGGATTGACGACGGCTCGCTGCCGATTCTGGTCTTCAGCGGCACGATTGCCAGTGCCGAAGAGGTTCGCGAGCTCGCCGCGCTCGGGATTGCCGGGTACGTCAACGAATACAGCGCGGTCCAGCACATCCTGCCGTCGCTCACGCCGCACCTCTTCCCCGACAGCTACAATCGCCGGAGCAGCCCGCGAGTGGTGCTCGGGATCCCTGTCGCATATCGCTTCGGGAACACGATCGCCGCGGCGCTGACGCTGAACCTGAGCCATGGCGGGATGGCCATCCGGACCACGAGCCCGCTCGACGTGGACGCCCCCGCGCGGCTCCGGTTCCGCCTGCCAGGTGGGAAGCGGGACGTCGAGGCCGACGCGCGCATCGCCTGGAACGATCGACGCATCGGCATGGGGCTACAGTTCCAGACGGTCGATCCGATCGACCAGCAGACGATCGACAACTTCGTCGACGCGCATTTCTTTACGAATCGAAAGAAATAGCCACGAAGCACACGGTTTCGCCACGAAGTTCACGAAGCGTTTTGGTTTTTTCTTCGTGATCGTCGTGTCCTTCGTGGCGAGCTTTCTTCGTGGCCTTCGTGGCGGCGCGCGTCACGGCGCGCGCAGGAGCCGGAGCGCGTTCGCCACGACGATCACCGAGGCGCCCGTGTCGGCGAGAACCGCCATCCAGAGCGTCGCGACGCCTGCGATGGCGAGGACGAGAAACGCCGCCTTGAGCACGAGTGAAATGGCGACGTTCGTCTTGATGTTGCGGAGGGTGGCGCGTGCCAGGCGCAGCGCGTAGGGCAGCTTCAGCAGCTCGTCCGACATCAGCGCAACGTCGGCCGTTTCGAGGGCCGCATCGGACGCGGCCGCGCCCATGGCCACGCCGATGTCGGCTGCGGCAAGCGCGGGGGCGTCGTTGATCCCGTCACCTACCATCAACACCGGCCCTCGTGCCTCGCGCAGCTGCTGCAGAATCTCGTGCTTGTGATCGGGCAGCAGCGAGGCGTGATATTCGTCGAGGCCGAGCTCGCGGGTGATGGTCCGCGCAGCCTCCGGGTGGTCGCCGGTCAGCATCACGACGTACGTGATGCCGTGCTGTCGCAGCAGCTCGATCGCCTCGCGCGCGGTCTCCCGCGGACGATCCGCGATGGCGAGCGCGCCCACCGTGCGTCCGTCGAGGACCACGAAGACGAGCGTGCGCCCGTCGGCGCGAAGGCCGACGATCTCAGGATGGTCTGCGCGGGCGTCGATTCCCCGCAAGGCGAGAAGGCGATCGCTGCCGACGAGCGCGCAGCGGTCGTCCACGAGCCCCTCCGCGCCCAACCCGACGAGCGCCCGGAACTGCCTCGCCGGCGCAGGATACTCGCCGGCCGCATGCGCATATCGGCTGATGGCGCGGGCCACCGGGTGGTCGGACCGTGCCTCCAGCGCGGCCGCAATCGACAGGACCATCGATGGCGTCGCCTCGTCGAATGCGACGACCGAAACAACTGACGGCTCGCCGCGCGTGAGCGTGCCGGTCTTGTCGAACGCGACGGCCCGCACGCCCGCGAGGCGCTCGAGGTGGGCGCCTCCTTTGACGAGCACGCCATGTCGCGCTGCTCCGGCAAGCGCTGACACGATCGAAACCGGTGTCGAGATCACGAGCGCGCACGGGCATGCGATCACGAGGAGCACCAGCGCGCGGTAGATCCATTCCCGCCCGTCGCCACCCGTCAGGAGCGGGACCATCGCGATCACCGCGGCCAACACGATGACCGCGGGCGTATAGATACGGGCAAACCGATCCACGAAGGTCTGAACCGGCGCCCGCTGCGCCTGTGCCGTCTCGACGAGATGGATGATCCGCGCGAGCCGCGTGTCGCGGCGCAGCCGGGTGATTCTCACCTCGAGCGCGCCGTGCCCGTTGATGGTGCCGGCATAGACCTCGTGACCCGGCTCCTTGTCGACGGGCAGCGATTCTCCGGTGATGGGAGCCTCGTTGACGTCGCTGTGTCCGGCCACGACGACGCCATCGAGCGGCACTTTCTCGCCGGGCTTGATCACGATCTCTTCGCCGATGCCGATGTCCTCCACGCGCGCGCGATGCTCGTGACCATGTCGTTTGACGAGCGCCTCGGGCGGCGAGAGATCGATCAGCGCCCGGATGGCCTGGCGCGCGCGTTCCATGGTCCGCACCTCGAGCCACTGGGCGATTGAGAAAAGGAACACGACGCTTGCGCCCTCGGCCCGCTGGCCCAGCACGAGTGCGCCCGCGACGGCGATCACCATCAGCACGTTGATATCCAGCGTGCGCGACCGGATTGCGGAGAGCGCCCGCCTGGCCGGATAGATGCCGCCGACGACCGCGGAGGCGATGAACCCGGCTGCGGACAGGACGCCATATCCAAGCGACGCCGTCAGCAGGCCGAACGCGAGGGCGCCGGCAGAGGCCACGACCAGACGCCAGCGTGTTTCGAGGCCGGCGGCGGAGGCAATGGGCTCCTCGTGCTCGAGCCACATGCGCATGCCGGTGTCGCCGACGGCATCGACCATCGCCGACGTCGTCAGCTTGGCGGCGTCGTATTTGACGTGAAGGCGCTGGCCGATGAGATCCGCCGAGACGGCCTCGAGGCCGGTGAGCGGCTTCAACCGCCGTTCGAGGATGACGACTTCCTCACTGCAGTCCATCCCCTCGACGCGGAAGACAGCCTCCGCGTGTATCTCGCACACGGTGCAGGTGATGACGTCGCGCGCCCGACGGGACGCCTCGCGGCGATCGCTCAGTTCGGCCGGTTCCACACCTGTGCGGCCTACCGGCCGCCCTCCTCAACGTGGCGCAGGCCCTGGCGGAACAGCGTGAGCACGTGTCGATCATCGAGCGAGTAGAAGATCATCCGCCCCTCGCGCCGGGCGCGGACGACCCTCGTGTTGCGCAGCAGACGGAGCTGGTGCGACACGGCGGACTCGGTCAGGCGCAGGAGGCCGGCGAGGGCGCAGACGGAGCGCTCTCCGCGCGAGAGCGCATCGAGGATCCGCACGCGGGTCGGGTCGCCGAGCACTTTGAAGATGTCGGCGAGGGCGCCGACGATGTCGTCGCGAAGGAGCGGCTGGGGTTCGTCAACCATGTGACGTATGAACAAATGTTCATATATTAGACGCTTCCCCCCTGGAAAGTCAAAACACCGGTCTGACCCGATCCAGCCCGCGACTGGCGGTCGACGTCTGATCATAACGATGCCAGAGCGCCGTTGAGCTTGTCGTAGTTGGGCTCGTTCCGCGCATCGTCCAGCACTTCCTTGTGCCGGACCGTGCCATCGCGGTCGATGACGAACACCGCGCGCTTGGCGATCCCTTTCAGTCCAACCATATCCGGGTTGAACACGTCATACGCGCGGATGACCTCTTTGTTGAAATCGCTGAGGAGAGGGAAATTCAGCCGCTGCTCGTTCGCAAACGCCTTGAGCGCAAACGGCGTGTCGACGCTGATCGCCAGCACCTGTGCCTTTGACAAGTGAGTGAGCGGCCCGACCTGGTCCCGGAACGAGCAGAGCTCCTTGGTGCAGACGGAACTGAAGGCCGCGGGAAAGAACGCGAGGACCACGTTGTTGCGCCCGAGCTCGTCGCGCAGGCGCACCGGGTGGCGATCCTGATCGGGCAAGGTGAAATCCGGAGCCGGTGCTCCGATATCGATTGCCATTCGACCTCCTGAGTGCATGAGATTACACCAGCAAGTTCTCCTGGCCGGACCGGTATTCTTCGTGGAATCAGGTGACGGCAGGCTGTCTCAGGGGACGCCCGGCGACGCCTTGCCCGGATGGGGTCCATCAGTTAGGATGATCGGTTGGCGCCATGTAAAGGGCGTCGTCCCTACAAATTAGCCGCTTATTGTTTCCAGCCTCCGGCAGTCCGGAGCGATATACGGAGGTAGAACGCTGTGATTGAGGTACAGCACCTCACGAAACGGTACGGGCCCCTCAAGGCCGTCGACGACGTGAGCTTCAAGGTCGAACGCGGTGAAATTCTCGGCTTTCTTGGACCCAATGGCGCCGGCAAGACGACGACGATGCGCGTGCTGACCGGCTACATTCCGCCGTCGGAGGGCAGAGCCATCGTCGCCGGCTTCGACGTCTTCGATCAGCCGATCGAAGCCAAGCGCCGCACCGGATACCTGCCGGAGACACCGCCCCTCTACCCTGAGATGACCGTTCGCGAATACCTGTCATTTGTCGCGCGCATCAAGGGCGTGCCGCGTAGTGAACGGGCGTCGCGTCTGGACTACGTCATGGGGCGCACGCGGGTGACGGACGTCGCCGACCGTCATTGCGGCAAGCTGTCAAAGGGGTACCGGCAGCGCGTCGGATTGGCGCAGGCCATCCTGCACAATCCGGACGTCCTCATCCTCGACGAGCCGACGGCCGGCCTCGACCCGAAACAGATCATCGAAACACGGCAGCTCATCAAGGAGCTGGCGGGCGACCACACGATTATTCTCAGCACGCACATCCTTCCCGAGGTCTCGCAGACCTGCCATCGCGTCGTTATCATCAACAAGGGACGCGTCGTGGCCGTCGATACGCCGGCAAACCTGACCGCACGGCTGCGCGGCTCGGAATCGATGTACGTCCAGGTGGACGGCCTGGGCGCCGACGTGAAGAAAGCGCTCGAAGCTGTCCCCGGCGTGACGCGCGTTGTCCTCTCCGACACACGCGGCACCGCGACGGGCTTCGAGGTCGACAGCGAGTCGGGCCGCGACGTGCGGCGCGAACTGGCATCGACGGTGGTTTCGTGCGGCTGGGGTCTGCTCGAACTTCGACCGATGCGTATGAGCCTCGAGGAAATCTTCCTGCACCTGACGACGGAGGAGACGGCCGCGGCAGCGGCGGTCCCCGCGGAGGTCATCTATGAGTAACATCCTTGCGATCGCGCAGCGAGAGCTGAAGTCGTACTTTGCGTCGCCCATTGCGTACATTGTCATCGGGTTGTTTTCGATCATGTTCGGCTGGTTCTTCGTCAACCTGCTGTACTACTTTCAGCGGATGTCGATGCAGGCGGGCATGACGGGCGGCGGCGGAACGATGAACGTCAACGACATGTTGATCGCGCCGCTCTTCCTGAACGTCAGCGTCATTCTGCTGTTCACGCTGCCGGCCGTGACGATGCGGACCTATTCGGAAGAGAAGCGCTCGGGAACGATCGAGCTCCTCCTCACGTCGCCTCTGACCGACTTCGAGATCGTCATGGGCAAATTTCTCGGCGGGTTCATCCTCTATGCTGCAATGCTGGCGATCTCGCTCCCGCACGTCGCGCTTCTGTTCCTGTACGGCAACCCCGAATGGCAGCCGGTTGTGACCGGATATCTCGGACTGCTCCTGATGGGCGGGTGCTTCCTGGCGCTGGGCCTCTTCATCTCGAGCCTCACGAAAAATCAGGTCATCTCCGCGATGGCGACCTTTGCCGTGTTTCTGATGTTCTGGGTCATCAACTGGATGGCCAGCTTCTCGAGCCCGACGACGCAGGCGGTGCTGAATCACCTCTCCATCACCGAGCACCTGAACGACTTCACCAAGGGCGTGCTCGACACGAAGCATCTGGTGTATTACCTGAGCTTCATCGGATTCGGCCTGTTCCTGACCGTGCGATCCGTGGACAGCGAACGCTGGCGCGGCTAGCCCATTCGAAGATGTCGGATTTCAGACTTCAGATTTGATTCGCTCATTTGTTCAAGTGAAGGAAACATGTTGAAACGGATTCTCGGGATCGTCGGATGGATCGGAACCGCGCTCGTATTTGCGGCGGTCGCCGTACGTTTCCTCAGGCCTGAGTGGGACCGGTACGCCGTGTACGCGGCGTGGGGAGGCCTGGCGTGCGTGGTGCTGTACACGCTCGGCCAATGGCGCGACATCTTCGCGTTTTTCCACCGCAGGCAGGCGCGCTACGGAGCGCTCGCGACGGCAGGAGTGCTCGTCGCGCTGGGCGTTGTCGTGGCCGTCAACTATCTGTCGACGCGACAGAACAAGCGTTGGGACCTGACCGCAAACAAGCAGCACAGCCTGTCCGAGCAGACCGTGAAGCTTCTGCGCAACCTCGACGCGCCGGTCAAGTTTCTCGTCTTCGATCGATCGACGGACTTCGATCGCTTCCGGACCCGTCTCGACGAGTACAAGTACCACTCGAACAGGGTTTCCGTGGAGTACATCGATCCCGACACCAAGCCCGTGCAGGCGAAAGAGTACGCGATCCAGAGCTACGGCACGGTCGTCGTCGAATACAAGGACCGCAAGGAGCATACGACCTCTGATAGCGAGCAGGATCTGACGAACGCGCTGATCAAGGCCATGACCGGGCAGCAGAAGAAGGTCTACTTCGTGCAGGGCCACGGCGAGAAGGATCCGGTCGCGACGGAACGAGAGGGTTACAGTGGGATCGTCGCGGCGCTCGGTAAGGACAATTACGGGACCGAGAAGCTGGTCCTTGCACAGCAGAAGGATGTCCCCGCCGACGCATCTGTCGTCGTCGTCGCCGGCCCCAAGTCAGATCTCCTCCCCGGCGAGGTCGACATGCTGCGGCGGTATCTGAACAAGGGCGGTCACCTACTGGTGCTGCTCGATCCGGATGACGTGCCCGGAACAGGGAAGCCGGCTCTGGAAGCACTGCTGAAGGAATGGGCGATCGACGCAGGGCAGAACATCGTGGTTGACGTCAGCGGCATGGGCCAACTGCTCGGCACCGATGCCTCGGTGCCGGTGGCCGCCAAGTATCCGACGCACCCGATCACGGATCACTTCAACCTGCTGACGGCGTTTCCGCTCGCTCGCTCCGTCGCGCCCGCCTCGGGCGGCACCAACGGACGGTACGCGCAGTCGATTATCGAGACGAGCGAGCGCAGTTGGGCCGAGACCAACGTGAAGCAACTCCGCGCGAACGGCGAGGTGGCCCTCAACGTCGATGAGGGCGACAAGCAGGGCCCGGTCTCGATTGGCGCGGCAGTCTCCGCGCCGGCGCCGGACGCACCGGCACCCGCCACCGACGCCGCAAAGGCATCGCAGAAAGAGGAGCCGAAGAAGCCGGAAGCGCGCCTGGCCGTCATTGGCGACTCCGACTTCGCGGCGAACTTCGCGCTCGGCATTCAGGGCAACCGTGATCTGTTCGCGAACACGGTGAACTGGCTGGCGCAGCAGGAAAACCTGATTGCCATCCGGCCGAAGGAAGCACGCGACCGGCGCGTCATGTTGACAGCCAATCAGCAGACCGGCGTGTTCTGGATGTCGCTGCTGCTCATTCCGGCGGCTGTCCTCGGCGCCGGCGTCTATAACTGGTGGCGGAGGCGATGACATGCGCGGCCTGACATCCACGATCGTGCTCGCGGTCGTTCTGGCCGGTCTCGTCGGATATATCTATTTCGTCGACGCGAAGAAGTCGGACTCGGGAGCGCCGGCGAGGGACAAGGCCTTCAAGACCGTCGAGGCAGACGCCATCGAGGAGCTGCAGATCAAGTCCGCTGACGGCGAGCGCGCGCGACTGCGCAAGGCCGACAAGGGATGGCAACTCGTCGAGCCGAACGCGGCCGACGCCGATGCCTCGGAGCTGTCGTCGTTGACGACCGGCCTCACGGGACTCGAGGTGCAGCGTGTGGTTGACGAAAACCCCGCGGACCTGAAGCAGTACGGTCTGAATCCGCCGCGCGTCGAGGTCGGATTCCGGCTCAAGGGAGACAAGGATTTCCGTCGCCTGGAGATCGGTGAGAAGACGCCCACGGGTGGCGACTTGTACGCGCGAAAGCCGGACGACAAAAAGGTCTTCCTCATCTCCTCGTATCTCGACAACACGTTCAACCGGACCCCGTTCGACCTGCGCGATAAGGGCATCCTGAAGTTCGAGCGTGACAAGGTTGATGGAATCGAGGTCGTCAACGGCCCCGTCACCCTGCAGTTCACCCGGAAGGATATGGACTGGAAGATCGTCAAGCCGATTGCCGCGCGCGCCGACCACGGCGCGGTGGAAAGTCTCGTGACGCGCCTGTCGTCGGGCCAGATGAAGAAGCTCGTCGCGGCCGAGGAGACCGACCTGAAACAGTACGGCCTCGACAAGCCGTCGGTGACGGCAACGGTCAGCACTGGCAGTGCGCGCGCATCGCTGGCTCTTGGCAAAACCGAGAAGGACGCCGCGTACGCGAAGGACCTCTCGCGTCCGATTGTTTTCACCGTGGACCCGGCCCTTGCAACGGATCTCCAGAAAACTGTCGGCGACTACCGGCGCAAGGATGTCTTCGAGTTTCGGTCGTTCAATGCCAACCGGGTTGAGATCCGTCGCGGCGCCGACACACTGACGTTCGAGAAGACCAAGGACAAAGACAACAAAGAGATCTGGCGCACCGCATCCGGCCAGACGGCGGACACCACGAAGGTCGAAGATTTTCTGACCAGGCTCTCCAACCTCCGCGCGCAGGCGTTCGAGCAGGCGCAGCCGGCGGCGATGAAGTCGCCGGAAATCACGGCTACCGTGCGCTTCGACGAGAGCAAGATGGAGACCGTCACGCTCGGGCGCTCGGGCAACGATGTGTTCGCTGCCCGCGCTGACGAGCCCGGCGCAGCAAAGCTGGACAAGACGCCGTACGAGGAGACGATCAAGGCCCTGGACGCGCTGAAATAGGGTCACGTACGCAAGGGCGACATTACGAGCACGCGCCAACAGCTACCCGCAATTTCGAGGTGGACAGGTCTTGCACGAACGGCCGCGTTTGCCTCCTGGGTTCTGATTGTTCACGTCCTCGTCGCCGGCTGCGCGAAAAGCCGGCCGGCGGCGAGTCCGCCGCCTCTCGATCCGGTCAAGCAGCTTCAACGCGATCTCAACGCCATTTGCGACGGACCGGGCCGTCACCGCGCCACATGGGGCATCGTCGTTCAATCAGTTGCGCGACAGGATCGGCTGTTCGAGCTGAACCCGCGGAATCTACTGGTTCCGGGCTCGGGCTTGAAGATCGTGACCGTGATGGCCGCGGCGGAGGCCGTGGGGTGGGACTACACGTTCGAAACGACGCTGCTCGCCACCGGACCGGTGAGCGAGGGCGTGCTTCATGGCGATCTCGTGGTGACGGGGAACGGAGATCCGACAGTGCTCGGGCGCGCAGGAAACGACACCCTTGCCCCGTGGACCGCGGCGCTGCGCGAGCGAGGAATCGAGCGGATCGACGGCCGCGTCATCGCGGACGACAACCAGGTGGAAGAGCCTCGTCCCGGCTTCGCCTGGTCCTGGGAAGATCTCGGCTATACCTACGGCGCCATGGCCGGAGCGCTGAATCTCGGGGAGAACGCGCTCGTGCTCGTGGTGCACGCGGGGACCGCCGAGAATGGCGCGGCAATCATCGAGCCGTCATCCGAAGCAGGCAGCCTGTCGATTGTGAACCACGCCACAACGGGACCGGCCGGGTCGACGGCCCTCCTCTGGCCGGAATGGTTGCCCGGTGAGACACGGCTGACCATTGAAGGCTCGATCCCGCTTGGCTCGCCGCCCCTGCGCCTCGGCGTGGCGTCGGGGAATCCCACACTCTGGTTTGCACGATCTGTGCGCGCATGGCTCATTGCGGGCGGCATCGAGGTGAGCGGCGAGGCTGTCGACGTCGACGACCTTCCGCATCCGCCGGACCAGGCGCACGCTCACGTGTTGTACGTCCATCGTTCGCGCCCGCTGGCCGACATCGTCCAGCCGCTGCTCAAGGACAGTATCAATCTGTACGCCGAGGCGGTGCTGCGCCTTGCAACGGGGCGGAACGGGCCGCGCGCCACCGGCGCCGCGCTCGATGCCACGCGGGCGCGCCTGGAATCGTGGGGGGTTCCAGAAGACGGGATTCAGATCGTCGATGGATCGGGGCTGTCGCGTCGCAACGTGGTTGCGCCGGAGACGCTCCTTGCGATCCTGCTGCGCGCCTACGATCCGTCCGGATCCTCTCCGTTCATGCGCGCCCTTCCGGTGGCCGGCCGCGACGGCACGCTTGCCTCCCGCATGACAGGAACCGCCGCCGAGGGCAACGTGATCGCAAAGACGGGAACGTTGTCGAACGTGCGGACGCTCGCGGGTTACGTGAAGACCGCAGACGGTGAACCGCTCGCGTTCGTCATCATGGTGAACAATTTCGAGGGCGCGGCCACGGAGGCAGTCGCCGCGATTGACCGTCTGGCGGTGCGACTCGCGACGTT
>DASYQV010000081.1:0-24552 GCA_036005125.1 Vicinamibacterales bacterium
CGTTCGAAGAGATCGACAAGTTCATCACCCACCGCTGCCGGGACTTCGGGATGGGAGACCAGGTCGTTCCGGGCGACGGCGTCGTGGCGGGGTACGGTCGCGTGAACGGACGTGTCACCTACGCCTTTGCACAGGACTTCACCGTCTTCGGCGGGTCGCTCTCGGAGACCAACGCCGCGAAGATCGTCAAGATCATGGATCTCGCGATGAAGATGGGCTCGCCGATCGTCGGCCTGAACGATTCCGGCGGTGCGCGCATCCAGGAGGGCGTCCTCTCGCTCGCCGGCTACGCGGACATCTTCCTGCGCAATACCCTCGCGTCGGGTGTGGTGCCGCAGATCTCCGCGATCATGGGGCCATGCGCCGGCGGCGCGGTCTACTCGCCCGCCATTACCGACTTCACCGTGATGGTGAAGAACACGAGCTACATGTTCGTGACCGGGCCCGACGTCATCCGGACCGTCACGCACGAGACGGTGACGAAGGAAGAGCTCGGCGGCGCGATGACGCACAACGAACGGAGCGGCGTGGCGCATTTTGCGGTCGAGAACGACCAGGAGTGCATCCTGCTGATCCGCGAGCTGCTGTCGTTCATGCCCGGCAACAACATCGACGATCCGCCGCGGGGGGAAACGTCGGACCCGCCGGATCGCGCCGGCGAGTCGCTCGACCGCATCGTCCCGGAGTCGCCGAACCAACCCTACGACATGCTCGACGTCATCCAGACGATTGCCGATGACGGGTATTTCCTCGAGGTGCACCGTCACTACGCGAAGAACATCATCGTCGGCTTCGCGCGGCTGGGCGGCCGGTCAGTAGGCGTGGTGGCCAATCAGCCGGCGTACCTCGCGGGCACGCTCGACATCGACGCATCCGTGAAGGGCGCGCGGTTCGTGCGGTTCTGCGACGCCTTCAACATCCCGCTCGTGACCTTCGAGGATGTGCCTGGCTTCCTGCCAGGGACGGTGCAGGAGTACGGCGGCATCATCCGGCACGGCGCGAAGCTGCTGTTCGCGTTCGCGGAGGCGACGGTGCCGAAGCTGACCGTCATCACCCGCAAGGCGTACGGCGGAGCGTACTGCGTCATGTCGAGCAAGCACATTCGCACCGACGTCAACTACGCGTGGCCGAGCGCCGAAATCGCGGTCATGGGGGCGGAGGGCGCGGTGAACATCCTCTACAAGCGCGAGCTTGACGCGGCCGCGGACGTGGCCGCCGCGCGTGCCGCGAAGATCGCCGAGTACCGCCAGAAGTTCGCCAATCCCTATGCGGCCGCCTCGCGCGGGTTCATCGACGAGGTCATCCCGCCGCGCCGCACGCGGCAGAAGCTCATCACGGCGCTGGCCAACCTCGAGACGAAGCGGGACAAGAACCCGCCGAAGAAGCACGGGAATATCCCGCTCTAGCGATTTGATCATCGGAGATATCAGATTGGACCATCTGATCATTGGCATCGAATCATCGATTGAATCATCGAATGCGTCATCAATGATGCGATGAGCACATCCGATGATCCGATGCGCCGATGATGACATTCGATGATCCAATCTGAAATATCCGATGAACACATGGCCGCGTGGCGGCACCACGCCGTCGCCATCGGCGTCCTTCTCCTGCTCGCGATCGCGCAGACCTGGCCTCTCGTGCTGCACCTGGGCACGCACCTGCCCGGAACCCACGCCGGCGACAACGTCATCTTCGTCTGGAACCTCTGGTGGATGCGCGAGGCCTGGGCCTCGCCCGACGCGGCGTTCCTTCACACCGATCGCCTTTTCGCGCCTGTCGGCACCTCTCTCGTGCTTCACACCCATTCAGCGCTGCTCGGCGTTGCGGGCGCCTCGCTGGCCGCGGCGCTTCCCGTGGTTGCGGCGCTCGGGGTCGCAATCGTCGCGTGCGTTTTCCTGAACGGCGCCACCGCGTACGGCCTCGCGTGGCACGTGAGCCGCTCGTTTCCCGGGGCCCTGCTCGCGGGCGTGATGTTCGGCCTGTCGCCGGTTCTTGCGCTCAGGCTGATGGGCCACTTCAACCTGCTGTGTGCCTGGACTCTCGCGCTCGCCGTCTGGCTCGGCGTTCGCGCGCTCGAAACCGGTCGCACGCGCTCGGCGATCGCGGCCGGCCTGGCCCTCGGCCTCACGGCGTGGGCCGACTATTACTTGTTCGCCTACGCGGCGACGATCCTCGCCATCATCGCCGTGTCGCGAAACGCGACGACGCGGATAACTGTCGAACGTCGCGCGTCGCGGTGGCCGGGGCGGGTATTTCTGGTTGCGCTCGTCATGACGTTTCTCGGCGCGGTTGCAATCCTCGTGACCGGTGGCACGGTGATGACCCGCCTGCCCATCACTGTCGCCATACGTTCCCCCGTGAATCTCATGACGGCGTCATGGATCCTGCTGGCGCTCTATGTCATCAGCACGTGGCGCCTGCGAGCCCGCTTCGCGCTGACCGTACCGGGTCAGGTGCGCCGCGACGTCTGGGTGGCGACCTGCGTCGTGATCGCATGCTTGGCCGCGATTGCCCCGCTCGCATGGCACGCCGTCGCCCTGTGGCGGGCCGGCGACTACGTCGAGCCGCCACGACTCTGGCGGAGCGGGGCACGCGGCATCGATCTCGCCACCGTGCTGCTCGGGCCTCCGCTGAACGGCCTGGTTGGACCGTCGGTGCGCGCGGTGTACGCCCGTCTCGGGATAGATGTCATGGAGGGCGCCGCCTGGCTCGGGATCACCGCGCCCATCCTCGCACTGCTGGCAGTGCGCCTGCGGAACCGGTCGTACGAGCGTTTGTGGTGGAGGCTCGCCATGATCTATTTCGTGTGGGCGCTCGGGCCGTACTTGACGATCGCCGGCATCAACACCGGCCTCGTTCTCCCGCAGCAGTTCTTGCGTTACGTGCCGCTCGTCGCGAATGCCCGCGTGCCCGGGCGCGCCCTGATCGCGGTGTCGCTCGCAATCGCGATCCTGGCCGCGCGCTGGGCCGCTTCACGCCGGCCACGGATCGTCTACCTGCTGGCCGCCGTGATCGCTGTCGAGCAATTGGCGGCGCCGTTTCCGCTCGTGGCGATGGAGGTTCCGTCCGTCTACCACGTGCTGGCGACGCGTGACCCGGGTATCGTGCTGGAGCTGCCGTTCGGTTACCGCGACGGCTTCAGCGCCCGTGGCAGTTTCGACGAGGCCAGGCTGCTCTATCAGACCGTGCATCGTCATCCGATGGCTGGCGGCTTCGTCGCTCGCGTCTCGCCGAGCATCGAGGCCTTCTACCAGGAGACGCCCGTGTTTGCGGCGCTCCTGCGATTGTCGACGGCCGATGCCCGGCCGGAACCGGTTGACTGTGAGGACGCGCTCCCTGGCTTGCGCGCTGCCGGAATCCGTTACGTAGTCACCGACGACACGATGCAGCCGCCCCTGCGGGATGTCGTGCAGAAGTGGCCGCTGTCGCGAATCGCGGGCGATGAGCGCCGCACGCTCTACGAGCTGGGCGATCGCTGTGAGTGGCCGTAGGCCGCATCTTAGCCCGTTATGCGGCCCGGAACGAGAATTTTGTACGCGTGTGCGACCGCATAACGGGCTAGGCGCGCGAAGCGCGCGCCAAAAGATACTGGTCTAACCGCCGAGGGGCTCTGCCTGGTCCGGGGTCCCCAACGCGCGTTTTTGGCGCGTTGGGGTGGAAGATATCAAGGGGCAGAGCCCCTTGGCTGGTTAGATGCGGCTCCGCCGGGTCTGAAGACCCGGCCTACGAATGACTAGCGGAAGACTCGCAATTCGGCGACCGACCAGTAGTAGTTGGTCTTGTCGCCGATCTGCGTGAGCCGCACGTAGCGCGCCTCCACCGGATCGAACCAGAGCGGCACCTCGTGCCGGCGGACGTCCTGCAGTGCGCCGCCTACCGATGGCCCGTATCCGGGTCCTCTCCAGACCTTGCGCCATTCGTGACCGGATTCGGAGACGTCGACCTCGAGCTGGTGAGGCGTGTCGTCCTCGAACGGACCGAGCGCCGGCGATACGCCGATGATGGTGACCGGCCGCCCGAGATCGAGCGTGATCCGCTGGCCTTGCGTTCGATTCGCGCAGTCCCAGCGCGTGCTCAGATCGCCATCGGCGGCCAGGGCTGCGATTTTTGTCCCGCATGACGTGTCGAGGATCCGGAACGGCACGTCTCCCCGCGCCACGGGTGTGACCGCATCGAGCTTCGTCAGA
This sequence comes from Vicinamibacterales bacterium, assembly GCA_036005125.1. Taxonomy (GTDB): domain Bacteria; phylum Acidobacteriota; class Vicinamibacteria; order Vicinamibacterales; family UBA2999; genus DASYQV01. Next base: position 4,194 of record DASYQV010000081.1, read on the forward strand.
TGCAACAGCGTGCGATCACCTGATGACGTGACCGGAACGGCATCGCGCTGGGTAGTCATCACCCAACTCCGGAACCCGTCGCGATCGTCAGCGTGCACGCTGACGAGGAGCTCCATGTGACGCCGCACCTCGGTGAGAACCCCGGTATCGCGCAGCGCGAGCGCTCTGGTGAGCGCGGGCCAGTGAGGCGGCTGATTGCCGCTATACCCGTTCAGCGTGCGGTATCCCCCGAGCACCGCGCGGAATTCTGCTGCGACGTCATCGATGACGCTGCCGGCGGGCAGCTCGAGTACTGGCGCGGTCATCCCGGCCGGCGGTCTCGCGATTTCAAAGTCGACCGGCGCGATCCCCACATTCATCCAGCCTTCAGCGAGCATGGCCGCGACGGCAACCGCCGCGATCACGCGCGGCGCTCGCCGGCCGGACGCGGTCAGTCGCGCCACCGCAAATCCCACCAGCACCGCCAGCGAAAGAGCGGCCATCATCCAGAATCGCGACGGCACGCGCAGCGAGGAGAGCCCGGGCAACCGGATCAGCCAGGCGTACGGCCCTGAGGGCAGCAACACCTCCTTGTTGAAACGCACCTGAGGGCCGAGGCACAGCACCCACATCAACACGGCGCTCGCCGCGTAGAAAAACACGGCATTTCCGGAGACGAACGCCTCGCGCACCCGCGGCGACGCGGGCAGCGCCGCCACGAGGCAGACGAGCGCCAGCGCAAGCGGCTTCCAGGGACGTGACAACGACAGCCGGACGACGGACATGTCGAGCCGCACGTCGATCTGCCACGCGACCGCGGCCGCGATGACGAAAAGAGCCGAGAGTCCGAGCGCGACCTTGCCAAACCCGAGGGGCGCACGTGAAGCGTTGCCTGCCGGCAAGCCGCGCGCGACAGCCCAGGCCGCAAGGGCCATCACCGCGAAACCCGGGAACACCGCGCCTTCCTCGTGCAGGGTGCGCACGAGCCGGACGGAGACCGGAGCATTTGGCGATGCCGAGATGATTCCGGTCAGATCAGTGGAGTAGAGAACGATGGCCTCGATCGATCGGGCGAAGCCGTAGTAGGCGTGCACGCGCACGTAGTGCAGCAGAACCGGCGCAAGCGGAAGCGACGCGATCAACAGTGTCAGCGCGACGGCGGGCAGCCGGTCACGTGTGGAGCGAGGCGTACCGAACCAGAGCAGCCAGCACCCGACGTAGATGCCGAAGAACACCATGAAGTGCAGGTTCGAGAGCGCGGAGACCAGCCATCCCAGACCGAACAGTGCGAGGCCGGCGCGCCGCCCCTCGCCCACGTATTGATGAAGTCCCAGGAGCGCCAGCGGCATGCCCCAGGTCGACAGCATCTGGAGATGCGAGAGCTGGCCGGCCCGGTAGGGCGCAAACGCAAACGCGATGGCGGCCGCGAACGCGCCGGCCGCGGACCCGGTCAGATGACGAACGAGCGCGAACATCGCCAGGCCTGTCATGGGAAACGACAAGGCGAACGCGACGTTGTAGGCCAGCACGGGGTTGCCGGTGAGCCAGATGACCGGCGAAGCAAGCGGCCAGAGCCCGAGCAGATGCTCGGTGAACGTGGTCACTCCCGTCGCGGGAAAGAACGAGGGGAAGTTCCACCAGCGCTCGGTCAGCGGCGTGACCGTCGCATTCCAGTGCAGGATCGCGGCGTTGAGCAGCGGATCGCCGAGGTCCATCGGCAACGCCGTGAGTGGAGCTCCCAGGAGCCGGATGAGCAGCGCGGCGGTCCAGAGGATGAGAAATGCAGCGGTAGCCGAGAACTCGGCGGCCAACCCCCAACGGCGCACGCCGCATCATACGTCCCGTCGGCGGACGATTGACGTCTTTCTAGTCCGTTATGCGGTCGAACAACGGGTACAGAGTTCTCGGTGGCAGCCGCATAACGGACTCGATTCATGAAGCGGCTGCCTCAAAAAGCCTGACGCTCTACCCACTAAGGGATGGTGCATGCGTGCGAGCTGAGGCGTTAACGGCGCGACTACTGTTGCGGAAAAACGAACGTCAGGCCGATGGACGCGCGCCAGAAGTCGAAATTGCCCGGGGCGACATCGATGGCGATACCGCGAGTCCACGAGGGATCCTGGTTCTGGAAGGATCGGATGTATCTGAGGTCGCCACGGACCCCGACCCGGCCGAACAGCGCGAAGGCTCCGGCGCCGGCATTCCATCCGAATTCGCTCGTGGAGTTCTCGAACGTACTGGCATCCGACGTGACACGCATCTGCATGAGACCGAGTCCTCCGGTGATGTACGGACGGAATCGGCCTCCCGGGCCGATGGGCGCGCCGATAATCACGTTTCCCATAAAGGCCATCACGCTGCCGTTTCGGGGGGACTCGAACGATTCAACGGGCTCGAAAAAGTCCGGCGAGTAGGAGAACTCGGCCTCCCACCCAAACGCCTCCTCGTCGAGCCACGCGATGGCCCCTCCGTAGGTGGCGTGGTCTCTTCCGAACGTATCGCCCCCGAACGCGCGACCGAGGCTCGGGGTGAACAGCCAGTCAGCCTGTGCGGCTGCCGGCGCGGACAGGACGATCCATGCGACCGTTGCGGCACCAACCGCGTGTATGAACCGGCTGTTGAGGCGCATCTCGGCGCGTCGTGGGTGCAAAGAACATTCCCCACAAAGGATCACGCGCCGACTCGAGAGGACACCAGGGACTTTGCCTGGCGCAGTATCAGCGGCCGAACGACGTCTCCGTCCGGTGACCGTATGCCTGCCACTGGAACTCGTTGAGGTTCAGGCTCATCCAGCGGAAAGGCGCGGGGTTTTCTCCGAGCTCGTAACGGTTACCCTCGAAGCGGTTGTTCCACTGCACGTACGGCGCGTTGGTTCCGATGTTATCGACGATGCCGGTCTGCCCGCGCGGCATGGTGATCGTGTTGCCTTGCACGAGCAGGTTGCGGAGCTCGTTCGCGCCATAGGGTCCATCCGCGTAGCCGGACGCCTGCTGGCCGACGATGCCGTTGAGTGAGTTCACCACCGTGTTGTCGATGACCGAGACGTCCGGTGAGTTCGTCACCTGAATGCCCGCGCGGCTCACCCACCCGCGTTGATAGCGACCACGGTATCCGGCATTCTCAACGTAGTTGCCGCGAATCACCGCCTTGTAACTGACCTCGTGCCAGATTCCGGCGTCGCCGTGATTCACCACCCTGTTCCCCTCGACCGTCATCTCAGGCTGGCTCGTATCGAGCCAGATTCCCAGGAACGGGCCGTCGTGAACGTAGTTTTCCCGGAGCACGATTCGTCCGCATTCGAACAATTTGATGTTCGCCGCCTCGCCAACCGTGTCCTCGAACGCCTCCGGCGGGTTCGCGTAGATCTCGTTGCGCTCGATGAGCGTGTCGACCGCGCGATAGCCGGCAACGCCGACCCACCCGTTGTGATGAATGGTGTTGCCGCGCAGCACCCAACCGCTGCCAGGACGGATGCCGTACGTGCGTTTGGAGCCGTTGCTGTTGTTGTCGATCTCGTTGCCCTCGACGACCCACCCGTTGCTCTCGTACCCTTCGACGGCTGCTCCGGAATCGGGCGGAGCGTAGTTCGTGATGCGAAGACCTCTCACCGTGACGCCATGCGCTCCGGCGGCAACAATCGCCTGCGCGATCGTATGCTGCCCGTCGAGCACTGCGCCCGGTTCACCGACGAACGACGTCCCGTCCTTCGGATAAATGGTTTGCCCGGTGTGCACGCCTTCCTTGATCAGAAACGAGGTGCCCGCAGGGTGCCTGTTGACCGCCCTCTGAATACTCTGACCGGGGTAGACCGTGACGGGTGCCTGCGAGGAGACCGACGCCGTCTGCAACGCCATACAGGCTGAGGTGAGGAGCAAAATGATGAGGCCGGACACGGCCGGTCGCCAACACACACGTACACGCGAGAGGGGAAAAAAGCGCATTCCGGGTCCTCACCTCTGCCAAAAAGCTGTGGGGAAAGTCGGGTCCTTCGGTGCGGCAGCCACCGGCCGCGAGGGCGGTTCGCTGGCTCGGCGCGGAAGGGGACATCGGCCTCGAGGGCAAGGGCGATACCCCCTCGAGCTCCCAGCGAGACAACCAAAAATGTTAGGAATTCGAGCGATTTACGCGCGACCGTGTCGTCCGTGGCGCCGCGGCGGTTACAGAATTGGCTGGTCGATTACAGAGCTGACGGTCGGCTCAGCCGCGCCATCGCATGACTCGAGCGGACTTGACGCGACGCCATGACCTGTGGTGGCAGGCGCAGCCGTTATAAGGGCCTGTGAATTGCAAATATGGTTGCTCGCATGAATATTGTGGAGCACCTAAACCGGGATCGCAGTTCGCATTACGGCTTGCTCGAGCGTTAGCCATGTCGTCGCCCGCGGTCCCCCCCGGTGGCGCGACGCGCACGTTTCCTCCCGATGTGGTCGCCCTTGCACCTGAGATGCAATGGGTGCTGTCGGCGGCCAAACGTGTGGCCGCCTCGCACATCAAGGTCCTCATCACCGGCGAGAGCGGCGTCGGAAAGGATGTGGTCGCTCGTTATATTCATGCGCATTCGCCGCGCGCGCACGCGCCGTTCGTCGCGCTCAACTGCGCCGGGCTCTCCGACACGCTGCTCGAGTCCGAGCTCTTCGGGCACGTCCGCGGCAGCTTTACCGGCGCGCATCGCGACAAGCCCGGCAAGCTCGAGGTCGCCAACAACGGCACCGTGTTCCTCGACGAGATCGGGGAAATGAGCCCGCGCATGCAGGCGCTGATGCTGCGCTTCCTGGAGAACGGCGAGATACAGCCCGTCGGGTCCGAGTCGATCGTGTCGCGCGCCGACGTGCGCGTGATCGCCGCCACGAATCGCGACCTTCCGAAGATGGTGCAGGACGGACAGTTCCGTGAGGACCTGCTTTATCGCATCAAGGTGGCCCATCTGCACATTCCGCCGCTGCGCGAACGGCCGCATGACATCGTGGGGTTGGTCGAGCACGCGCTCGGTCGCGCGGGCATCACCTGCACGATCTCGCCGGAAGCGCTGGACGCGCTGCAGCGCTATCCCTGGCCGGGCAACGTGCGGGAGCTCCAGAACGTGATCGAACAGGTCATCTCTCTGGCCTGCGGCGATACCATCAAGGTCGATGATCTCCCGCCGTCAATCGTCCACGGGGCCCTCGGCCGGGTGATGCCGTCGCGCGACCGGCGCCGGCAGATCGCCGACGACCTGTACGACGCGCTGGTGTCCGGCGAGTACGACTTCTGGAACCACGTGCAGACGCTGTTTCTGAACCGCGACCTCACGCGCCACGATCTGCGCGAGGTGATCCGGCGCGGCCTGCGGACGACAGGAGGCAGCTACCGCGCCCTGCTGCCGCTCTTCCACATCGACGGCAGCGAGTACAAGCGGTTCCTGAACTTCCTCGCCGCGCACGACTGCCGGATCGATTTCCGGGAGTTCCGTCCCGGCAATCCGACCGACGGCGCCCCACCTCTCAGCCGGCCGGCGTAGTTTTCGAAGTAGGCAGTAGGCAGTAAGCCGCAGCGGTGAAGTCGCAAGGTCTTCACTGCCTACTGCCTACTGCCTGTCGAATTGTGCGAGCAGATCGTGGAGCGAGGGGGCATCGGCTGGAAGCGGCAGGAACTCGACCCCGGCTTCGTACCGGCCCTCGGCGTCGGGTCGAACGCCGCAGCGCGAGACGCGGAACATCTCGACGTGTGAGTGGCCGGCGATCTCGACGGCCAGCATGCCGACCACCCCGATAGACAACGGCACGCTCCCTTCGAGGCGGCATCCCGTGCGGCTCACGTCGGCGATGTCGATGGCTTGACGTCGTACAAGCACCGCGCGGTGGGGCACCTCAGCACGCTTCATGGAGCCGCGTCCTTCCCCATGAGAGGGATGGCCTCGTCGAGACGAAGTTCCAGACGGAAGCTGACCGTCCCGGCCACCGATATCGGACTGCTGGACAGCAGCGTGGCGCGGTGACTCGTAAGCCCATCGGACATGGCGAGGTGAATCATCAGTTCTTCTTCGACGGCCGGCGCCGATGAGGCGATCACGACCAGCCGCGTTCCGATCAGTGACTCCACCATCACATCCTGCATCGGCAACACCTCACCCGCGAGAGGCGAGCCGAGAACGTAACGTGGCGTACGGCGTCTGTCCGACATCGACATTGACGGCAAGAGCAATGGGGGTGCCACCGTTCTTCGTAGGCCGCATCTTTAGATGCGCCACACGCCGGGTCTGAAGACCCGGCCTACGCACGGTGCTCCTCGATCCGTCTGGTCTCCACCAGCAAATTCTCTGGTAGCGACATGACTTCTGTCCCACCCGTGTCCCGGTCGGACGGCGATCCATCCAGTCCCGACCTTCCTCGCATGACGTGAGAACGGCCGAAAACACGCGTCCAAATGCCGCTGAGGACGCCTCAGACCTTGTCGGACGACGGCAGTGGCGATTGGCTTGCTCCTGCGGGGCATGGGAGTTTGACCCCGTATGGAGGTTCAGGAACCGTGACTTGGCCGCCCGCGCGTCTCATGGCGTTGTTGACCGCGTTCATCGCTGGTGCGGTTCTGCCGGCACTCGCTCAGTCGCGGCCGGCCACGGCGATTGACGATACAGAAAGTGCCCTCGAGCGCGATGGGCTCCAGGATGTTCCCGACTCGGACACCGAGTGGGCGCACTGGACCAGCGGACGGTATCGCATCACGCCCGGCGACGTGCTCGAGTTCACCTTTCCATTCGTGCCCGAGCTCAATCAAAGCGTCACCGTGCAGCCCGACGGCTTCATCACGCTCAAGGACATTCCCGATCTTCGCGCGCAGGGACGCACGGTCGCACAGCTCAAGGCCGACGTGCTCGCCGCCTACGCGCCGTTCGTGCGGGATCCGGTCGTAACCGTCGCGCTGAAGCAGTTCGAGACGCCGTACTTCATCGCCGGCGGGGAGGTCTCAAAGCCGGGCCGCTACGAGCTGCGCGGCGCCACCACCGTGACGCAGGCGCTCGCGGTCGCGGGCGGCGCGACCACGCGGGCCAACGTGTCGAAGGTGCTGCTGCTCCGCCGCCACGCCGGAGACCGCGTCGAGGTCAAGCGCATCAACGTCTCGCGGATGTACGCGAAGAAAGACCTGAGCGAAGATCCGCTGCTCCGGCCGGGGGACTCGATCGTCGTTCCGAAGAGCGCCTTCGGCAAACTCGCTCCTGTCATGGATGTCTTGCTATGGCACCGCTGGTGAGATTCGAAGCCAACGCCCGCGAGGTCACCCCGAATGACGGCGCGTCGGCGCCGCCGCGAACGGTCTCCGACGTGCGAGCCGTTCTGCGCCGCCACTTCCGGCTCATCGCCTTGTGCTTCGTCGCGCTCGCGGGTGGCGCGATCGCCGCGGTGCTCATGGCCACTCCTCTGTACGAAGGCGAGATGAAGATCCTGGTCAAACGGGATCGAGCCGACTCGGTTGTCACCGGCGCCCCCGCCGAGGCCGCGCCGCAGCGTGGTGACATGTCCGAGGCGGAGTTGCTGTCGCAGGTCGAGCTGATCAAGGCAAACGACCTGCTCGAAAAAGTCGCGACCGAGGCCGGACTCGTCCAGCGGGTGGCCGACGAAGGCAGGGCGACGAGCGACGCCGAGCAACTCGCCCTGGCGATGAAAGCGCTCCGGCGCGACCTGATCGTCACCCCGATCCGCAGGACATGGCTCATCGACGTCACGTACCGCTCCAAAGAGCGCCCGCTCGCGCGGAACGTCCTCGACACGCTGATGCGCTTGTACCTCGAAAAGCACCTGACGCTCCATCGGCCATCGGGAACCTATCACTTCTTTTCCGACCAGGTGGACCGGGCGAGACAGGAACTCCAGGCCGCACAGGACCGCGTGGTGCAGTTCAGCCGGGAGAACCGTGTCGTGTCGGCGGCGCTCGAAAAGCAGGCGGCGCTTCAGAAACTGGCGGAGTTCGAGGGGATGCGCGCTCAGGCCGCTGCCGCGCTCGCCGAGACGACACAGCGGCTGTCGGCCGTCAGCACGGAGCTGACGCGCGTGCCGTCCCAGCGCACCTCGCAAGTGCGGGTCACCGATAACGCGTATGTCATGCAGGACGTCAATTCGCGGATTCTGACGCTCGAACTGAAACGCACCGAACTCCTTCAGCGGTTCACGCCCGAGTACCGGGGCGTCGTGGAGATCGATCAGCAGCTTCGCGAGGCCAAGGCCGCGCTCGCCGCGGCGCGCGGCGCGCCGGTGCGCGAGGAGACGGTGGCGGACAATCCGACGCGGCAGTGGCTCGACACCGAGCTGGCGCGCACACAGACCGACAACGCCGCGTTAGGTGCGCGTGTGCAGGCGTTGTCCACCACGGTTGGTGAATATCGGGCCAGAGCGCAGGCGCTCGAGGTGCAGGATGCCGAGCAGACCGATCTCGTGCGCGCGCTGAAGACCGCAGAGGAGAAGTACCGGCTCTACATCGAAAAGCAGGAGCAGGCGCGCATCTCCGACGAGCTCGATCGCACGCGTATCGCCAACGTCGTCGTCGCGCAGGCCCCGGCCGTCGCGTTCGAGGCGAAGCGCAGTCCCAGCCTCGCCATGCTGCCCTTGCTCGTCGGTGCGGCTCTGATTCTGAGCTTCGCGGTCGGCTTCGTTGCCGAAGCGCTCGTACCAGCCGCTGCCGTGCCCGAATTGGATCGCCCCCGGCTCGAGTCGGTTCTTCGTGGAGCTGTTGCGTCGGGCAGGAGGCTGTCGGCCAGCCTGGACGCGCTGAAGGTCGTGAACGACGCGCTCGAGGCGCGGTTGATCGCGCGCACCCAGCCGCAGATCGAAAGCGCTCCGGAGCGTCCGACGAGGACGAGGTGCTTCGAGGGCGTGATACCCGTCGGAGACGCGCACGGATTGACATAGTCATTCGTGATTCATGATTCGCGATTCGTGATTGGAGTGGCGATTCGGAAGCGGCCTCGAATCACGAATCACGAATCAAGAATCACGAATAAGAGGAACGGATACCAATGGCATTGGCGACCACAACCCTCCCCCCGGTTGTCTCCGCACGTGCGCACGCGGCCGCGTACGTCGAGCGGTCGTCCTTGTCCTCGCGGAGATCGATTCCAGCCAAGGGCCTGGTGGCAACATGCGACGTGGGCGCCGTGATGACGACGCTCGGTCTCATCCTCGCCCTCCGCACCGTCAACCGATGGCCGGACCGGATCTCCGGGTTCCTGTCGCTCTACATCTCCGTCCAGGATCTGGTCCTGGTGATCGCCGTCGCGGCAGTCACCTTCGCCGTATTCGCGGCCGTCGGCTTGTACGACGCCGCCCGCGTACGACGATGGGGTGACGAAATCGGACGGGTGTTCCTCGGGACGACCGCACTTGCGGCGCTGACAGCGGCGCTCATCGCGACGAGTCACGCGGCCGTTCTGGATCGATCGGCCCTGGTCCACTTCTGGGCGGCAAGCTGTGCGGCCGTCGCGGTCACCCGGGCCGGCCGGGCCTGGCTCGCGCAATCGGCCTGGGACTGTCGGCGTGCGCTCATCGTCGGTTCCGGGCCGCACGCGCTGCGCATCTGTCGCGAGCTCTCGAGGGACCCGCGCGTCTCCTACCGCGTGCTGGGATTTGTCGACAGCGATACGGCCACGCCCAGTCCGTTCATGATGCGTCGCATGCTCGGCTCGCTCGACGCGCTCGAAGCGATTCTGGTTCGCGAGCACGTCGACGAGGTGCATGTCGGGCTTCCGGTGAAATCGCACTACCCGCAAATACAGGAGACGATCCGCGTCTGCGAGCGCGTGGGCGTGAAGGTGGTGTACGGCGCCGACATCTTCGGCACCGAGCTCGCGCGGGCGCACGTCGATCGCGCCTACCAACCCGCGCCTCGCGTCGAGCTGCAGGTGGTCACCGAAGGGATCTCGGTGGTGCTCAAGCGCGCGGTCGATGTCATCGGCGCGACGATCGCGCTCATCGTCCTGGGCCCGCTGATGCTCGTCACGGCGGCCGCGATCACGTTGACGAGCGATGGTCCCGTCATCTTCTCCCAGGAACGGTACGGCCTGAACCGCCGGCGGTTCCGCATGTGGAAGTTCCGGACGATGGTCAAGGATGCCGAGCGCCTGCAGGCGCCGCTCGAGTCGCGCAACGAGGTGCGCGGGCCCGTCTTCAAGATCACGCGCGACCCGCGCGTGACGCCGCTCGGCCGCTGGCTGCGCCGCACGTCGATCGACGAGCTGCCGCAGCTCTTCAACGTGATCAAGGGCGACATGTCGCTCGTCGGTCCGCGTCCGCTGCCGATCCGCGACGTGCTCCGGTTCACGCGATCGTCGGACATGCGGCGGTTCAGCGTGCGTCCGGGCCTGACCGGTTTATGGCAGGTCAGCGGGCGCAGCCGGCTCGACTTCGATCAGTGGATCACGCTCGACCTGCGCTACATCGACCGTTGGTCGCTGGCGCTCGACTTCGCGATTCTGGCACGCACCCTCCCTGCGGTGATTCGCGGGACGGGCGCCATGTGAGATGAGAACCGGCTCAGGACTCAAGGCTCAGGGCTCAGGTCCTGCTTGTCGTTCGCTCCGGCCGAACGGTTCGGAAGCATCGAGTAGAAGCAGGGCATGAGCCATGAGCCCTAAGCCCTGAGCCAACTTCGTGGGAGACAGAGGAGGGTCGTGACAATGACTGCGAATCGTGGCTGGCGAGTGGTGGTGACGGGTGCGGGCGGGTTCATCGGCCACCACCTCGTCACGCACTTGAAGCGTCGTGGCGCGTGGGTCCGCGGTGTGGATCTGAAAGATCCTGAATTCGGCCCCACCGACGCCGACGAGTTCCTGATCCGGGATCTCCGGCGCTGGGAGGCCTGCCTGGAGGCGACGGCCGACGCCGACGACGTGTACGCGCTCGCAGCCGACATGGGTGGCATGGGTTTCATCTCGAATCATCACGCCGAGATTCTTCACAACAACCTGCTCATCAGCACCCACACGATGGAAGCGGCGCGGCAGAACAGGGCCCGGCGCTACCTCTACACGTCGTCGGCCTGCGTCTACCCCGAATATCGTCAGACGACGACCGACGTGCAGCCGCTCAAGGAGGAGGATGCGTATCCGGCGCAGCCGCAGGACGCCTACGGGTGGGAGAAGCTGGTGACCGAGCGTCTCTGCCTCCATTACCGAGATGACTACGGTCTCGACACCCGCATCGTACGGTTCCACAACATCTTCGGCCCGCTCGGGACGTGGCGCGGCGGGCGCGAGAAGGCGCCGGCCGCGATGTGCCGCAAGGTGGCCATCGCGAAGCTGACGGGCATGCACGAGATCGAGATCTGGGGAGACGGCGAGCAGACGCGGTCGTTCTGCTACATCGACGACTGCGTCGCGGGCCTCGAACGCCTGATGGAGTCCGCCTATCGCGATCCCATCAACCTCGGGCAGGACCGTCTCATCAGCATCAACGAGCTCGCGCACATGGTGGCGAAAGTGGCCGGCATATCGGTGACCAGGCGCCACGTGCCCGGGCCGCAGGGCGTTCGCGGGCGCAACTCCGACAACAACCGGCTCCGCCAGGTGCTCGGATGGGAGCCGCAGGTGTCGCTCGAGGAGGGCATCGCCCGCACCTACAAGTGGATCGAGGCACAGGTGGAAGCCGCGCTCCCGGCCCAGGGGGTCAGCGATGCGGCTGCATGATTCGTTCGCCAACGTCGTTCCGCGCGTGGACGTCATGGGCGTGCAGGTCAGCGCCATCAACCTCGGACAGGCGCTCGACGTGCTCGATCACTGGATCACGACGGGCAGCGCCAACTACGTCTGCGTCACGGGCGTCCACGGTGTGATGGAGAGCCGGCGCGACGAACGGCTGCGTAACATCCACAACGCGGCGGGCCTGGTGACGCCCGATGGCATGCCGCTCGTCTGGTGGACGCGGGCCTGCGGCTGGAGTCACGTCGGCCGCGTATACGGCCCGGACCTCCTGCTGGCCTGCTGCGAGCGGTCGATCGCGACCGGCTACCGCCATTTTTTCTACGGCGGAGCGGAGGGCGTCGCGGACCTGCTGGCGCGGCGCCTGAGTCGGCGGTTTCCCGGGCTGATCGTCGCGGGGACGTATACGCCCCCGTTCCGGCCGCTGACGCCGGACGAGGACGAACAGGTCGTGGCGTACATCAACGAAGCCGCCCCCGACATCGTGTGGGTCGGGTTGAGCACGCCGAAGCAGGAATACTGGATGGCCGAGCACTTCAACCGGCTCGCGGCGCCGGTGCTGATTGGCGTTGGCGCCGCGTTCGACTTCCACTCCGGGCTCAAGCGGCAGGCGCCGCGATGGATGCAGCAGAGCGGCATCGAGTGGCTGTTCCGACTGGCCAGCGAGCCGCGACGCCTCTGGAAACGCTACCTGCAGAACAATCCGGCATTCGTGTGGCTCGCTCTCGAGGAAATCTGGCGTACGGCCCGGGCCGCGCACGACCTCAAAACGGCTCGCCCGCCCGAGCGAACGACCAGATGGATTGCATGATGCTCGACGACGCCGCCCGTCGTCTGCCGCGCATCGAATCGCAGGTGGCCTGGACCGCCGCAGGGGTGGCGGTGCTCGTGATGGTCGGATACGGGGCCGGCGCCGATCTCCGGATGTCGGTGGCACTCGTCGGCGCGGTGGCGCTTGTCGCGCTGGCAGCGGTGTCGTACCAGCATCCTCGTGCGGCGATCGCTGCATGTTTCGTGATGGTCCTTCTCGCCGGCACCAAGTTCAGGATGCGCGAGGCGTCCGATTCGCTCGACGGATCGATGGACGCCCAAATCCTTTTCGAGCTCGCGCTCTTTGCAGCCGTCGGCGTAGCCGTGCTCGCCGGCTGGATTGCCGCGGGCGATCGCCGCCCGGCGCCGCATCTGAAGATGCGGCCTACGTACGTGGAAGTGCTCCTCGGCGGGTACGCGGGCATCGCGCTGCTGTCGACGCTCTGGTCTGCGGCGCCAATGCTGACACTCGTCCGCGCCGGGCAGCTCCTCGTCGTGTCGGCCATGGCGATCGCTTCCGTCCGCATGCTGACGCCAGCCGCCGCGCTGTGGACCGGCTGCGCGAGCGTGGCCGTGTATTCGATCGGCTGCTCGGTAATCGGACCCACCTTTCCGTGGTCCTCCGAGTTCGCGGATGCGTCGGACCGGATTCGCTTCGCGTGGTTTTCGGTCCACCCGATTGCGGTGGGGACCCTCACCGGTATTGCTGCCCTCGGTCTCCTGTCAACCGCGTTCTGGACATCACCGCATCGCACCGGTCGACTGCTTGGCATTCCTCTCTATTGGCATGCCACGCCGCTTGTCATCATTCTCGTCATGACGAATTCCCGCGGTCCGCTGCTGGCGTTCGTCGCCGGTGTCTGTACGCTGGCGTTCCTACGGCTGCGATCGCCCGCGCGCATTCCACTCATGCTCGTCGCCGCGGCGTCGATGCTGGTGATGGTTGCGATCGGACCAAATCTGCAGGTGTGGATCTTTTCGGCCTCGACGCAGAACTCGACGCTGAATGACTTCTTCTTTCAAGGCCAGAGCGCCGAGGGCCTGCTCGGGCTGAACGGGCGTCTCGATCTGTGGACCGATCTTGCCCCTGCGATGGCGGCACACCCGATCCTCGGGTACGGGTACCAGGCATCGAGAGCGACGCTGCTCGACGTCGCGTCGTGGGCCGGTTACGCGCACAACGCGCTCATGCAGACCATTCTCGACCTTGGTATCGCAGGCACCGCCGCGCTCGGACTGCTCGTAGCCGTCGCCTCGTCCGCTGCCATCAGGCCGAGGCTTGCGCCCTGGCTGCGCGGCACGTCGGCAGCGCTGATGGTCTTTCTCGTCCTCAATTCGGTTGGCACGGAGAGTTTTGCGGGGGCTCCCGGCTTCGAAACGCTGCTGTTGTTCGTGTGCGCGTTGTCGGTCGAGTCCGGCCGTCGCGCCGCTTCCCGCGCGGCAACACCGCTATGAACGTGCTGGTCGTTCACAACCGGTACAAAGAGGCCGGCGGCGAGGATCGCGTCGTCGATCTGGAGACCACGCTCCTCGCGCGGAACGGCCATCGTGTCCTGCGCTACACGGTTGACAATCACGACGTCGAGCGCCTGAGCCGCGTCGCCCTCGCGTGCCGCACGTTCTGGAACCACGACATCTACCGTGAGATCCGCGACGTCATCGCGCGCGAGCGCGTCAGCGTGATGCACGTGCACAACACGCTGCCGCTCATCTCGCCTGCCGTGTACTACGCGGCGAGAGCGGAAGGGATTCCTGTCGTTCAGACGCTGCACAACTACCGGCTGATCTGCTCGAACGCCGTCTGCGTTCGGGACGGCCGGCCCTGCACGGCGTGCGTGGGCGCGGTGCTCCCGTGGCGTGCAGTGCGCCACGCGTGTTATCGGGGCAGCCGCACGGCATCTGCGGCGGTCGCGGGTCTGGTGCTGCTCCATCGCGGGCTGCGAACCTGGCAGCGCCGGGTGGATGCGTACATCGCGCCCACCGAGTTCGCCCGCCGCCTGTTCGTGGCGGGCGGGGTTCCCGCCGAACGGATCGTCGTGAAGCCTCATTTCGTGGATCCGGATCCGGGTGTCGGGTCGGGACGGGGCGGATATGCGTTGTTCGTCGGGCGGCTCTCGGTCGAAAAAGGCGTCCAGACGCTGCTGGACGCGTGGACGCAGCTTGGATCGCGCGTGCCGCTGACGATCGTCGGAGATGGACCGCTCGCGTCGAAGGTTGCCGACGCGGCGAGCCGGCTCGAAGGCGTGCGATGGCTCGGCCGGCAATCGCAGGCGGACGTGCAGCGTCTCATGCGAGACGCTGCCTTCGTGGTGGCGCCCTCGCTCGCATACGAAACGTTCGGGCGGGTGATCATCGAAGCCTTTGCGGCCGGGACGCCGGTCGTGGCATCGGCCGACGGCGCCGCGGCGGAGCTCGTCGAGCGTGCACGCACGGGTTTACTGATGCGACCTGGCGACGCGCGCGATCTGGTTGCCAACGTGGAGTGGCTTCTGGCGCACCACTGTTTCAGGGACTCGATGCGGAGGGCGGCGCGATACACATACGAGGAGCGGTTCACCGCACAGGGCAACTATCGCTTGCTGATGGCGATCTACAACGACGTCCTTCCGCGGGCTGCGAGGCAGCCGACGCCCGGGGTGCTCGCGGGGCAGGAGGCAGCGCGATGAGACGCATCGTCCACTACTACCCGGATGCGATGGGCAACTCGGGCGTCACCCACGCGCTCTGGACGTGGGCCCGCGCTCAGGCGGCGTCGGGAGCGGAAGTGTGCGTGCTGCACGCGCCGTCCTCGCAGCCGACGACCGCTGCATCGTTTGTCTCGAAAGACCTTGGTCCGGGCCTTGTGGAGAAGTCTGTTTCGCATCGCGGGCGACATCGCCTCGCGCGCTGGCCGGTCGGTCTTGATCGCTATCTCGGTCGCAATGACCTGCTCGTGCTTCACGAAGGCTGGGTTCCGAGCAATCTGGTGGCGGCGGCGGCAGCCCGCCGCGCTTGCGTCCCGTACGTCGTGATGCCGCATGGTGTCTACGAGCCGGCGTGGACCGAGTACCTGAAGCCGCCGCTGTCGCTTCGCCGCCGGCTCGAACGGGGTCTGCTGGAACGCGCGGCGGCGGTGCACGTCTTCTTCGATTCGGAAATTGCAGTCGTGAGGTCGCTCGCCCCGTGCGCCAGCTTCATGACGATACCGACGGGGTTCGATCTGCCGGAAGAACGATGGACCGGCGGAGGCGGCTATCTCGCATGGGTCGGACGGATCGATCCCATCAACAAAGGGTTGGATGTGCTCGCGCGCGCGATCGCGCGCCTCGACCCCGACGAGCGTCCTGTCGTACGCATTCAAGGGTACGACTACAAGGGCGGCATCGCGTGTCTGCGGCGGATTATTGACGAACTGGCCGTGCGCGAATGGGTGCACCTCGATGGCGCGATTGCCGGTGCCGAAAAGACGCGGTTCCTCCAGCACGGGGATGGATATCTCCTCCCTTCACGGTGGGAGTGCCACAGCCTCGCCTTGCTCGAGAATCTCGCGCTGGGCGTGCCGTGCCTCGTGTCGAGTGTCATCCACATCGCCAGGACACTGGACCGCACCGGCGCCGCCGTGCTCGCACCGCCAAGCGACACGGAGCTGGCGTACGCGCTGGGGCGGCTGACCGCCGCGGGTCGCGACATTGCCGGCCGCGGTCGCGCGCTCGTTCGTGAGGCGTTCAACTGGACCACGCTGCTGCCCCGATTCCATGCGGCTCTCGGCAGTCTGGGTCTGCAATGAGCGAGACCACCGTCAACACCTCCGTCGCGCGAGCATCTGAGGCGGACTGGCGCTTTCTCCTGCCGGTCGGCGCCGATCGACTCGACCATCTCGTGCTCATGGGAGGCTCGCCCGATCTCGAGGCCACGCTCGTCGAGCTTGGCGTGGCGCGCCGTATCACCAGAACGCCTCGGCACGGCGACACTGCTGACGCCGTCGTCGTGTTGGCCGGCGCGCGCGAGTCGTTCGAGGCGGCCGCGCAATATGTCGGTCCCGGCGGCGTGCTGTATGCGGAGGTCGACCGCCGCGCCCGGCAGAACTGGAGTCTCACTCCGGGCCGGGCTTCACGCCGGATGCGACGGCTCGGCCTGAACCCAACGACGGCCTACTGGGTGAAGCCGGACTTCACCGATCGGCAGATGTACCTTCCACTCGACGCGCTCGGCGCCTTCCGCTGGTATCTCGACACGCTGTATCGCTCCCGCATGGTCGGGTCACGGGGCGAGCCGACGACCGGGCATTGGGTGGACGGTCAGCTTTCGCGGACCGTCCGGGCGCCGCTCACGGCAGCGCTGCGTGCGCTCGCCGCGCATCGCAATGGGCTCTCGGCGTTCGCGCCGTGCTTTGCGATCACAGCCGTGCGAGGTGACGCGCGGCTGCCGGCGGTGATCGAACGGGCGCGCCTGGAAGGGGTCCCGACGGGCGACGCGACCGTTCATGTTCTCCTGGCGCATGGCCGGACGGAATGGAATCGCATCGTGTTCCTGCTGTTCGACCCCGATGGGTCGACGCCACGGGCCGCCGTCAAGATCCCGCGCCTCACCACGTTCAACGAGCCGAACGAGTGGGAGCACACGATGCTTCACGAGCTCGGCTCGACGCTCGGTCCCTCACTGCGCTCGTCGATCCCGGCCTCGACCCTGTTCTGGTGGAACGACCTCGCGGTTTCCGCCCAGACGTGTGTGACGGGCTCGTCGCTCGACAGCCGCGCGGGTGCAGGCCGGGCGTTCGAGGATCTGCGTCTGACGGCGGAGTGGCTCGCCGCGTTTCATCAGGAGACGACCGTGGGGCGGATGCCGGCGCGCGCGTGGCTCCGCGAACGCCTCGTCAACCATCTCTGTACCGAATACGCCGCCACATACGGACTGACGTCCGCCGAAGCGACCCTTTTCGACACGCTGTCGCGGTGCGTCGACGCGGTCGGTACGGACACGGTGCCAATCGTGTGGCAGCATGGCGATCTCTGGCCGCCGAACGTATATCGCGATCGGAGCCGTGTCGGCGTCATCGATTGGGAGACGGCGCGCCGCGGGCCGGCGCTCGTCGACCTGCTGTCCTTCGTCACGCACTGGGCGGCCGCGGTTGACGCCAAGCACACGCACGCGTCCCGGCTCGCGCATTTTCAGATGCTGTTTTGCACAGGGTCGGCGGCAAGCTCGTTCGTCCGCGCGGTTCACGCCGAGGTCGCGGAGTACATGACGCGCGTCGAGATCCTGCCGTCGCTCTTGCCGTTCCTTCTCGTCTACACGTTCCTGGAGAAGGCGCTCGAGGACCCGCGAAGGCGCGCCAGGCTGACCGGCGTGCACGCCGGAAACCGTCGCGAGAACCTCGAGGCCGGATACGTCGGGGTCCTCGCGTCGCATGCCGAGGCCCTTTTCGCCGGGCGTACGTTCCATGGCGTCTGATCACTTTTCCACCGGCGTGACCGTTGCGGTCGCAACCATGAACCGCCCGTTGCAGCTCGCGCGCTGTGTGGACGCGATCCTGAGCGGCGAGAGGCTGCCGGCGGAGCTCGTCATCGTCGATCAGAGCGCGGACAACTGCACCGCCAACCTCGTGGCGGCCGCGCGATCGGACCGTGTGCCGCTGACCTACGTGCGGCAGCCTTGTCTGGGGCTGTCGGTTTCACGGAACTCCGCGATCGCCTGTGCTCGCCAGCCGATTGTGGCGTTCACCGATGACGACTGCGTTCCAGATCGCCGATGGCTGGCCGCGATCGTGGCGGGCTTTGCAGGCATCGAGCGGCCCGATGCGGTCACCGGCCGCATCCTGCCGCTCGGGCCGGATCGGCCGGGGTTTCACGCCATGTCCACGCTCACCCGGTGCGTGCGGGCCGTGCACCGCGGGCGCTTCCTGCCGTGGAGGGTCGGCTCGGGAGCGAACACTGCCGTCCGCCGGGACTGGCTCGAGCGCCTCGGCGGATTCGACGAGCGGCTCGGCGCCGGCTCGGCTGGCCGGTCGGCCGAAGACGTCGATCTTCTGTACCGTCTTCTCCGTGCGGGCGCGACCATCCGTTACGAGCCCGACGCGATCGTCTCCCACGAGCGCACCGATGCCGCCGAGCGGCGCGCCACGTCTCTGCGCTACGGCTTCGGTCTGGGCGTCTTCTGCGGCCTGTCCGCCCGGCGTCGCGACGTGTATGCGATGTGGATGCTCGGCGGCTGGTGTGCGGACCGTGGTCGCGCACTGGCTGGTGCCTGTGTCGGGCGGCGATGGTGGCGCGTGACGGAGGAGCTCCTGATGCTGTGCGGCGCGACGCGCGGCATCGTGTACGGGCTGACGAGCGCCAGCAGCCGGGAGCTCCGCGACGGCGATAGCGAGGTCGCAGCCAGTCACGGGCTCCGGCCTTGTTATTCCAGCGGAGCCCGCGACTGGTTGCCCGTGTCTTCTTGCGCGCTTCGCGCGCGTAGGACCGCTATGCGGACCTGGCAACGGCTACTGAATCGGCGTTTGGGGCGGCCTAGCGGTCCTGCTCGATGACAAGCGGGAAGACCCTATGATTCGTCGGCGACTGCTCACCGGGACGCTCAGCAACTTCGCCGGCCGGTTCACGACCGCCGGCATCTGGTTCGTCCTGACGCCGTTTGTGCTCTCGCGCCTCGAGGCCGACGGGTACGCGCTCTGGGTGCTGATGAGCGCGGTGGCGTCGTACGGATCGCTGCTCGAGCTCGGAATCGGCGGCGCGGTCGTGAAATACGTGGCCGAGCACATCGCCCGCGGCGAGCGCGACGCCGCGATGAAGGTGATCTCGAGCTCGTTCCTCGTATACCTCGGGCTCGGGATCGCCACCTGTGCGGTGAGCGTGGCAATCGCCCCCGCGCTCAGCCATCTGCTCGGCCTGCCTGCAGAGGAGCAGTCCACGGCTGCCTGGCTGGTCATCGTCACCGGTCTGTACGTTGCGGTGTCGATTGCCTTCACACCGTGGACGTCCCTCCTGCGCGGACTGCAACGACACGATCTGGCGAACGGGGTCCAGGTGGTCGGGTCCCTGCTGCTCGCGGCCGCCACCGTTGCCGCGCTTCTCCTCGACTGGGGCGTGCTCGGCATGGTGGCCATGAACGTTCCCGTCAACATGGTGATGGGCGTGGCGAGCGCCTGGTTGTGCAAGCGCGCGGCGCCCGACCTGATCCTGGCGTGGCGCCGGACGGATCTCGCAACGTTGCGGCGGATTACGTCGTTCAGCTCGTCGCTCTTCGTCATCGACGTCGCGACGTGCCTGCGGAGCAAGAGCGACGCGTTCGTGATCGCGCTCTTCCGGCCGGTCAGCGCCGTTACGCCGTACGCGCTGGCGAAGAAGCTTGCGGAGCTCAACGAGCTGGTCGTCATGCAGTTTCTCAAGGTCGTCATGCCGCTGGCGTCGGAGCTCGATGCCGCGGATCGCATCCGCAAGCTCCGGGCGCTCCACATCGTTGGCAGTCGCATCGCGCTGGCCGTCGCGGTCCCAATCGCGGTCGTGCTCATCATCCTCGGCGGACCTGTCCTGTCCATCTGGGTCGGCCCCGAGTACGCCGGATATGAGCGCCTCGTCGACGTCCTGGCGATCGCGAGCGTGCTCGCGACGAGCCAGGCGCCTGCCGCCCGGATCCTGCAGGGCATCGCCAGACACCGGATTGTGGCGACGACATCGATCGCGGCGGGTGTCGCCAACCTGGCGCTCGCGGTTCTGTTCCTGCCCCGTTTCGGTTTGATGGGTGCCGCGGTCGCCAGCTTGATTCCAACCGCTGTGACCGCATTCGCTGTGATCCTGCCTTTTGCCAATCGCACGCTCCACGTGACGTGGCGCGAGGCGCTGAACGAGATCTGGCTGCCCGGCGTGCTGCCGGGCGTCGGTGCCGGCGCCCTGCTCTGGGTGCTGCACCTGAAATCCGCGTCGCCCTCGAGCG
>DASYQV010000082.1:0-42996 GCA_036005125.1 Vicinamibacterales bacterium
AGGCCCGCGCGCAGTACGCGCGCAGCCTCTACACCCTTGATTCCATTCGCGGCAAGGTGACGCCATGAAGCATGTCCTCATTGTTCTGACGATGCTGACGGTCTATGCGGGCTGCGGACCGCGCCACGACGGCCCCGTTGATCCTCCGGCGCCGGCCGCCCCTGCTGCCGGCACGGTGGTCATCCCGCCCGATTCGCCGATGCTCGGTCAGATCAAACGGGCCACCGTCACCACGCAGGATCTTCCGACCGACGACCTCGTGACGTCCGGCAAGATCGAGGTGAACCCGAACCGCGTCTCCAAAGTCCTCCTGCCGGTCGCCGGCCGCATCGCCGAGGTCCTCGTCAAGACCGGCGACGGTGTACGCAAGGGCCAGCCGCTCCTGAGCATCGAGAGTCCCGACGCGGACGCCGCCATGACGGCGTTCCTCTCCGCACAGGCGACCGTGATGCAGGCACGCAGCGCGCTCGCGAAGGCGACGGCGGACGCGGATCGCCTCGCGGACCTGTTCGCGCACAACGCGGTCGCGCAGAAAGAAGTGCTGAACGCGGAAAGCGCGCTCGCGCAGGCGAAAGCCGCGCTCGCCCAGGCGCAGGCACTGCAGGAGCAGGGCGAGCGTCGTCTGGCGGTGCTCGGTCTGACACCCGGCAACTACCAGCAGCGGGTGGTCGTGTCGTCGCCGCTCGCGGGCAAGGTCCTCGATCTCAGCGTCGTGCCTGGCGAGTTCCGCAACGACATGACCGCGAGCGTGATGACCATCGCCGATCTCAGCACCGTCTGGGTGACCTCTCAGGTGCCCGAGAGCTACATCCGCTTCGTCCAGTCCGGCGAGCGGGTCGAAATCAACCTCGTCGCGTATCCCGGCGAGACCTTCGAGGGTCGCGTGATGCGGATTGCAGACACCGTCGATCCCCAGACACGCACCGTCAAGGTGCAGGCGGAGCTGAAGAATCCCAACGGCCGGTTCCGGCCGGAGATGTACGGCTTGATTCACCACGTCGAGTCGACGGCGGCGATGACGGTGATCCCTTACGCCGCGCTCGTCCAGGACGGCGACCGCACCGTCGTGTTCGTCGAGCGGGCTCCAGGGCAGTTCGTCGAGCAGGACGTAACGGTCGGCAAGCGCGCCGGGGACGTCGTGCGCGTCGTCAGCGGCGTCTCGCCCGGCGACAGCATCGTCGTGGACGGCGCCATGCTGCTCGCGGGACTGGCCAAGCGGACGTAACCAGTCACGGGCTCCGCCTTGATATCGTCCACCCCAACGCGCCAAGGACGCGCGTTGGGGACCCCGGTCCAGCGGAGCCCACGACTGGTTACCAGTTTTTTTTGGCGCGCTTCGCGCGCCTAGGCCCGCTATGCGGACCCGGGCGCAAGGGGTAACACATTCACGTTTCCAGCGACATAGCGGTCCAATGATTGCCAAGCTGCTTCGCCTGGCGCTCCATCAGCGCTTTCTTTCGATGCTCCTGGGGGTCGTCCTCGTGGCGGTCGGCGTCTGGGCGTTCAACCAGTTGAGCATCGAGGCATATCCGGACATCTCCGACACCCAGGTGGTGGTGATCACCACGTATCCCGGACACGCCGCGGAGGAAATCGAGCAACAGGTCTCGGTCCCGATCGAACGCGCGCTCAACAGCGTGCCGAACGTGATTGCCCGGCGGTCCCGCACGATTTTCGGGCTGTCGGTCGTCGAGCTCACCTTCGAGTACGGGACCAACGGCTATTTCGCCCGCCAGGTCGTGCTCGAAAAGCTGCGGAATGCCGACCTTCCGGATGGCGTCACCCCGACGCTCGGACCGATGTCCACGCCCATCGGCGAGGTCTTCAAATACACGCTCGAGGGACCCGGGTACGACTCCAGACGCCTTCGCGAGATTCAGGACTGGATCATCGAGCCGCGTCTGCTGCAGGTGCCGGGCGTCACCGACATCACCCCCTTCGGCGGCGTGATCAAGCAGTATCAGATCGAGGTCGATCCGCTCGCGCTGAACAGATACAACCTCTCGATCAAGGACATCGCGCAGGCGGTCGATTCGAACAACCAGAACGCCGGCGGCGCCCTGCTGGACAACCAGCAGCAGGGACTCGTGGTACGCGGCGTGGGACTCCTGCAATCGGTCACCGACATCGAGAACGTCGTCGTGGCGTCGAACAACGGCGTTCCGGTGTTCATTCGAGATATCGGCTCGGTGCACGTCGGGTCGGCGCCCCGCACCGGCATCTTCGCGCTTGGCGACAAGACCGACCGCGTGGAAGGCATCGTGCTCATGCGGCGCGGCGAGAACCCGAGCCAGGTGCTCGCGGGGATCCACGAGGCGGTCGACGCGTTGAACGGGATAGGCCTGCCGCAGGGCGTGAGGATTGTCCCGATCTACGACCGCACCGATCTGGTGAGCAACACGCTGCACACGGTAACCCACACGCTGCTCGAAGGCCTGGTCATCGTCCTGGTTGTCCTGTTCGTGTTCCTCGGCAGCGTGCGCGCCGCGCTCCTCACGGCGCTCACCATTCCGCTGTCGCTGCTGTTCGCGTTCATCTGCATGCACTTCACGGGGATTCCCGCGAACCTGCTCAGCCTGGGCGCGCTCGACTTCGGGATCATCGTCGACGGCACGCTGGTGATGGTGGAGCACATCGTCCACGCCCTGGAGGTCCGTCGCACTGCGGCGGTACAGGATACGGTGCTCGAAACCATCCGTGACGCGGCGCTCGAGGTCGAGCGACCGATCTTCTTTTCGCTCGTGATCATCGTCGCCGCGTACATCCCGCTGTTCACGCTGGAGCGCGTCGAGCGGCGGCTGTTCACGCCGATGGCCTACACGGTCTGCTACGCACTGCTCGGCTCGATGGTGCTCGCGCTGACGCTCATCCCCGTTGTCGCCACCTACCTGTTCCGGGATGCTCCCAGGACCTGGGAGAACCCGCTGCTCACCTGGCTGTATGCGAGGTATACGCGCGCGCTCCAGTGGACGATCACCTTTCCGCGCCGGGTGGTGGTCGCCGCGGGACTGGTCGTCGCAGGCGCGGTCGTCCTCGCGGGCTTCCTCGGCACCGAGTTCCTGCCGCAGCTCGACGAAGGCGTCGTGTGGATCCGCGCCAACTTCCCCGCGGGCATCTCGCTGACGAAGTCAGCCGAGCTCGCGGGCGAGATCCGTCGAATCGTGAGGCAGTCGCCGGAAGTCCGGCAGGTCGCGTCCCAGACGGGACGGAACGATGACGGAACGGATCCGTACGGGCCGAACCGCAACGAGCTGTCGGTCGCGCTGAATCCGTACGACACGTGGGCAGCCGGGCGGACCAAGGCGAGGCTCGTCGAAGACCTGGCGAGCAGGCTCAAGCGCGAGATCCCGGGGGCGTTCTTCAGCTTCACACAGCCGATCATCGACAACGTGACGGAGGCCGTCACCGGTTCTCCGGCGGATCTCGCCGTCATCATCACCGGCCCGGATCTCGCCACGCTGCGGCGGCTCGCCAACCGCACGCTCGTCATGCTGCGGCAGGTTCCCGGGGCCGCGGATACTGGCATCGAGCAGGAGGAGGACCAGTCGCAACTGCGCCTCCGCCTCGACCGTCAGGCGCTCGCGCGATACGGCCTCAATGTCCACGACGTGCAGGACATCATCGAGCTCGCGATCGGTGGACGGACCGTGAGCACGTTCTTCGAGGGCGAACGACGCTTCAACGTCACGGTCCGGTATGTGCCCGAGGCGCGGACGGATCCCGCGGCCATCGGCAGCATCCTCGTGGCGACCCGGGACGGCGGACGCGTGCCGCTCTCGCAGCTCGCGGACATTCAGGTCGCGAGCGCCGCCAGCATCATCGCGCGCCGTGAGAACCGCCGGCAGATCTCGGTGCGCACCAACATCCGCGGGCGCGATCAGGGCGGCTTCGTGGCCGACGCGCAGCAGCGCTTCGAGAGCGAAATCTCGCTGCCGAGCGGCTACAGGGTGGAATGGGGCGGGCAGTTCGAGAACCTGGCGCGCGCGCGTAGACGGCTTTCGCTCATCCTGCCGGTGACCGTCGGTGTGATCTTCGGGCTGCTGTTCTTCACCTTTGGTTCCGTCAGCGACGCCAGCCTCGTGCTGCTCAATGTGCCGTTCTCGCTGGTGGGCGGCATTCTCGCGCTCTATCTGCGGGGTATCAATCTCAGCGTGTCCGCAGCCGTCGGTTTCATCTCGCTCTTCGGCGTGGCGGTTATGAGCGGCGTGCTGGTCGTCTCGGAAATCAACCGGCGCCGCCGCGAGGCGACCACCGACGCACGGGCCGCGGTCGTCCAGGGAACGCTCGCCCAGATGCGGCCGGTGCTGATGATGATCGTCGTCGCGATGCTGGGCATGGTGCCGGCCGCGCGCGCGACGGGCATCGGATCCGACGTGCAGCGCCCGCTCGCGACCGTGGTCGTGGGCGGCCTGCTCTCGACGCTCGTGCTCACGCTCTTCGCGCTTCCCGCGCTCTACTGGCTCGTCGCCTGTCGCGACAGCCAAAGGGTGACCCATGGTTGAACCCGTCAAAGTCTTGCTCCTGTTCGTCAACGAGGCGGACGTGTGGAAGGACGTCCCCCTCTACTACGCGATCGTCCAGCGGCTGCGGCACCTCGAGATCGCCGGCGCGACCGTTCTCACCGGCACGCTCAGCTTCGGACATCACAGGCGATTGCATCACAAGGGATTGCTCGGCATCTCCGATGACCGGGCCATTACCATCCTGGCGGTCGACAACGAGGCCAAGCTGCGGGCAGCGATCCCGGACGTCCGAGAGATGATGACCGAAGGGCTGACGCTTCTGCTCGACGCGGAGCTCGTGCTCGATCTGCCTCAGAGCGTGTAGGACGCAGTGGCCATGTCGACGAGCGTTGTGATCGCGTTACTGGCGTTCGCGACAGCGGTCCTCGCCGTGGGATGGGCGGTGGCCGCCCGCAGGTTCGCGCGCGAGCTGCGCACGTTGACCGAGGGGATGCAGATCGCCGCGGCCAGCGGCATCGTCATGCGATCGCCGGCCGGCGGAGAGTTGATGAGTGACGGAGCCGCCAACGGGTTGAACCACGTGCGAGAGGCCCTCGAAATCGTTCACACTCGAGCGCTCGACTCGGAAAGAGCGCATCGCGCGCTCGAGTCGGACCTGCTGCGCCGCGACAAGCTGACGGCAATAGGCTACGCGGCCGCGATGATCGCGCACCAGCTCGGATCGCCCCTTCAGGTACTGCACGGGCGCGCACGCGCCATTGCGGCGTCTCCGAATCTGTCGGTCGAGGTCGTCCGGTGCGCGCGAATCATCGAGGAACAGGCGGACAGGATGACCGTTGCGATCGAACGCCTGTTACCGCTCGGCCGCCGTCAATCCGTTCCCGCGGTAGCCCTCGATCTGCCGGGCGCCCTCGCACCGGTCGTCGAGGTGTTGGAGACCGATGCCCGACGTCGTGGCATCCGGCTGCAGTTCGTCTGCCGCCACGCCATTCCTCGCGTGATGGCCGATGCCGACGAACTGCAACAGGTCATCGTCAACCTTGTCGTGAACGCCTGTCGCGCCACGCCGAGCGGCGGACGCGTCAGGGTGCTCCTGTCGCGCGGGTGGATGACATCGCCGGACCAGGGGCGTCAACGCGCCGTCCGGATTGCGGTGACAGACACGGGCGGAGGCATCCCGCCGACGCTGCGCGACCGGATCTTCGAGCCGTTCTTCACCACCTGGGAGGAGCAGGGCGGGCTCGGCCTCGGCCTGACGATCGTCAGCACGATCGTGCGAAAGCACGCTGGCCACATCGACGTGGCGTCGAAGCCAGAGAAGGGGACGACCGTGACGATCGAGCTGCCCGCGCTCTCGACCGTAGGCCGCATCTTTTAGATGCGGCGCCACTCGGCACGCCGGGTCTGAAGACCCGGCCTACGAATGTCGACCTAGGGCTTCACGCACGTGAAGTTTCGCGCATCGTTGGAATCGCCGGATTTCTTGTATCGCGCCACCATCGGGTACGGACACAGCAGGCGGGTGAATTGGACCTGCCTGGTCTGAGGCGAGTCGTCCGCATACTTCGTGGCAATGAATTGATCCGGCGCCTTGCGGCGTTCGACCCAGTTCTCGAGCGCGATCTGAACGTCGTGCACCGCATCGCGCGTCGGAGGGATCTGCTGACCGACGCCGCCGAAGCTGTTGGCTCCTGGACCGGAATAGCAATGCGCCATGCCCGGAACCATGAACAGTCTGAAGAAATCGCGTGTTTCATCGAGACCGCCCATGGCTGCCGCGACGCGCTGGTAGTATTCCGGACTGTAGGCTGGTTGAAGCACCGCGTCGTTCCACCCGTGATACTGGATGATCTTGACCCCGCGGCGCCGGGCTGCCGAGAGATCGGGATTGACTGCATCGCCGAGCTTTCCGACTTTCGACTCCGCGAGGGCCAGATGGGTGTCGAAGTCGAAAGAGCGGTAATCCCAATCAGGCTTCTCGAAGACGAGGTTGCCGAAATAACCGCGACCGAGGTTGCCGAAATTACCGGACGACACCAGCCGCGTCCACCCGAGCTCGCTACCTTTCGCCCAGCCCGGAAAGATTGACGCGCCGGTGCGCGGATGCCTGGGTCCCTCGTAAAGCTTCTTCAGCGCCGTCACCTGCGGCGCCGTGAGGCATGAGTCGTTGTCGGCACCCTTGCACAGCAGCGTCTCCGGCTTGAATGAGCACCTGCCAGGGTCTTCGATCAGATTGTCGGCGAGACCGTCGGCCGCGTCGCAGGCCGCGATGGCCGCTGCATGGATGGCAGGCAGCTTCGACGCTGGTATCGCTGCGCCCGGCGCGCTGAGCGTCTGAGCGTCCCAGACGAACCCGGCATTGGAATGCGATTGATAGTTCCACGGAGCCCCGACGACGAGCCCGTCGTAGTCCTCTGGATAGCGCTGGGCCTCCATCAAGGCCTGGCGACCGCCGTTCGAACAGGAATTGAAGTACGAATGAGCGGCGGGTCTGCCGTAAAACGCGGCGATTAATCCCTTCGCGGCAACGGTCACCAGATGCTTCGAGCGGTGTGCATAATCGATGACCTTTTCCGGATGCCCGATTGCCCAGTTCGTGTCGGTTGACAGATGACCCGTATCCGTCGATGCGCTCGCGTACCCGCGCCGTATCAACTCGTCGAGGCCCCCATCGAGGCCGGATCGCGTGTAGTTGATCGTCCCGGCGAACCCGCCTTCGCCTGACGACAGGAACTTGCCGTTCCAGGAATCGGAGGGCAGCCAGACTTCGAAGTTGATGTTCGAGTCGCTGGTGGGCCTGCTGACCCCAACCACCCGACAAAAGGCAGGCAGGCCGGTCAAGGTCTGACCCGCCGGGGTCATGAATGTTCCCCCCGCGACGGACGTTGCCGCGGTGATCGTCGTATTGCCCTCGAAGGTCAGCTTCGTCAGGTCGGCGCAGCCGACCGGGGCGCCCGGCGCCCGTGCTCCAGCGCGTTGGGCTGGAACCTTGCCAGCGGCTGCTTTGGCGGTCTGCGCCGCCAGCCGCACGGCGACGAGAGAGAGGACGACAACCGCAACGACAGACATTGCCAGTAGCGTGAGCAGTCCACGACGCATCTCGAGACCTCCGTCAGGGCGGATTATGCTGCCAAACACGGGGTGAATGGAAACGGACGGTGATGACGGAAAACCCGGAACCCCATCGTAGCCAGGATTCGTGGGGCTTTCCGGCTGATTTTCTCACTTACCCGCTGTAGTATCATTATTCGGTCGCGCGCGTAATCGGTGGGTGATCGAACCGCTCCTCGGCCACCGGTTGCGGCGACACCTCCCTCTTGCACAATACGCGTACATGGCGTGAGGGCGTGCGCGAGCGTTCCGTCACGTGTTCAGCGGGCGGCCGGGCGCGGCACGTGTCGAGACGTATGCGGGCGTCGACCCATTTATCACCGCGGAGAGCTTCATCATTGTGATGACTTCCGGACCCCGAGCCGTCGACCACAAGGCACCGCGCGTAGACGGCAAGTTCCTCAACGTAGAAAACCGGCGTTTTCTCGTGAAGGGGGTCACGTACGGCACCTTCGCGCCCGACGGCGACGGGATTCAGTTCCCCCCACCTGCACGCGTCGCGCAGGATTTCGCGTTGATGGCGGCTGCCAGCGTCAACACCGTCCGTACCTACACCGTGCCGCCGGTCGGCGTGCTCGACGCAGCCATCGAGCACGGGCTCCGGGTGATGGTCGGCCTGGAGTGGCCGCAGCACATTCCGTTTCTCGACGATCCCGAGCTCGTACGACGGATACGGCAAGGCGCGGTGGCCACGGTGCGCCGGCTGGCGTCGCATCCGGCCGCGCTGCTCTTTGCGGTCGGCAACGAGATTCCCCCCGGGATCGTGCGCTGGCACGGCGCGCGCCGCATCGAACGATTCCTGCGGGAGCTGTACGAGGAGATCAAGACGGCGGCCCCAGACAGCCTCCTCACGTATGTGAACTTCCCTCCCACCGAATACCTCGACCTCGACTGTTTCGACGTCTGCTCGTTCAACGTCTACCTGCATCGCGACGCCGATCTGCGAGCGTACCTGGCGCGGCTGCAGCACATCGCCGGCCACAAACCGCTTCTGCTGGCCGAAGCGGGCTGCGACAGCGTGCGCGAGGGGCTCGACGGGCAGGCGCGGATCACCGCGATGCACCTCCGTGCCGCCTTCACCGAAGGAGCCTGCGGCGCGGTGGCCTACTCGTGGACCGACGAGTGGTGGCGAGGCGGCGGCCCCGTCAACGACTGGGCCTTCGGCCTGGTGGACGAGGCACGCAACCCGAAGCCGGCGCTGGCGGCTGTCAGGAACATATTCGCCGACGCGCCGTTCCCGGCCAGCGAGCGCGCCGGCTGGCCGAAGGTGTCGGTGGTCGTCTGCGCGTACAACGCCGCCGACACCATCGACGACTGCCTCACATCGCTCGCGAGCCTCACATACCCGAGCGTCGAGGTGATTGTCGTCAACGACGGATCGCGCGACGCGACCGGATCGATTGCGCGCGGACATCCAGACGTGCGGGTCATCGACGCACCGAAAGGCGGGCTCAGCGCGGCCCGCAACGTCGGACTCGCCGCCGCGACCGGCGAGATCGTCGCCTACACCGATGCGGATGTCAGGGTCGACGCCGACTGGCTCACCTACCTCGTTCAGCCGATGCTCGTGGCCGACGTTGCCGGAGCTGGCGGGCCGAACGTCGTGCCACACGACGATCCGTGGCTGGCGCAGTGCGTGGCGCGCGCTCCCGGAGGACCGACACACGTGATGCTCGACGACCGCATCGCGGAGCACGTCCCCGGCTGCAACATGGCCTTCCGCCGTGACGCGCTGCTGTCGATCGACGGCTTCAACCCGGTCTACCTTCGTGCGGGCGACGACGTCGACATCTGCTGGCGGCTGCAGGCCAAGGGACTGCGCGTCGGATTCGCGCCCGCGGCACTCGTGTGGCATCACCACCGCGGGAGCGTCCGCGCATTCTGGCGCCAGCAGGTCGGATACGGCGAGGCGGAAACGTGGCTCGACGCGCATCACTCCGAGAAGTTCCTCGGCGGGCAGATGCTCTGGCACGGACGCATTTACAGTCCTCTCCCGTTCCTCCGCTCGGCTGCCGGGCGACGCGTGAACACCGGTGTGTGGGGCACGGCAGCGTTTCCGTCGATCTACAGCACACAGACCCATCGGTGGCAGTTTCTTCCGCACTCGCCGCTGTGGATGGCCGCGTCGCTGGTGCTGCTCATCGCCGGGATCACCGGTGAGCTGATGGGGATGGACGCGCCATGGCTGCTCCTCTCCACCGGAGAGACGATGGAGGTGAACGCGCCGTTGCTGCTCCTCGCGGCCGGCCTGCTCGGCTGCACGACGACACTGGGCCGATGCGCGACGTTTGCCTGGCGCTCGGATCTCAGCGGGCTGCCGGGAATCGGCCGCTGGTCGCGCGCGCAGAGCCGCCCGGCGTACCGCGCGCTGATCGCATGGCTGCACCTGGTGCAGCCCGTTGGCCGCTTCAGGGGAAATCTGCGTGGATTGTCGCTCTCGCAGGGCGTGGCATCGCAGCATGTGACGCGGCATCCGTGGAAGACGCCCGTGCCTGCCTTCCGCGACGCACGCGCCGCCGCGCGCCTGCTCACTGGCGGTGGAACCGAACGATCGTTCTGGAGCGAATCGCACGCGTTCCGTACCACACTGCTGACCGAACTGGTGGGGGTGCTCCGCGCAGCCCGCCCCGCCCAGGTCGTTCACGTCGACGAAGGCTGGCGTCAGGATCGCGACCTCAGCCTGACCATCGGGCGGTGGGGCTGGCTGCACGTGCAGACGCTCGTGGAAGACCATGAGAAGGGAAGCAGCCTCTTCCGCACGCGGGCGCGGTTGCGTCCCAGCTTCCTCGCGACGGTCCAGGCTCTGACCGTCGCGCTGCTCGTGGCTGCCGGAACGAGCGTGTCGATAGCTTTTCACGGCCACTCGGCGAGCATGTTCGTGTCGATCGTCGGCATTACCGCAATTGCGGCGCGTGCGGCCTGGCAGGCCACGCGCGCGGTCGCCGTCGTGGACCGCGCCGTGGCGCGTGTCGCCACCGCCGCGGGCATGCTCCCGCTGCCGCTCGCGCCCGCTCCACGCGTGAGCCACCCGGCCGAAACGACGCTGTCGGAGACAACCCTGTCGCGAGGCTGACGTGCCCCTGGTTTCGTGGACCCTGTCCTTCCTCCGACCATATCGCGCACGCGTCGCGGCCATCGCCATCCTCGCGCTGACGGAGATCGGGCTGGCCGCGCTGTCACCCTGGCCTCTCAAGATCGTTGTCGACAGCGTGCTGGGCGGTCATCCGGTCCCTGACTGGTTCGCCGTCCTCATCCCTTCGAGGGTCGGCGCCAGCGCGGTCGCACTGCTCGTGATCGTCGTCGTCGCGGGCCTGCTGCTGCAGATCGCCCACGAGCTCGTGCGCATGATCGACACCCAGCTGCAGGTGGATACCGGACAGCGTATCGTGTACAACCTGCGGGCGAAGCTGCTCGAGCATCTGCAGGCGCTCCCGCTGCGCCATCACATCCTGACCAGGACCGCCGACTCGGTCTACCGGCTCGACGCCGACGCGCACTGCGTGAACGACCTCGCGATCGGCGGCGTGTTCCCTCTCGCGCTGGCGGTGGTCAACCTCGTGGTCATGTTCGTCATCCTGGTGTATCTCGATCTGACGCTCGGGCTCCTCTCGCTCACGGTGGTGCCGTTCCTCTATCTGTGTCTCCGCTATTACTCGCGGACGATGATTGATCGGGCCGAGCGTGTGAAGGAGCTGGAGTCCACGCTGATCGATCGCGCCTTCGAGATACTGTCGTCGGTCGCGGTGATCAAGAGCTTCGCTCGCGAACGGTACGAGCTGGCGCGGTTCTCACGGTCCGGCGACGAGGCGATGCACGCACGCCTCCGCCTGACGTGGCAGGAGTCGCTCTTCTCCGTTGCGGTGACGGCCATCACGCTGGCGGGCACGGCGCTCGTCCTGATCGTCGGAGGACTCCACGTCCTCGACAGCACCCTGACCGTAGGCAGCCTCCTCGTCGTCATCGCGTACCTGGCGGCCGTGTACAACCCGATGTCCGCGATTGCTCATACGACCGGCTCTCTGCAGCAGGCCGCTGTGAGCGCCCGACGGGTCCGCGAGGTCTTCGCGCTCACGCCCGAGCGGCTGGACGGCCCCGATACGCTCGATGCGTCGGAGGTCGAAGGCCGCGTCCGTTTCGAGTCGGTCGGCTTCTCATACGGCGACGATCGCCGCGTGCTGGAGGATGTGAGCTTCGAGGTGCGTCCCGGCGAGATGTTTGCGATTGTCGGCGTCACCGGCGCAGGCAAGACGACGATCGCGAACCTGATTCCCCGGTTCTTCGAGCCGAAGAGCGGGCGTGTCCTCGTCGACGAGGTCGACGTCCGCCGCTACTCGCTGCGATCATTGCGCGAGCGGATTGCGGTCGTGCCCCAGCAGCCGGTGCTTTTCAGCGGAACCATCGCGGACAACATTCGCTATGGGCGGCTCGAGGCATCGGACCAGGAGATAGAAGCCGCCGCACGCGCGGCCTACGTCCACGAGTTCATCCAGCAGCTCCCGCAGGGCTATCAGACGCCCGTGGCGGAAGCCGGCGCAACGCTGTCGGGCGGCGAACGTCAGCGACTGGGTCTGGCGCGGGCGCTCTTGAAGAATGCTCCCATCCTGCTCCTGGACGAGCCAACCTCGTCGCTCGACGCCCTCTCGGAAGCAGCGGTCTTCGGCGCGCTGCGGCGTCTCCGCAAGGGCCGTACGACGATCGTCATCGCGCACCGTCTCTCGACGATCCGCGACGCGACCCGCATTCTCGTGCTGCACGAGGGTTGGCTCATCGATCAAGGGACGCACGACGAGCTGATGGCGTCGAACGACCTGTACCGTCGGATGTGTGCGCGACTGTCCGTTGGTCGATCCCTCGACGAGCCCGAGACTTTTGACGAGCTCATGCAGGTAATACCGTGAAGATCCTGTTCGCGGGCATCATCGCGCGGTATCCGTTCGGCGGGGTCACGTGGTGCTCGCTCATGTACCTCCTCGGCCTGCGTGCGCTGGGGCACGAGGTGCTGTACATCGAGGACACCGGCGAGTGCATCTACGACCCGGAGCGTAACGAGATCTCGCCCGATCCGTCATACGGCACCCGCTACATCCACAACGCGCTCGAACCGTTCGGTCTGGGCAACCAGTGGTGCTTCATCAACTACGACTGCACGTATCACGGACGCTCGCGTGAAGAGGTGCGCGCGTATTGCTCGGACGCTGATCTGTTCGTGAACCTGTCCGGCGGCTCCTGGTTCTGGCGCGACGAGTACGCACGGATTCCCAGACGCGTGTTCGTCGATTCGGATCCGGTGTTCACCCAGCTTGCCATTGCGAAGGGTGAGGGCTGGTACGTCGACTTCTTTCGCGGGTTCGACCGCTTGTTCACGTTCGGCGCCAACATCGGGACGCCGGCCTCGGACGTGCCCACCGGCGGGTTCACCTGGCACAAGACGTGGCAGCCAGTCGTTTCCGATCTCTGGCGCACCGACACGCCGCCCAGCCGAGACCGGTTCACGACCGTGATGACCTGGAAGACCGAGAGCTTCACGGACGTCGATGGCAACAAGGATCGCGAGTTCCTGCGGTTCATCGACCTTCCCGGACACACCGTTCAGCGGTTCGAGCTGGCTGTGAACGGGCCGCAGCGATTGCTTCGCGAGCACGGATGGTCGCCGATCGACGCGATGAGCATCTCGCGTTCGGTCTGGGATTACCGCGATTACATCCGGGGCTCGAAGGCGGAATTCGGGATCGCCAAGCACGCCTACGTGGCGCGCAGGTCGGGATGGTTCAGCGATCGCACGGAGTGCTATCTGGCGGCGGGACGTCCGGCGCTCGTGCAGGACACCGGCTGGAGCGCGCATCTGCCCTCCGGCACCGGCCTTGCCGCGTTTTCCACGCGCGAGGAGGCCATCGAGGGGCTGCAGCGTTTCGATCGCGACTATGCCCTGCACGCGCGGCGCGCGAGCGAGATTGCCCGCGAGCATTTCGACGCCTCACGCGTGCTGCCGCCGTTTCTGGAAAAGGCGTGCGCGTGATGCGGCCCGGTCCCGGCGCGGTCGCACGTCCGTTGAAGATCGCGCTGGTGGCGCCGGTCGCTCAATCGATCCCGCCGGTTCGATCCGGATCGATCGAAGCGATGACCGCGCTCCTCGTCGACGGCCTGGTGGGCCGCGGCCACGACGTGACGTTGTTCGCGGCGGCTTCGTCGCAGACGAAGGCAAAGCTCCACTCGATCTATGAACGGGGCTACAACGAGGATTCCTCGCTGTGGCCGTGGGAGCTGTGCGAGCTGTTCAATCTGGCCGCCGCCGTCGAGCGCGCCGATGCCTTCGATGTGATCCACTATCAGGCCGAGTATTCTCCGATATCGCTCGCGTTCACGCGCATGTCGCCGACGCCGATTCTCCAGACCCTGCACCACGCGCCGACGACGCCTGAAGTCGCGCTCTGGTCGGCATACCCCGAGGCGCCGTTTGTCGCCGTCTCGAAGGCGCAGGCGCGTCTGCTTGCCGGACTCAACGTCGTGGGGATCGTTCATCACGCTGTGGACGTCTCTGCCTTCAGCTTTCGTCAGCAACCCGAGGACTACCTGCTGTTCCTCGGCCGATTCACCGAAGGGAAGGGCGTGCTCCAGGCGATCGAGGTGGCGAGGCGAACCGGCGTGCGCCTGATCCTTGCCGCCGCAGAGAACGAATACTACCGCGACGTTGTTGCGCCGCAGGTTGACGAACGCCAGATCGTCTACGTGGGCGAGGTGGATCACGCCGCCAAGGTCACGCTGCTCGGCGGTGCGCGCGCGCTGGTGTATCCGGTGCAGGCCGGCGAACCTTTCGGCCTCGTGCTCGCCGAGGCCATGGCGTGTGGCACGCCAGTGGCCGCGCTCGACCGCGGCGCGGTGCGGGAGATCGTCGACGAGGGGATCACGGGTGCGGTGTTCGACTCGCTCGAGGCGCTGGTCGCCGGTCTGCCCGGTGTACTGGCGCTCGAGCGCGGCCGCGTCAGGACGCGGGCGATCGAGCGCTTCAGCCCGGACCGCATGGTCGATGCATACGTCGGCGTCTACTCGCAACTCGTCACGGCGCGGCGGCGCGCGGAGCGAACAGCCTGACATGGCTCCCCGGGTGGACGAGGTCAGCGGCCGCTCGCTGCTTGCGGTATTTGCCCATCCAGACGACGAGTCGCTGGCGTGCGGGGGACTGCTCGCCTGGTGCGCGCATCTTGGCGCCCGGGTGTCGCTGCTGTGCGTGACGCACGGCGAACAGGACCAGGGGAAACGCCTTGCCGATGTGCGCGCGCAGGAACTGCGAGATGCCTCCCGTGTGCTCGGTGTGGTCGATGTCGTGCTGCTGGACTACGAGGACGGCATGCTCCCCTGGGCTGATGGAGCGAGGCTCGAAACCGACATACGCGAAGCCATCGAGCGGTTCCGCCCGGAGATCGTCATCACCTTCGACGAGGATGGACTCTACTGGCATCCGGATCACATTGCCGTTCACGAGAGGACGACGGCGGCCGTGGCGGCGATGGGCGAGGACGGCCCGGCGCTGTACTACGTCAGCATGCCTGCGGGACACATGCGAGAGGTCGTGCAGCACGCCGAGGAGACGCTCGCCAGGCAGGGAGCGACCGGCCAGGCGCCGCGCCGGATTCTCGGCATTGCCGATCCCGATGCGTTCGGCGCGAGCGCGGCAGCCCCGACGCTCGTCGTCGAGGCGGGAGATTTCGCAAATCGCAAGCTGGCAGCGATCCGGTGCCACTCGTCGCAATTGACCGATGACGCGCTGACGCTCGTGGCCGAGGGCGACGCCGCCCGGCTGCTCGGCGTGGAGCACTACCGCCGCGCCGAGGTCGGCTCCCGCCGCCCGGCATTCATCGAGCAGTTCGCGTCCTGAGGGTCAGACCGGGGTACGTAGGCCGGGTCTTTAGCCCGTTATGCGGCCACACACGCGAATTTTGTACTCGTTGTGCGACCGCATAACGGGCGAGGCGCGCGGAGCGCGCCAAAAAGACACTGGGTCTAACCAGGCGGGGGCTCTCCACCCCACCGCGCAAGCGTGCGCGGTGGGGACCCCGGCTCTGCCGGGCCGGGGTCCCCAACGCGCGTCTTTGGCGCGTTGGGGTGGAAGATATCAAGGGCAGAGCCCGGCAGAGCCCTTGACTGGTTAGACCCGGCGCCATGCACCTGGGCCGCATCTGAAGATGCGGCCTACGTTCGTTGGTTGCGCGCACGTACATCTCACCATGCACGAGACACTGCTCGACCTGCTCCGTTGCCCGTTCTGCGGCACCCGCCTCTCCCTCGTCGACAACGAGGCGCTCGTGCGGACCGGCGACCGCATCGAATCGGGCGTGCTCGGCTGCGAGTGCTGTGCGTTTCCGATCGTCGCGGGCATTCCCGTGCTGATCGCCGATGACCCCACACGAGACGCCATGCACGCGCTCGAGGCGGGCCGGCGTGAAGAAGCGCTCTTCATGCTGCTCGGGCTCGACGACGCACGCGCGGACGCGTTCCGGACGTTCCTCGCGCGCGGCGCCGAAGCGACCTATCGTGACGCGCTTGCGATTCTCAGCCCTGACGCCGAGGGAGCGTACTTCGCGTACCGCTTCTCGGATCCCACGTACGCGATGGCCGAAGGGCTCCTGCACGCCATCGGGCAGCGGCGATGGACCGTGGCCGGCCGCTGCCTGGACCTCTGCGGCGGCTCGGGACACCTCACCCGGGTGCTGATCGGTCTACAGTCCGGCACTGACGCACCGCTCCCGGGCACGGTTCTCGCCGATCTGTTTTTCTGGAAGCTCTGGCTCGCAGCGCGTTTCACGTCGCCAGGATGCGCACCCGTCTGTTGCGACGCCAATCAGCCGCTGCCGTTCGCGCGCAACACCTTTTCGCTCGTCGTGCTCTCGGATGCGTTTCCGTACATCTGGCACAAGCGTCTGCTGGCGGACGAGATGACGCGGCTTGCCGGTGGGGAGGGCGTCGTCGTGATGCCACACCTGCACAACGCCCTCGGCGAGAACCTCTCGGCGGGGAATCCGCTCACGCCGACCGCGTATCGCGATCTCTTTTCTTCGCAGCACCCGCGGCTGTTCAGCGACGAACAACTGCTCGCCGGGA
This sequence comes from Vicinamibacterales bacterium, assembly GCA_036005125.1. Taxonomy (GTDB): domain Bacteria; phylum Acidobacteriota; class Vicinamibacteria; order Vicinamibacterales; family UBA2999; genus DASYQV01. The sequence continues at coordinate 16,671 of DASYQV010000082.1, forward strand.
TCCTCGCGCAGCGCCGGGTGGATCTGACTCGCGACGTGTCGCCGGCGGAGCTCGGGACCGAGCCTTCGTTGACGCTCGTCGCGAGCCGCCGTGGCGATCTCTTCAGTAAGTACGACCTGCCGATCGCACAGAGCGTGTTGGGAGAGTTGAGGGTCAACCCGTTGTATCGGGTGGAGCGTCGAGCCGGCTCGTCGATCCTGACGCTGACCTTTCCCACGCCCGAATACGAGGAGGAGTTCGGCGCGTGCCGGCAGTATCTACCAGAGACCCTCGCCGTCGATGCAGATCTGAGCGGCAGGATTGTTCCCGAAATGCTCGGATCCGCGTACGACGACCTGCGACGTCGGCGCATCGTCATCGACGCGCCGCTGCACTACTGACACACGCAGCAGGGTCCTGCGGGGCGCCGCATCTCGAGATGCGGCCTACGTCACTCCTCGTCCCCGAAAGCATCGAGCAGGATCGGGAGCAGCGTATCCATCCGCGCCACCGCGGGACCACCAGGGGCCAGCCCCTCGCGGAAACGATGCTGGCGCAGCCGATCGAGCACGCCTTGCCGGCCGGCGATCACGTGAATGGGAACCTCCCACGACGCACCGGGGCCGCTGACCAGGCCAGGCGGCTGGTGATCGCCGATCAGAATCATGACGAGATCGCGATCGGCGCGCAGCCGAAGGTAGCCGCCCATCGTGGCGTACGCGTACGCGAGCGAGTGAACGTAGCTCGGCCCGAGGTTGAGCCAGTCTGGCGTCTCCGCCCAGGCGCGGTTGAGATCGGCCCTGTCGTACGCATCCGGCCTCAGGACACGCGTCCAGTCCGCCTGATAGGGAGGCGCTGGCGTGAACGGCGCATGCGTGGTAATCGTCGGGAAGAAAATGAATACGGGCCGCCGCGGCAGCGGCGCGATTTCCTGCGCATCGGCGCGCGCGAGCGCAAACTGATCGTTGATGTCCCACCACCCGAACGGTGGTCCGTGGTAGTCGAGCCGTGCGCGATCGTAGATGGCCTCGAACCCGAAGAACGAACCCTCCGGCCAGCTTCGCAACAGCCCTGGCATGATCGCGACCGTACGGTACCTGTGACGCCCGAATGCCTTGACGAGCGTATCGCGGTGCTGGGCCATCAGCCGGATGCTCGTGCGCTCGTCCCGGACCTCGGTTCCCGAGAGCAGGCTGACGTGCGCAAGCCATGACCCGCCGCCGAAGGTCGTCGACTCGACGAACGCGGAGACCACCGAGCGGCCGGTGTCGCGAATGTCGGCGTCGAAACGCTCGCGGCTCGCGGCCAGCGGCCCGACGAATTCGGGACGTTGCCAGCTCACAGCGCCATAGGATTCGAGAAAGATCAGCAACACGTCAGCGCCGCTGACGCGCGCGAGGTCGGAACGCATCGGCGGCGGCGGCTCGAGGGTCCGCAGGCCTGCTCCGGTCATCTCGGAGCCGAGCTCGCTCAGCACGCGCGCGAAGGTCGGTATCACAGGCTCCGCAAACCGGACAGACGGAAGGATTCGATCGTCGAAGCGCTGGACACCCCATAACAGAAGCATGGCAGCCGCCGTCACGCCCAGCACACGGCGCGCGCCCGGATGCCCCGTGGCATCGTTCACTTGCTGCACCGCCCAGCGTACGGGCACATATATGAGCACGGGCAGCAGCATCACTCCGAGAACAACGCCTGCAGCAAGCCACGGATTGGCGACGAAGGCAAACATCGCGCCGACATCCGGAACGAACCGCAGGTCCCAGTACAAATTAATCTCTCTTCCGTAGAGAGCGCGGACGGTCACGTCCACATAGTGACCGACGACCAGCAGGACCCAGAGGATTGCGAGACAGCGCTGAGTCGCCCGAGGCCACGCGCTCAGCCACCGCCGTCCCAGCGCCAGGCCAAGGATGCAGACGGCCAGTTCGACGGACAACGATCCACCCAACCGGATGCCCAAGGTCGGCCACACGTTGGCGAATGTCAGCGACGCGTTGAGCGCCGCGAGAGCGACAGCGACGGCGACCCAGTGCAGGGCCGCCACGCCGTGAGCCCCCTCACCCGCCTTCCCCGTGGACCGGACGTGTTCTTCTCTCGCCACGTTTCACTTCGACAGGCTCAGCGGCATCCCGGAGCCCCCAATCGCCAGCGCGAGCAGGCTGCCGAGAACCGGCGGCCCGTACGCGTTCGTCAGGTAGATCCCCATGATGACCGATAGGGCTCGCAATCCAGCGGCGCTCCGGCTGGCATGTCCCAGAACGGCCATGACTACTCCAATCTCCACAGACGGCGCACGTCTGCCGCAAACGACCACGTCAGTGCGGCCAGCGTGGAGGCAACCACAATCGCGCTGAGCGGCGGCGGAACGACAGGCGCCAGCGCCACGCTCAGGCCTGCCATGTGACACGCGCTGATGACCCTGGCGCGGCGGGTCGGCCGCAGAGGACGCGCCATCCATGGCAGCCACGATCCCGCCAGGATGAAGGCGTATCTCATCATCCCACCGAGGAGAATCCACGGACCGGTCTTTGTGTGTTGCCACACGAGAATCGACATCGCCATCACGAACACCGCGTCGGTTTCCATGTCGAACCGCGCGCCAAATATGCTCGCCATCCGGCTGCGGCGCGCGAGAAAGCCGTCGACGCCGTCGAGCACCGTCATGATCACCGCGGCGCCCGAAGCCGCCCCCGCAACGCGCGGGGTCGTCGGCTCGCCGATCAGGCCCGCAATGAGCGCCACCAGCATCGCCCGGATCATCGTGACGTGGTTGGCAGGCCCGAAGCGTAAGAACGGATGGTGGTCGCCGACGAATCCAAAGGCGATCATCATCGTCGTCCCGAACACCACCGCAGCCTTCGCCGCATAGAGCACGCCAAGCTGCAGCGGCGGGCGGGCAACCCACGCGATGGCAATGACACCTGCCAGCCCGAGTGCAATCGCGCGAAGGACGCTCTCGCGAAGAGGCGTCTCGGGCGCATGCCAGCCAAGTACGCTCATGAATGATCCGGACCCTTCAATTCTTGATTCTTGATTCTTGATTCTCGATTCTCGATTTGGGGTCCGATCGGAAATCAAGAATCATGAATCATGAATAATCCGGCACCCGAGGCGTTCTGAATTCTCCGCGTTCTCACGCAGGGCATGCAGACGCATTGTAACGGCGTCGCGTTCCGCAACAGAATGGGCGGGGAATGCGCTCAGTCGTGCTTGTCGTCCCCGGACGGCTCGATAACCCCACGGGCGGCTACCAATATGACCGGCGCATGTCGGAAGGCCTGTGCCAGCATGGCTGGTCGGTCGATGTCCGGGAGCTCGATGAGAGCTTTCCGTATCCCTCGTCCAAGGCACTCGACCACGCTGCCGAGGTGTTGGCCGATCTTCCCCATGGCACTCGCCTGCTCGTCGACGGTCTGGCGCTCGGAGCGATGCCTGAGATTATTGAACATGAAGCGGCGCGCCTTCGAATCGCCGCGCTCGTTCATCTTCCGCTCGGTGCCGACGTCGGCATCGATCGGAACACGGCCGCGCGGCTCGAGGCCGCCGAGCGCCGCGCGCTGGCCGCTGCCGCGCTCATCATCGTCACCGGCAAGGCCACGCTCCCCATGCTTGCCAAGTACGGGCTCGCGCCCAGTCGGATCATCGTCGTCGAGCCGGGGACGATGCCAGCGGCGCTGTCGCGAGGCTCGGGAGGAAAGCCGCTGGAGCTCCTGTCGGTTGCGACGCTCAACCCGATCAAAGGACATGAGATTCTGATTGAGGCGCTTTCATCAGCGCCCCGGAACTGCTGGCATCTCACTTGCGCCGGCAGCATCACAAGGCATCCGGAAACGGCCGATCGGGTACGCGCCGCGATACGAAGGTTGCATCTGGAAGATCGGATTACGCTGGCCGGCGAGCTCGACGCCGCTGAGCTCGACGGGTACTACGATCGCGCGGACGTGTTCGTCCTCGCGACGCTGCAAGAGACGTACGGCATGGCCGTGGCCGAAGCGTTGGCGCGCGGGCTGCCTGTTGTCAGCACGACGACCGGCGCGATTGCCGATCTCGTTGGCGACGATGCAGGCCTGCTGGTTCCACCGGGAGATACCAGGGCACTTGCCGGAGCGCTCGGTCGCATCGTCAGTGATGATAGCTTGCGTGCCCGGCTCGCCGCGGGCGCGCGGCGGGTGCGCGAACGGTTACCGACCTGGGAACGGGCCGCCGCCGAGATGGCTGCCGCGCTGGAGCACCTCGACAGGTGATGGATAACTCCCTCGCAACCTGGCTGCGACTGCGCGAGCCTGCCGATGCCGCGGCGCGGTCCGAGAGTCTGACGGAATGGATCGCGGCCGCGCTTCCACGAGACGAGCCGATCCGCGCGGTCGACCTGGCCACGGGGACCGGCGCCAACCTCCGGTATCTGGCGCCCCGTCTCCCGAATCGCCAGCGCTGGCTCGTGGTCGATCGGGACGCTGTTCTGCTCGGGCTGATCGCGGATTTCACCTCCTCGTGGGCCGCGGCTCGACACTACGATGTCCGGACGTCTGCGAATGGATGCGTTATACGCGGCGAGCGCCTCGAGTGCGATGTCGAGACGAGGCAACTCGATCTGGGAAGCTCCATGGAAGTCGACCTCTTCGCGGGTCGTCATCTGGTGACCGCGTCGGCGCTCCTCGACCTCGTATCGGAGCGATGGCTGCGCGCGCTGGCGGCGCACTGTCGCGCGGCAGGCGCGGCAGCGCTCTTTGCCATCACCTACAATGGCTCGTCTTCCTGCTCGCCGGCGGAACCCGAGGACGAAATGATTCGCGATCTCCTGAACCGGCATCAGAAAAGAGACAAAGGGCTGAGCGGCCCCGCGGCGGGGCCCGATGCCGCCGAATGCGCGGTCCGCTGTTTCGAGGAGGTCGGTTATCGCGTCCGGACCGAGCCGAGCGACTGGATGCTGGGATCCGCCGAGCGCGAACTTCAGCGACGCCTGGTCGAGGGCTGGGCGGACGCGGCGATGGAAATGCCTGATTGCGATGCTCCGACGATTGGGGGTTGGCGGGATCGGCGCATCGCGCATCTCGACGCCGGCCGCTCGCGCATCGTCGTGGGGCACCTCTGCGTCGCATGTCTTCTTCCACAGGGCCGATGAGCAGTCCCGGCCGTATCGTTGGACTGCTCCGCTCCCTTGCCATTTATCATGCGATTCCTCTGCGACAGCGGCGCATGCGCCGCTTCTACCGTCAGTTCGTATCGCCGGGCGATCTGGTCTTCGACCTTGGCGCGCACGTGGGCAACCGCACGCGCGCGTTCGCGGCGATGGGGTGCCGCGTCGTGGCCGTGGAGCCGCAGCCGGACTTCGCGCGGCTGCTGCGCCTGTTCTTTGCCGGATCTCCACGCGTGGAGGTGATCGAAACGGCGGTCGGCAGCAACCGGGGACGCACATCGCTGTTCGTCAGCGAGCGCACCCCGACCGTGAGCACGATTGTGGCGCCGTGGCACGAGGCTCGTGCCCGTGAACCGGATTTCTCCGGCGTCGAGTGGAACCGCCGAGTCGAGGTTGAGACCACGACCGTGGATGCGCTGATCGAACGATTCGGGATGCCCGCCTTCGTCAAGATCGACGTTGAAGGCTCCGAGCCGAGCGTGCTTGCAGGACTCAGCCGTCCAGTGCGCGCCTTGTCGTTCGAGTACCTGCCGCGCGCGCTGGACTATGCTCGTACGTGCGCGGCACGATTGGGCCAGCTCGGGCATTATCGATTCAACTGGTCGTCTGGCGAGTCATACCGCCTGGCGGTTGAGGCGTGGACGAGCGAAACCGAGTTATTCGCGGCCCTCCAAACAGCGGAGGCACAGCGTGTCCCCGGCGACGTTTACGCACGGCTTGAGTCGTAGGTCCACGCGCGATGGCTGAGAATTCGATCCGCCACTGGCAGTCCATGACCACCGTCGATGCCGGTCGCGCGGCTGAGCGCGATCCGGTGGTGATCCTGCCGCTTGCCTCCATCGAACAGCACGGCCCCCATCTGCCGCTCTCAACGGACCTCGACATCGGCATGGGGCTTCTCGCGAGCGCCTTCCGCCACCTGCCGGACGACTTTCCTGCCTGGGTGCTTCCCGCGCAGGCCGTGGGTTCCAGCAGGGAACACATGCGCTTCTCTGGAACGTTGAGCCTCGATCCCGAGATTCTCAGCACCGTGATCCACCAATACGGGCTCGCGCTCGCCGGATGCGGCCTCAGGCGTCTGCTGCTCAGCAACAGCCACGGCGGCAATCGCGCGGTATTGGACACCGCAGGACTGAGGCTTCGCGAGGAACGAGGACTGCTGGTCGTGAAGGTCAACTACTTCGACCTCCCGCGTCCCGACGGACTGGATCTGCCAGAGTCGGAGTGGCGTCACGGGCTGCATGGTGGGGCGGTGGAAACCGCGATGATGCTGCACCTGCGTCCGGATCTGGTCCGAACCGGAGAGATTCGCGATGCCCCCGCTTTCGGAGAAGAGCTCGAGCGGACCATGCGTCGTCTGAGTGCCGAAGGAACCGTCTCCTTCTCTTGGCTCGCGGACGACCTCAATCGCTCGGGGGTCGTCGGGGATGCGCGGCAGGCAGATGCCGCGAAAGGCGAACGCCTCGTCGCGCACTATGGCGCGGCCCTGGCGGATGTGATCCGGGACGTCAGGGCGTTTCCGCTCGATCGGCTGGTGTGAGCAGGGTCGCGTCTATTTGACGGGAAGCGCTCCTGCCAGCATCTCGCCAAGCCAATGCCCCGCGCGATGGACCTTGGCCGTGACGTACCGAAGGTTGTGGCGGTTGAGCGTACCGAAGAGCGGCTGCCGATCGATGACGTGAATTCCCCCTTCACGCAGGGCCCGCACTTTCTCCGGATTGTTGGTGAGGAGCTGGACGCGCTCGATCCCGAGATGCCGCAGGATTTCGATTCCCGCGTCGTAGCGGCGTTCATCGGCGCCGAAGCCCAGCGTGCCGTCGGCGTCCACGGTGTCCAGGCCCTCCTGCTGCAGGAGATAGGCTCGAAGCTTGTTGCCCAGACCGATGCCGCGTCCCTCCTGCGCCAGATACAGGAGGACGCCTCCGCCGCTTGCCGCGAAGACGCGCAGGCTGCCACGCAGTTGTTGACCGCAATCGCACCTGAGACTGCCGAAGAGATCACCGGTGAGGCAGGCCGAATGGAGGCGTACGGGCACCGGGTCGGGCCAGCTCTCGCGGTTGCCGATCACGACCGCCACATGCTCGCGAAGGCCGTTGGCCTCCCGGAAGCACAGGAACCTGGCATCCTCGGCGTTTTCCAGCGGAACGGGTCCTCCGCTGACATAGGTCAGTTCCAGCCGCACGTTTGCCGCCATCGCTTCGATCTGTGCGGTCGTCGTGGCGAGAATGGCGCGAGTCTCCAACAGGCGGCGCAGCTCGAGTACGCGCGCCGGATCCGCCGGTGTGCTGACGACGGCCGGCAGCAGCCCGCCAAGTCTTGCGAGCGTGAGCCCGCCGACTTCGGGTGCCGATGCTTCCCGGAGGTCGCGCGTTCTGACCGCGCAGCTGCCCATCGCACTCGACAGGCGCAGGATCTGATCGGGATCGGTCTCCCCGTTCAGGCTCACGCTCATGTCCCTCGAGCGAACGGGAACGAAACCCATGGCTCGAGCTCGATGGTGGGTGACCGCCAGGCGGATAGGTCCGCCGTCAAGTCGTCGGAGCTCGTTCAGAGTTTCACGATTCAAACCCTCGACCGTGGCCAGCAGCACAGCTGCTCCGGGATGTCCATCAGAGGAGGTCACATATAAAGGTCGTCCCCGCCGTAGATCGAACAGGCCGCGTTCCGCGTCGTGCATGTAACCATCCACCGTTGGGGGAAGGAGACCCTGTGAGTACCTCGATCGACGAACACACAGCCTGGAATCTGGTGCGAGCGGTCCCCCCGGGACTCGGCGGTACCGACTCCATACGCGCGCAACATAACTCCAGAGCGGATGTGTGGTTGCAAGTCTATGCGTCCGGTCGGTGGGAAACAAGCCTCGGGGTGACCCGCGAGGCACACGATGTGTTCGAGATATACCTGCCGCTCCTGCTCCGGGCCGACCTGGTCATCGCGCAGGTGGGACAGAGCCTGGATGGGCGCATTGCCACCGAAAGTGGACATTCCCACTTCGTAACGGGTCAGGCCGACATCCGACGCCTCCACCGTATTCGAGCCCTTGTCGATGCCGTGGTCGTCGGGGCGGGCACCGTTGCCTCGGATAACCCCCGGCTGACGGTGCGGGAGGTCGAGGGGGAGAACCCCGTTCGGGTGGTTCTCGATCCGGATGGTCGCCTAGAGCCCGGCAGGAGCGTGTTTTCCGATGGTGCGGCACGAACCCTGGTCGTGCGCCGTGCCCCCGGGGGCAGCACCCGGCCCACCACGGAAGGCGACGTCCTGATGGTTCCGGCAGCCGGCACGGGCGGCTTCGATCCGCGAACGGTCCTCCAGGCGCTTCGGGAGCAGGGTTACCGGCGGGTGCTGGTCGAGGGCGGAGGCATCACGGTTTCACGCTTCGTGCAGGCTGGCGTCGTGGATCGCCTGCACGTGACGGTGGCACCGCTTTTGATCGGCTCGGGACGGTCGGCCCTGACGCTCACCGCCATCGAGTCGCTCGATCAGGCGCTGCGCCCGGCCTGCCGCCATTTCCATCTTGGCGACGATGTCTTGTTCGATTTAGACCTGCGTAAACCGCGGGAGGGTCAGACCGGGGTCGGACCGGGGTCAGACCGGGGTCAGAACGGGGTCAGACCCTGAGTACGGATCGACTCAAGGTACGCAATTTCACCGTACGTTGAGTCGGGTCGTAGTCGGGGTCTGACCCTGGTCTGACCCCGATCTGACCCCACGCAGGGTCACAGCTGCCCCTCGTAGCTCCCCCACGCCACATGGGATTCCCTCAGCGTCACCCGGATGGCGGCCACGCCGCGCGCAGTGTCCCCCAGCCTGCCTGCATACACGGCCGCAACGAGACGGTCAAAGATCTCTCGGGCCAGAACCTCGGTTGTGGTGTTCTTGCCCGTGAACGCGGGGTCCTCGTCCAGGTTGCGATAGTTGAGGTCTGCCAGAACGGCCCTGAGCTGATTGCTCGCGCGGCCGATGTCCACAACAACGCCGTCGGCGTCGAGCTCCGGACGTCGAAAGGTGACGTCCACCACGTACGTGGCGCCGTGAAGTTGCTGCGCGGGACCAAAGGTGTCGCCCCGGAAGCTGTGGGCAATCATGAAGTGGTCTCGAACGGTGAGCGAGTACACGATGGGCTCCTGCAATTGTGAATTGTGAATTGTGAATTGTGATTCGTGATTTCACGAACGAAGTCATCGATCATCGATGCAAATCACGAATCAGGAATCACGAATGATCAGTACCGGATCCGGTGACAGAGTGCGCCTGCGGGATTGCGGCTCAAGGTCGCGAGCACTTCTGGCAGATCCTCGAACGGACTCTCGCCGGTAATCAGAATGTCGAGCCGCGGATCGCGAAGCAGCTCCAGCGCCAGTGCCATTCGACGGCGCCGGTTCCACCGCGGAGCCCGGTGCGGAGGGATTCGGCCGACCTGACTGCTCCTGAGCGTCAAGCGGCGCGAGTGGAACGCTTCGCCAAGCGGAAGCGGCACCGGTCGGTTTCCATACCAGCTCGCCTCCACAATCGTCGCTTCGATGCCGGCAGCAGCCAGCGCACTCGTCAACCCCTCCGGCTGCCCACTCGCGTGGATGACGATATCCGCATTAACGTCCGGCGGCACGTCGGTGCGAAAGGATAGGCCCAGCTCGCTCGCGATCGCTTCGCGCTGCACATTGATGTCGATGACGGTCACACACGCTCCCGGCGTCTGCCGGCACAACCATGCGACGAGGAGTCCCACCACTCCGCCGCCGATGATCACGATGCGATCGCCCGGTGAGGGCCGCGCGTCCCACACGACGTTCACCGCGGTTTCCATGTTGGCCGCAAGCACCGCACGGCCAGGAGGCAGATGATCGGGAAGTGGAGTCACCGCAGTGGCGGGAACGCAGTAGACATCCTGGTGCGGATACAGGCAGAACACGAGACGACCAGTAAGACCGCCCGGCCCGGACTCCGGACCCTCTTCGACCTCGCCCACGCTCGAATAACCGTACTTGACCGGGCCGGGGAACCGGCCTTCCTGAAATGGCGCACGCATCGCCTCGTACTGCGACGAAGGCACCTCACCCCTGAAGACCAGCGACTCGGTTCCCCGGCTGATGGCCGAGTAGAGTGTGCGGACCAGCACTTCGTCCTGCTGCCGCGGAGACAGCTCGGCTCGTACGATCGCGCCGTGTCCGGGTGCCCGAATCCAGAACTGCCGAGCGGCGTTGATCTCCGACACCTTCTGCCCGATTCGCCTTCAGATACCACGACGCGCGGCGGCTGTCACTAGGACAGGCACCCCACCGGTGTCGCACGCCTGGTAACAGCTACTTCGTATTCAGCTGATGCAGCAAGCGCGCGACCTCCGATCGGAGCTGTGGTAACCGTCGCTCGAGGATGCCCCAAACGCTCGGGTGATCGATCGCGCTGTATACGTGCGTCAGCTGATTTCGAAAGGCGATGATCGCAGGGACATCGGTGAACGGGACGCGAGCTCGGGTTGATCCCGTACGGCGACGCGGAGAGCCTCACCGACGATCTGGAGTTGACGTTCGACGCGGAGCGCAACAGCGCATCGGCGGCATAGTCATCGAAGGTCTTCCCCTTCGTGAACTCCGCCAACAGGTCGCAGGCCGTGAGGATGTCGGACAGCCAAGCTCGCGCGTCACGCTGCATAGACGAGTTCGCGCGACGCTTCGATGCCCTCGCGGAGATACGGATTACGGACGGCGCGCAATTCGACAAGATCGACGCGGCGTTGCAGAAGCGCCTCTGCTTCCGTCAGGAAACCGAGGTACGCATCCGCTCGATCGCCGAACGACAGATCCTCGAACTCGATGAGCAGGTCGATCTCACTGGCCCGCTCATCGAAGTCATCCCTGGTCGCAGAGCCGAACACGTCGAGACGCCGGACTCGGTACTTCCGGCACAGCGCGGCGAGCCGCTCCCGATACCGTTCAAGCACGTGCGTCACGGCGGCGATGATCGCCCGGTAGAGCGGGAGCCAGGCGATGTGCTCCAACTCTACCACGGCGCTCCATCTACGTTAGGAAGGCACGGAAGGTAATCTGAACGCGACGTATTCGCTCGAGTATCCCGCGCCGCCGATGGCCAGGACGAGGTACTGCCTGCCATTCAGCATGTAGGTCATCGTCGAACCCGTCTGCGGTGCCGGCATGTAGACCGCGCCCAGCTCGTTGCCGGTTGCCTTATCGTATGCGCGAAGCATCGCGCCTCGCTGCCCGCTCGGCGTCATGAAGAAGCCACCCTCACCGGCAATCAGAAGCGTCTTCGTCACCAGCACGCCGATTCGCCCCGTTCGGCCGGTTCGCGGGATGTTCAGACCCTTGAGCGCTGGATGATTCCGCACGGCATCCGACGTCTCGCCATGCGCGATCTGCCAGACCATCTCGCCCCGATTCAGATCGATCGCGGTAATGCGCCCCCACGGTGGCTTCACCAGAGGCAAGCCCTGAACGGTCACGCCGCCGCCACCTTCCCCTCCGCCTGCTCCAGCGCCGCCTGGCTTCGGTGCCGGCGCGTTGGGGTCTCGAGCGGTCCCACGGATATAGTCCATATCCGATTTTTCCTTGTCGCGAACGAGCCCGAGAGGGGTCATCTCGGTATTCGAGAAGATGTAAAAAATCTTCGTCTCGGGGTCGAGCGCGCCCCCCGGCCAGTTCGCGCCGCCGGACACGGCGGGCAGTATCAGCGTGCCGAGTGGACCTTCCCACCTGCTCACCACGGGCGGCGTAAAAATCGGGCCCATCTTGTACCTGGACGCGATCTTGATGGCTTCCGCCCGCAGCTCCGGCGTGAAGTCGATGAGATCGTCGGTCGAGACACCTTGCCGCTCGAACGCCGGCGGCCGGGTCGGGAACCGCTGTGTCGGCGAGTACCACTCGCCCGGCACATCGCCACGGGCCACCGGCCGCTCCTCGATCGGCCAGACCGGCTGGCCGGTCACCCGATCGAACACGTAGACCCAGCCCTGTTTGGTTGGCTGTGCGATGGCCTTGATGGTGCGGCCATTCACCGTGATGTCGGTGAGTATCGAGGCACATGGAACATCCCAGTCCCAGATGTCGTGATGAATGAACTGATAGTGCCAGATTCGTTTGCCCGTCTTGATGTCCAGCGCAACGAGACCCGAGGAGAATAGATTGGCGCCGGGACGATGTCCTCCGTAGTAGTCACCGGTGGCATTCTCGACGGGCAGATAGACATGACCCAGGTCTTCATCGACCGTGATCGCCCCCCAGACCCCGGTGTTGCCCGTGTACGACCACGACTCGTTCTCCCACGTGTCGTTCCCGAACTCACCGAGCGTCGGGATCGTGTGGAAGATCCACAGGCGTTTGCCCGTCCGCACATCGTAGCCGCGGACGTACCCTTTCTCGTTTCTGCGACTCTTGGGCGCCCCGCCTGGAGTGTGCGCCGCACCGACGATAATCGTGTCCCTGGCGACCATCGGTGGCGCATGGAGCCCGATGTCCCCCGTGATCAGATCCATCGCTTGATCGTCTTCGCGCTTCAAATCGACGATGCCGTTATTCCCGAAACTGGGAATCGGCCGGCCTGTCTTCGCATCCAGCGCAATCAGCTGATAGCCGGGCGTGACGTAGATGATGCGCTCCGCCTTGCCGTCGGTCCAGTACGCGACGCCCCGACCTGAGAGCCGGCGTGGGGCGACTTCAGCACGCTTGCCTTCGTTGAAGCTGTACGACCACAACAGTTCGCCGGTGGCGGCGTCGAGCGCCACAACCGCACGGCGCGTGCCGGCGGGCGCGTAGAGGACGCCATTGACCATGAGCGGCGTCGCTTGCAGGTTGAACTCAGGGCGCGGGCCAAGATTGTCCGTCTTGAACCGCCAGGCGACCTCGAGCTTGCTGAAGTTGCTCGCATTGATCTGATCGAGGGGGGAGTAGCGCGTGTTCCCGACATCTGAGCCGTAGCTCCGCCACTCGTCTCTTTTCGCGCCGGATTGCCCTGAGACCGGCAACGTCCACAGCAACAGGGCAATCACCGGTACCAAGGCGTAATACCGAACCGATTCTCTCGACATAGCGATCCTCACGGTTGAAACGAAAGAATGGATCGTTGTGAAGCGCTCATTGCCATCAAGGCTAGGAAGGTACGGCAGGCAATCTGAACGCGACGTACTCGCCCGAGTATCCCGCGCCGCTTATGGCCAGGACGAGGTACTGCTTGCCATTCAGCATGTAGGTGATCGGCGAACCCGTCTGCGGCGCCGGCATGTAGACCGCGCCCACCTCCTTACCCGTCGCCTTGTCGTACGCGCGAAGCATCGCCCCTCGCTGCCCGCTCGGCGTCGTGAAGAAGCCCCCCTCACCGGCAATCAGCAGCGTCTTCGTCACCAGCACGCCGATTCGACCCGTTCGGCCGGTTCGCGGGATGCTCAGACCCTTGAGCGCGGGATGATTGCGCACCGCGTCCGGCGTGTCGCCATGCGCGATCTGCCAGGCCATCTCGCCACGATTCAGATCGAGCGCGGTGATGCGCCCCCATGGTGGCTTCACGATGGGCAGACCCTGAATGTTGAGACCACCGCCACCTTCGCCACCGCCGCCTCCCGCCGGTGATGGCGTCTTGGCGTTGGGGTCGGGAGCGACCCCGCGGATATAGTTCATGTCCGAGAGCTTCTCATTGTGAACGAGTCCGAGCGTGGCCACCTCGGTGTTCGAAAACACATAGAGTATGTTCGTCTCGGGGTCCAGCGCGCCGCCCTGCCAGTTTGCACCACCCGACGTGTTGGGCATCATCAGTGTGCCCAGGTACCGCTCCCTGCTGCTCACGACCGCCGGGGTAAAGATCGGACCCAGTTTGTAGTTGGACACGAGCTTGACCGCCTCGGCTCGGAGCTCCGGTGTGAAGTCGATCAGATCGTCGATCGAGACGCCCTGCCGCTCGAAGGCCGGCGGTCTGGTCGGGAACGGCTGTGTCGGCGAGTACCATTCCTGCGGGACATCGCCTTTCTCGACCGCCCGCTCCTCGATGGGCCATACCGGCTGCCCGGTCGCCCGATCGAACACGTAGACCCACCCTTGTTTGGTGGGCTGTGCGACAGCCTTGATCGTGCGGCCATTGACGGTGATGTCGGCGAGTATCGGGGCGCAGGGGATGTCCCAGTCCCAGATGTCGTGGTGTATGAGCTGATAGTGCCAGACGCGCTTGCCGGTCTTGAGATCCAGCGCAACCAGACTCGACGAGAAAAGGTTGGCGCCGGGACGATGCCCCCCGTAATAGTCGCCGGTGGAATCTTCGACCGGCAGATAGACACGGCCCCCCTCCTCATCGACCGTGATCTGCCCCCAGACGCCGGTGTTGCCCGTGTACGACCACGATTCCTTCTCCCACGTGTCGTTCCCGAACTCACCGAGCATCGGGATCGTGTGGAAGATCCACAGGCGTTTACCGGTCCGGACATCGTAGCCGCGGACGAACCCTTTCTCGTTTCTGCGACTCTTGGGCGCGCCGCCGGGCAGGTGCGCGGCGCCGACGATGATCGTGTTCCCGGCCACGGCGGGCGCCGCATGGAGCCCAATTTCGCCGGTGATCAGGTCCATCGCCTGATCGTCTTCCCGCTTCAAGTCGACCATGCCGTCCTTGCCGAAATCAGGAATCGGCCGGCCGATCTTCGCGTCGAGGGCGACCAGCTGATAGCCCTGCGTGACGTAGAAGATCCGCTCTGATTTCCCGTCGGTCCAGTACGAGAGACCGCGGCCCGAGAGCTTCCGCGGCGCGGCTTCTCCGCGCTTGCCCTCGTTCAAGCTGAACATCCAGAGCATCTCACCGGTGGCGGCATCGAGCGCGACGACGGCACGCCTGGTGCCGGCGGTCGCGTAGAGGACGCCATTGGCCATGAGCGGCGTCCCTTCGAGGTTGAACTCAGGGCGCGGGCCGAGGCTGTCGGTTTTGAACCGCCAGGCGACCTCGAGCTTGTTGAAATTGCTGGCGTTGATCTGATCGAGCGACGAGTATCGCCTGTTCGCGACACTCCCGCCGTAGCTCCGCCACTCGTCTGTTTTGGCGCCGGACTGCCCTGCGAGCGGCAACGTCCAGAGCAAGAGGGCCATCACCGGCGCCAGGACGGCGCAGTATCGAACCGATTCTCTCGACATAGCGATCCTCATGGTTAACGAAAGAATTGGTCGTCGTGAAGCGCTCATTCTAGTCGAACTCGGGATGGCTCGTGCCCGGAGGAAGGGTCAACGCGGTTTCCCGGCGGTCTTCCGTGCGACGAACACCAGGTCGCCCGGGTATGTCGATCCGTACGGGCTCCGGTCGAAACCGGCATAGAGATGCTCGATGGTGAATCCAGCCCGCGCCAGGAGGTGCTCCGCCTCGAATCGAAAGATGTACCGCAATCGAAACGCGTGGACGAGGCGCTCCTCCCGTCCGTCAGGATGCGTCACGTAGTACACGAGCTCGAAGTCGTTGACCTGATTGAACTGATCGTGCGCGACCGTCTTGTGGCGCCTGATGACGCGTCGACCGTCCGGCATGGTGAATTCGGGTTCTCCACTGATTTCTTCGCCTACAGGCCGGTTCACGAGAGCGTCGAGAGAAGGATTGAAGATGTCCAGAATGAGCGTCCCATCGTCGACCAGGTGGCGATGAATGCTCGCAAGACAGGCAAGCTGGTCTTCCACGGTCAACAGGTGCTGGAACGGCCGGAACGGGATCGTGACGAGCGTGAACGCACGATCGAGATCGAACCGTCGCATATCCGCCTGCACGAGGCGAACCCGTGCTCGAACCGCTTCCGGTTCATCCTCCAACCGCTCGCGACACACTGCGAGCATCTGTGGCGACAGGTCGAGACCGACGATGTCGACCCCCGCTCGGGCGTTCGGAATCAGCACACGCCCCGTTCCGCACCCGATTTCCAGGACAGGGCTGCCTGCCTTGCAAGCGGCTTCAACAAAGAACGAAGTGTCCGCCCGATCCCGGTACGGGACGACGTGATCGTAGAGATCGGCTATGAATGCGTACTCTTCGTATCCGCCGGCACTGCTCATCATCATCGTGTCGGGACCAGGCGCTTCAGTTCCTCGCCCCAGTTTTGCACCACGACAAGGCTCGGAGGTCCCGCGGTCTGATCTGATCCGGCGCCCTGCTTGATCATGAGGAACCGCTGGCCGTCGGGCGAGATGTCGTACGTGCGTCCTTGAAAGCCGCCCGGCACCGCAAAGTATCCCTCGCTGAGGAGCTTCGTTGGCGAGGTGGCCGTCCAGGTACTGCTGCGCTCGACGCCGACTCGCATCAACGCCCCCGTCGGCGAAAGATAGAAGAGCTCCTTGCCGTTCGGCGCCCACAGCGGACGCGCGCCGCCACCGGTCGAGACTTGCCAATGGCCACGGGTCACGTCCGGATACGGCCGCACCCAAATCTCGAACTGTCCGGAGTCATTGGCTTCGTACGCTCCGAGCTGAAGATCAGGCGCCGCCCATCCGGCGTCCAGACCGGATAGGTGTCGAGGCCCGGATGTCTGCGTCGCGAGGGCCAACGCCTCGTTCAGCGGCAGCGATCCCCTTCGTGAGTCGCGCGGCAAGGGTTTCGCCTTCGAGATACTGCATCACGAGGAACGACGTGCCCTGCTCCTCGCCGACGTCGTGCAGCGCGCAGATGTGCGGGTGATCGAGCTGCGAGATGGCGCGCGCCTCGCGATCGAAGCGCTCGCGGAACTGCGGGTCGGTGGCCAGCGCGTCGGGCAGGACCTTGATCGCGACGATGCGATCGAGCCGCCTGTCGCGCGCGCGATAGACTTCCCCCATCCCGTCGGCGCCGAGGGCCGATTCGATCTCGTAGGGACCGGGGCGCGTGCCCGCGATCAACGTCATCTCACGCTACCGAACATCAAAGGTCACCAGCCGTTGTCCATTAAGGTAATCTCGTGACGACGCGTGAAGTTCGAGATTATCGGCGAAATACGATCGGTAGAAACGATCGCTGCGGGGAGCGGTGTCCGAAGCCGGAGGCGTCTGGTTCGGCAGTACGGACGCGGGCGGTGGCGTAAAATGAAGCGCATCGCAACGATTCGCCTGCCGGATGGGGCGGTGGTTGCTGCCGAACTCCACTGGTATCAGGCACATGGCATCGGCAAGAAAGAAATCAAGTTCAAGAAGGCACTTGCAACCGAAGAGGCGCGTCGCCGCTGAAGTGCTTCGGCGGCGCTCCGCGACAAGAAAACCGGGCACCACCGGCCAGAAACATCAGTTTGCGATTTGCGTACGCAACGATGATTATCCGGCGTCCCTGGAGTTGAGAAAGCTCTATCGGATAATCGACGATGATTTTGCGCAACAACACGCTCTGCTCCGCGTGATCGACGAATCCGGCGAAGACTACCTGTACCCGGACAGCTATTTCGTTCGCGTGGCTCTTCCAAAGCCTGTCGAGCAGGCGCTTCACCGGATCGCGTGAAGAGAGACACGAGATGCCGGCTGGACACGTCGTGCGCATGTGTAACACCTCGCACGAGCACCTTGCGTATGCCGCGGGCGCAACTCGAGGACCGCTACCTGCGCGGCGTCGAGGCCACCGGCAGTCGTCGTGATCGTGAAGAGAACGGCGCGCCCAGCGGGCAGCATCTCCGGCCACACGCGATCGGCTTCACCGTGCGCGCGGTCGGGTCGTGTGAGAACCGTAAGACATGCCTTCCTGCCTGTGAGCATCTCGTCAGCGACGCCGAATGCGAAAACGTCCGTCCGCGCATCGGCCTCCTGGTGATCGAGCTGCGAGATGGCGCGGGCTTCGCGATCCAAGCGTTCGCGGAACTGCGGGTCGATCGCCAGCGTGTCGGGGAGGACCTTGATCGCCACCGTGCGATCGAGCCGCGTGTCGCGCGCGCGATAGACTTCCCCCATCCCGCCGGCGCCGAGGAGGGATTCAATCTCGTATGGACCGAGTCGGGTGCCTGGAGTAAGAACCACTCGCTTCGATCCGTGATCTTCTTTTGGCGGCGGAGCCGCGCTGGCAGATTCTGCCACGACCCACTCGCCTACCCGCGCGAACAACTGCACGCAACGACGGAATCAACGCTGCGAAACCGCCCAAACGGTCGCGGCACGCCTTTCGCTCCGAGACGGTAGAATGAGCGCATGTCCGGGAGCGACGAGATGAGGCCGGCCCGTCCCGGCGTGAAGCTCACCTACGACGACTTCCTGCTCTTCCCCGACGACGGGAAGCGGCACGAGTTGATCGACGGGGAGCACTACGTGACGCCATCGCCGAATACGCGGCATCAGCGGATCCTGGGCAATCTGTACTGGCTGATTCGTTCGTACCTCGAACAGCATCCGATCGGTCAGGTGTTCTTCGCGCCATACGATGTCGTCTTCTCCGACTTCGATGTCGTGGAGCCGGACCTGCTATATCTGTCGAACGCTCGCGCGGCGGCAGTGCTCACGGAATTGCACGCCAGGGGCGTCCCCGAGCTCGTTGTGGAGATCGCATCGAAAGGCACAAGAAACCGCGACGAGACGATCAAGCGACGGCTCTACGAGCGGGTCGGCGTGTCGGAGTACTGGGTGGTGGATCCGGTGATCGACGTGATTCGCATCTACCGGCGTGAAGAGGACCGGTTCGGCCGCCCGCTCGAGCTCTCGCGCGAAGCCGACGCCGTCTTCACCACGCCGCTCCTGCCGGGTCTCGAGCTGCCGCTCCGTCGCGTTTTCAGGGAATGAGATGGGACTCACTTACGTCACCGTCTCGCTCAAAGTCCCAGGCGGCTCGAATGGCAGCTACGAGGCGCTCTTCCTTGTCGATACTGGTGCGACCGACTCGATGGCGCCGGCATCCGAGCTCGAGAAGATCGGTATCCAGCCGGTCGGCCATACAACGTACGAGCTCGTTGACGGAAGCGTGCGTGAGTATCCGTTTGGGCTCGCGCAGATTGAGTTCCTGGGAGAGATCACAGCGGGTCGCGTAATTCTCGGCCCTGACGACGCGTCGCCGATTCTGGGTATCACCGCTCTGGAATCGGTTGGAATCACAATCGATCCGGCCACGCGCACGCTGAAGCGCCTTCCGGCCGTACCGCTGAAGTGATGCCGACCGTCAGAACACCGCGAGCGGATTCACCGGCGATCCGGTCCCCCGTGGAATGGGGAGCGGCGCAATCGTCAGCATGAACTCCCACCGGTTGCGCGCGGCGGCGGCCTCGCTGAGCGCATCGAAATCGGCGCGATCGAGTACGCCGAGGCCCAGGATGGCCAGCGCGAAATTGTGAACCGCGAGCGGCGTGATGTCGCCTTCGGGCTGGGGCGCGTATGAACCGGGCGTCTCCCATCCGATGAGCGCGATGTCGCGTTTCTTCAGCCACGGAAGAACGGATTTATCCAGCCCCGCCATCTCCGCGTTAATCGGGTACGGCCCAATCTTCGTCCGCCGCGCCCAGCGACCCCACCTGAACAAGAGCGCGTCGCCGGAGCCGACCTTCACACCGGCTTTCTTCTCCCACGCCTCCAGATCCTCGGGGAAGACACGGGTTCCGGGCTCCAGGTACGGCACACCTTTGAGCCGTGGAATGTCGTACAGCACGCCGCGGGTCACGATCCCGTTCTTCATGGCGAGGATTGAATTCTTCGTGGCGCCATCCTCTTTCGTGACCAGCGACATGGGATAGCCGTTCCACATCTTGCCGTTGAAGGCGACGTGGCCGAATGCATCGAAATGGGTCGTGCCGGCGCCGTGGATGCACGGATATCCAATCCGGTCGGTCGCGCCTGTTTCCGAAGCGGTAACCATGGCCCACTCGTTCGGACACGGGACGTCGATGTCCTTCTTCGTCGCGGCATTCGAGGCAAGAGACACGGACACGCCCTCCTTCACCAGCGCGGCCGCCTGTTTGCGCTTCGCGGGGGTAATCAGATTGAGCGCTCCGATCTCGTCATCCTTCCCCCATCGTCCCCAGTTCGAGAGCTCTGTCTGCCAGCGCTCGAACTCAGCCTGCGTCACGAGCGGGCGGGATGCGGCTCCCTGCGACGAAGGCTTCTGGGAGAGGACCGGGACAGCGGTCAGCGCCGCCGCGCAGAAAACGACGGCGGATGAACCAATCATCAACGCTCTCATGGCAGACTCTCGTAACTGGTTACCGGTTGTCACCGAGGGTCGCGCTTGGTCCGTTATGCGGGCTCCCAACGAGAATCTTGGTGACGTTGTTTGACCGCATAACGGACCCGGCGCGCGAAGCGCGCCAAGAAGAGAGTGACCAGACAAGGGCTCTGCGACGATTAACGGGCAGAGCCCTTGTCTGGCTTGATCCCGGACTGGGCGCCGTGCTCGATGAGAAATTTCACGACGGTCGCGTACTTCTGGGCCTGTGCCGCGTCGAGCGCGGTGCGACCGTCGGTGTTGGCGGCGTTGACGTCGACGCCGAGCTCGACCGCCAGCTTCACCGCCTCGAGCGTCAGCGCTTCGCGCTCGGCGCGCTCCGGCTCTAACCACGCCCTGCCGCCACCCATGCCCGTCGCCGCCATCAGTGCTGTCGTCGCCTGCTTCCGCTGAACAGTTGGCGCCCCCTCCTCTCCGGCCGCGGCGTACTCCACGCGCAGTACGACGAGCGGATCGGCGCCGTGCTTGACGAGGAGCCGCATCACATCCGGCTGTTTGAAGCGCGCGGCGAGCCAGAACGGCATCGCTCCCACCAGCGCTGGCGGAAAATTGAAGTCGTCGGACGCGCGACGCGTGGGCGTCCACGTGCGAACGGGAGCGTTCGGATCCGCGCCGTGGTCGAGGAGCGCGGACACCATCTTTTGGTTCCGCCGCATGACCGCGATGTGCAGCGCGCTGAAGCCGGCCGCAGCGGCATTCGGGTCGGCGCCCGTCTCCAGAAGAAGGTCCACGATTTCCCCATGTCCGGCATGAGCGGCCAGCACCGTCGCGCTCACGCCCCATGCGTCGGTGTCGTTGACTCTGGCACCCGCCGCGATGAGGAGCTTCGCCGACGCGAGATCGCCCTCGCGCGCGGCAAACATCAGCGCCGTGTCACCCCCGTGCGGAACGGCGCGGTTGTTCTCGCGAACCCCGTGCGGCTCCACCGCCATGATCTCGTTCCAGACCGCCGAGCGGGCATGGATGTCCGCTCCGTGGGCGATCAGCACCTTGACGACATCGGGATGCTTCTGCGCGACGGCCCACATGAGCGCCGTCTGCGCGCGAGCAGCTTGCGCGTTCACGTCGGCCCCTCTGGCAAGCAGCTGCTCGACGACGACGGGATAGCCGGAACGTGAAGCAGCCATGAGGGGCGTTTCGCCACGAAGGAGCGCGATGTTCGGGTCGGCCCCGGCCTGCAACAGACGCCGCACCATGGCCACGCTTCCGTTCACGCTCGCTATCCAGAGCGGCGTGGCGCCCAGATCGTTGGCGGCGTTCACCCTGGCGCCGCCGCGGATCAGCAGGTCGGCACTGTCGAGATCGTCCCGGTAGCTTGCCCAATGAAGCGCGGTCGTCCCATCCGCCGCCGCGAGATTCACGTCCGCGCCTTTTTTCAGGAGAGCTCGCAGGCCCTCGCGGTCGGCGTTCCTGGCCGCGTCCACGAGCGACAATTCGGGGCCGGCGCCGATGAGCAGAACCGCCAGTAAGGGGAGGAGGCCGCGTCCCCAACGCGCGATCGGCATTCTGTGCTCCTACACGCCTGAGAGTGTATCGAGTGGAAGCTTGCCGGTGCTGCCGCCGAGCCGCTCGACCGGCACGTCGAGCTTGTCCATCAGCGTCACCAGCAGGTTCGCCTGCGAGGGCTTGTCCGGATACACGAGGTGCCGCCCGCCCTTGATGCGCCCGCATCCACCGCCAACCACGAGCAGTGGCAGGTTTTCGCCCGAATGATGGGTGCTGTTGGAGAGGCCCGCACCGTACAGAATCGTCATGTGGTCCAGGAGCGAGCCGTCGCCGTCGGGCGTTGCGCGCAACTTGGCCAGATACCGGGAGAAGAGCTCCGTATGATAGCGGTTGATCTTGGACATGTGCTCAATCAAGGCGGGAACATCGCCGTGGTGCGAGAGCGGATGGTGCGCCTCGGGCACGCCAATCTGCGGGTAGGGGCGCGCGCTCTGTTCCTTCCCGATCATGAACGAGATGACACGGGTCAGATCGGACTGAAACGCGAGGAGCTTCAAGTCCAGCATCAAGGCCAGGTGATCCTCGAAGACCGGCGGCGCACCCTGAGGCTGCGTAAATGCGGGCAGCTCGAGGTCGCGCTGTTCCTCGGCCTTCTGGATTCGCCGTTCGACGTCGCGAACTGCTTCGGAATATTCATCGACCTTGACCTGATCCCTGGGTCCGAGATCGTTCTTGAGTCCCCTCAACTTGTCCGTCACCGAGTCCAGAATGCTCTTGTGCTGGCGCAACCTCGCTTCCCGTGCCGTACGTTCCGTGCTGCCGGTGTCGCCAAACAATCGCTCGAAGACCACGCGCGGATTCCACTCCGTCGGCAGCGGCTGTGTGGGGCTGCGCCAGGAGAGCGTATGCGTGTAGACGCAACTCAGCTTGCCAGTGCACGCCCCGGCGTTGTTGGGGGGATCCAGCGCCAACTCGAGCGAGGCCACCTGCGTTTCCTTCTCGAACTGCCTCGCAAGCAACTGGTCCATCGACACGTCGGCAATAATCTCCACCTCGTTCCGGCCGCCGCGGACCGTGCCGGTCAGAAACGACCCGGAGGCGCCGGCATGGATGTAGTTCCAGCTCGTCTTGATGCCCGACAGCACGAGCAGCTGATTCCGGTACGGCGCCAGCGGCTCCAGAATGGGTGAGAGCTCGAAGCTGCTGCCCTCTCCCTTTGGTGTCCAGTACTGCATCGCCATTCCGTTTGGCACGTAGAAGGCCTGGAAGCGATGCACGGGCTTCGCGAGGGCGTGCATGCGCAGGGAGAACGCGGGAAGCATCGCGTCGAGGAGCGGCAGGGCCATGCTCGCACCCAGCCCGCGCAGAATCGTCCGGCGTGGCAGCGGTTTCGCCGTGAGGAAAGGCATGACTGACGTCTCCTTCTTCAGTGCGCCAATTCAGTGGCTTGTGCGCGCATCAAGAAAGCCGGACTCTTCACGATTCCCAGAATGAGCGATGACCAGCGGTAATCCTGGGCCGCCGCATCACGCACGATCTTACGTACTGCCGGTTGATCGTAATACTCGAGCCGGCGGCCGAGGGCGTACGCCATGAGCTTCTCGGTGAGCGTGCGCGGAAACTGTTCCGGGCGCTCGAGCAACAACGCGCGCAGACCGGACAGCCCCTCAACCCTGTCACCACCTGCCGTGATCCCGCTCGCGTCGACCGGCTTGCCCGACTCGTCAACGACGCGCCAGCCTCCGATCACGTCGAAATTCTCCAGCGCGAATCCTATGGGATCGATGACCGAATGACAGTTGGCGCACGCGGGATTCTTACGGTGCTGTGCGAGCCGTTCACGGATGGACGCCGGCATCGTTCCCGGTTTCGCCTCCGGCAGCGTGGTGTCGACGTTCCCCGGCGGAGGAGGAACAGCCACGCCGAAGATATTGTCCAGCAGCCATTTGCCTCGCAGAACCGGCGACGTCCGGTCGGGATACGAGGTCGTCGCCAGGAGCGCTCCGTTTGCGAGCAGCCCGCCGCGCTGATCGGGATTCGAGAGGCGGATTCGCCGGAAGCGGCTGCCGTAAATCCCGGGAATTCCGTAATGCCGCGCCAGCCGTTCGTTCACGAACGTGTAGTTTGCTTTCAAGAGATCGGCGACGCTGCGATCCTCGAGCAGAGTGCTCTCGACGAACAGCTCCGTTTCGCGTTTGAACGCCTGCAGCAGACTTTCATCGTAATTCGGGTACCGCCCCGGGTCGACCACCACCTCCTCGACCCGCCGCAGGTTCAGCCACTGCGCGGCGAAATCGTCGACGAGCGTCCGGGTCGCGCGCTGGTCCGCCAACATGCGCCGGACTTCCTTGTCGAGGACCGATGGCCTGGTGAGTTGTCCCTGCTCGGCCAGCGTGATCAGACGGTCGTCCGGAATGCTGTTCCACAGGAAAAACGAGAGGCGCGAGGCGACTTCCAGATCGCTCAGGCGGTAAGGAGCCTGTCGCGACGCGGCGCGTGAATCACGATGGACACGCAAGAGGAAATCCGGATCGACAAGGAGACGCTCGAGCGCGAATTGGATCCCGTAATCGAAGCTTCCCCCGTCACGCTCGCCCATCGCGAAGAACTCGAGCAGCGTCTGCAGATCCGCGTGCGTCACCGGCCGACGATAGGCGAGCCGGGCGATCCTCGACAGGATCTTCGAGGCGCACGCGGTCTCTTCGGTGGAGGTGCGAGGTTCGCACACGAAAATCGCACGACGCCCAGGCGTGTCCTTCCCCAGCGCGGCAACCGTGTACGGGCCTCCGATCTGGACCGAGCCCACGCTCGCATAGCCCATGTAGATCTGGTCGTTGGTGAGGACCCTGGCCCGCTGCAGGGGCTGAGGGAGGCCTTCCGGTTCCCACAGCTCCCGCACGAACGACACGCCGACGCTGCGGGGCCCCGCTTTCACCGGCACGCGCACCTCGAGCCCGGCGTCCGCGGTGATCTGCATGTACTTTTCCCACTCGTCATCGCCGGCAAAGCCCGGCTGCCCGTCGCCGGCATAACTCGACGCGGCGGGCCTGCCCGGCGCCGCGCCGCCGACGGTGAACCGCTTGAGCAGCTTCCCATCGAGACGGACATCGAGCTGCTGGGGCCAGCCCATGCCCATGATGTAGTCCTGATACTGCCTGCGGAGACGTACCTTGATCAGATATTCGCCGTCGACGGGGAAGTCGTAGCGGATCGCCATGCCACCGCGCGACCCAAACGGCAGGTCTTCGCTCTGCTGGTCGTCCTGCACCACGTGCAAGGGAATCTCGAATCGATCGAGCCCGGGATTTGCCGGCGGAAGGCCGATCGCGAGCCGGGTGACCTGACGGGCCACCGACAGATACCGTTCCAGGTGCGCGGTCGAAATCGTGAGGACGTCGGCGAAGTTGTCGAAGCTTCCGTCCGCCGTCTCATCTCCGGGGAGCCGCGACTTCACATCGACGTCGAGGGTGAACAGGTCGCGAATCGCGTTCTTGTACTGCGCCCGGTTGAGACGATGGACCGCTCCAATCCTGCCTGGATTGGGACGCGCGTCCCACGCTCGATCGATTTCGGTCTCCAACCAGTCCGCCATCGCATGATAGGTGGCCACGTCCGGGCGCGGCCTTCCGGCCGGCGGCATCGAGCGCGCGCGGAGCTTCGCGATGACGCGCTCCCACACCTCGGCATTCGCGTGTGGCTTGGTGGCGTCAAGGGTGTCGAGCGTGAGTCCGGCAGTGCGGAGCTTCTGGTTGTGGCAGGTGACGCAGTACTTGTCCAACACCGCGCGTGGCGCGGACGCCGGCGCAGCGGCGGTCTCCACCCCACCGCGCACACCAGGCGCGGTGCGGGCCCCCTGTCGCACTGAGGTCTCAACGCTGGCGAAGTCCGCAAGAATACCCGCGCCGATGACGAGGACGAACATCGATGCGCGTCCGATTCGCCAGCGACCGGCGAGACCCTGCCGCCTCTGCTGCACAAACGGCATAACGATGATGCCCCGAATTTCTGGGCAATTCTGACCGATTGAGTGCGCCGAGTAAAGAACCAATTCACCGTGTTCGATGGGCCGGACGCAGCCAAGCGGAGAACGCGGAGACGGATTTCAACGCAGAGCTCGCGGAGACCGCAGAGTCTTCACGGTTTTCCTCTTGCCTCGCGGGAATCCCGGCGCTCGCCGACGAAGCAGAGCTCGCCGAGAAGGAATCACGCAGAGGCACGCGGAGGAGCGGAGACTTCTCGAAACATTCGCGATATTCGCGCGGCCGGCTGGCCGCCGAACGGCTCGTACGTGCTACCCGCGACGAAAACGAAACCTCGCAGCAGTTGGACCGGTTTCGTTTTCGTCGCGGGTGGCACGTAGGGTTCGCCCGCTTCGCGGGCGAACCAGCCGGCCGCTCGCGGTCTTCGAAAAGCCTTTGCTCCTCGGCGATCTCTGCGTGAATACTCCCTGCGCCCTCCGCCAGCTCTGCGAGCGGCTCTCCGCGCCGCGCCCTCACGGGTCACCGGGGCCTGTACGTCTTCGTCAACCCGTTTCGCGTGTTCGTGACCGTGAACCCGCCGTCCTCACTGGCCGACGCCTTGATGAAATACACGTCGGTATGGTCCGGGTTCGTCTCGAGGTTCGCGATCATCTCTTCCCGCGTGTTGTGG
>DASYQV010000083.1:0-9366 GCA_036005125.1 Vicinamibacterales bacterium
ATCGATCTTTCCGTTGATGTTCCCGGCCTTGCCCGACACGCCAATCTCGTACTCGACCTTGTCGTAGTACGGTTCGAGCTCTTCGTAGCCGAACGGCCAGTCCTCCACCGTCGAGCCTCGCGGAATCCGCGACGCGCCGTAACGCCGCCTCGTCTCGCTCACCACCTTGAAGTCCCACGGGTTCAAGCGCCAGCTTTGGCCCCAGTAGTGCAACGTCGTGCCGCCGACGGCGTTCATCATCGGATGAATCGCTGGTCGCGGCCCGGTGGGCGTGGACGCGTTCGGCCGGTGTGTGGGAATCTCGCGGTTGGCCTTCTGCGCCGACTGTGGCCAGCCGCGAACGTTGTTGCGCAGCTCGTCGGGCGCGAAATCGCGGCGGGTCAACCAGGTGCCTGCCTCGAGGCCGATGACGTCGAGGCCGGCCTGCGCCAGCGGAAGCGCAGCCACGCCGCCGGCCGCGCCGAGGCCGACAATGACAACATCGGTCTCTTTCAACCTAGTCGCCATTGGTCAGATGCTCCGCTGATGCGGCTCTCGCCGACGTCTTCGTGAACATTCCGTAGTCGTAGGCCGATCTGTGGTTTGGCTTGAGCGTGATGCCCATCCGCTGCTCGTCCGGCGTCACCACCGTCCGCACTCCCGGATAGCCGATCAGATCCCAGCCCACGAAGTTCGCGTTGCCGCCGTAATACGGGTCACAGAATGTTCCCTGGATGGTGTGGCTTCTCACCAGCTCGAAGAACGTCGTCGAGCTCGACCCGAACCCCGTCGCGACGCCGGCCTCGACCTCGGTCAGGACCAAGTCCTGGTCCGCGACCGGAAGTTGAGCGAACGGCACTCCTCTGGATGACCGCGCGTACGCGTCGAGTGCGGCAAGACCGGCGGCATAGGCTTCCCGCGACGATGCCAGCGCGCCGCCCAGGGCGCGATCAATATAGTGTGCGGCACGCGCCTCAGTGGCGCCCGGCCCGTTGGCGTCGCCAGGGATCAGGCGGGCGACAATGGCGTCCAGGATGTCGGCCTCGGTCGCCGTGAGCGTTTGGAGGGGCTCCCTGACGGCTGCCGCGGCTGCAACGGGCGGCTGGGGCGCGCCTGGCGATGCGGCGGCCGTCGATGGACGCGCGGCCGCAGCCACGCCCAGCAACCCTGCCCGCTTCAGCCACTCACGACGAGACAGCGTCATACTGAATCTCAAGGCATCAGGAATCAGGCATCAGGCATCAGGCATCAGGCATCAGGGCTGTCTCAGGCATCAGACGGATGCCTACTGCGAAGTCAGCACTCGCCGCAGGATCTTTCCCGACGCCGATTTGGGTATCTGGTCGATCACTTCGAGGGCACGCACCCTCTTGTATGGAGCGACACGTTCGGCGACGAACCGCATCAGATCGTCCGGGGTCGCATCGCCCTTGAGGACGACAAAGGCCTTGGGCACCTGGCCGGCTTCCTCGTTCTCGAGCGGCACCACGGCGGCGTCGGCCACGGCAGGATGCCCAAGCAATACGGCCTCGAGTTCGGCCGGCGCGATCTGCATCCCCTTGTACTTGATGAGCTCCTTCAGCCGGTCGACGATGAAGAAGCAGGCGTCCTCGTCGGCGTAGCCCACGTCACCGCTATGTAACCAACCCTCGCCGTCAATCATCGCGGCCGTGGCCTCGGGCCGATTCAGATAGCCCTTCATCACCTGCGGCCCGCGAATGCAGATCTCGCCCTCCTGATTCGGTCCGAGCTCAGACCCGGTCGCGACATCCACCACCTTCACTTCAGTGTTTGGAAGGGGCGGCCCGATGCTCGCGGCTTTGATCGGAACCGTACCCCCCACTCGCATCGAGTGGGTCACCGGCGATGTTTCGGTGAGCCCGTAGCCTTGAACAACCGGACAGCCGAGACGGGCGCTCGCCGCCTGCGCCAGGCTTTCGCTCAGCGGCGCCGCACCGGAAAAGACGGTGCGGAGGCTCGTGAGCTCGTACTGGTCGACGAGGGGATTCTTGGCGAGCGCCAACACGATTGGAGGCACGAGAGGAGCAAAGCTGACCCGATACTGCTGGATCGTCTGCAGACACTGCTCGAGCTCGAAACGCGGCATGGTGACAACGGTCGCGCCCACGTACAGACCGAGGTTCATGATCACGAGCATGCCGTAGATATGAAAGAAGGGAAGCACGCCCAGAACCGTGTCGCGCTCGGTCATGGTCAGACCGCAGGTCGACTGCAGGATGTTCGCCACCAGGTTGTAATGCGTCAGCATCACACCTTTCGGGAGCCCGGTCGTGCCGCTCGAGTACGGCAGGACGACGACGTCCTCGCGCGGTTCGATCGCAACGAGGGGTGGATCGCCGTCGGGCTCGATCAGCGAATCGAATGGCGTGGCCCCTTGCGCCTCGCCGAAGACGAAGACTTCGCGCACGCCGGCTTGCCGGGCCGCCGGCTCCGCCTTTGGAACACACGCAGCCACCGTGACCAGAAGCTTCGCGCGGGCGTCCTCGAGCTGCCGGCCCAGTTCGGATGTGGTGTACGCCGGGTTGATCGTCGTCACAACGCCGCCGATCAACGAGACCGCATGAAAGGCGACCGCGTACTCGGGCAGGTTCGGGCTGTAAATCGCAAAGACGTCATTCTTGCGAAATCCGCGGCGCGACAGGCTGGCCGCAGCGTTCCGTACAGCCCGCGCCCACGCGCGATATGTGAACGTGCGGCCGCTCGGACCGTCGATGAAGGCAGCCTTGTCGCCACGATGCTCCGCGCGTTCGAGGAGGAACGGCGTGAGCGGCACCTCGGGTATCGCAACAGGCGGTTCAGGGGAGCGGAAAATCATGGGATCCTAGTTGGTTGACGTCGGTTGCACCGTCTTCACGAGATCGCTGAACGGCCCGATCTTGCCGTGGATCGGCACGATGCGATCGACCCGGAGGTTGCGCTTCCGGATGTTCTCCAACAGATTAGCGGCGTACGGCTGGACGGCTGTTCCAGGGGTGTATACATCGGCCTCGACGAGAATCCGCTCTCCGGGCAGATAGGCCATCAGCTGCGTATCGGCGTGGGGGCTGCCGGCAATGTGATACAGCGCGACGGTCATCGCACTGTCTTTGATGATCAGCTCGTCGTCGACGGTCTCGATCTTCAGCGGCTTGGGACTCCTGGCGAGCGCGTCGGGCATGATTGTGTGAGAACGCTCAACCGCCTCTGCGTAGTACGCGGCATTGCCCTTGTGCGTGATGACGGTGAGGCCCTCCGCCACGGCCGCGCGGATCCCGCCGGAATGATCGAAATGGTGGTGGGTACTGACCACATGGGTCAGCGGTATATCTGCGCGCAGCTCCCTGGCCTTGGCAATGACGGCGAGCGTTCGCGTTTCGTTCTGGGGCGCTTCGATGAGCATCAGGTGATCGCTGAACTCGATGAGGACGCTGTGGTGAGACTGGCCGGCAAGGAACCAGACCCCCTTGGCCACGTTTTCAACCGCGACGTTCGCGGGGGGAGGCGCCGCAACCGGCGCCGCTGACGCCGCGGCGGCAGGCGCGGCCAGATCGCCGACCTCGGCGTTGACGGCCTGTCTGGTCACGCGAAGATCGGCCGTCGCGTACTTGTCGGTTTTCGTCGTTATGCGCGCCGGAAGCCGGAAACGGTCCACATCCTTGTAGTCGGCAAAGCTCGTTTCAGTCGCGACGTCGCCCAGGTTGGTGTTGTAGCTCATCGACACGATCCGGGTCGGCAGCTTCGTCGTGTTGTCGACGGCCAGCGTGAACCTGAGGCCGCTTGGGACGATGACTTCGACAGCACTCTCGCTTCCGATGGTCCGGAACTTCGCGAGCTGCGCCTTCGGATCCAGCGCCGCCCGAACCATCGTCAGCGGGTGATGGTAGATTTCCGCGCGCCGATCGTCGGCGACGAGGTTTGCGACACGTGTGGCGTTGCCGTTGGCGGCGACGTTGTAGCCGACGTCTCCGTCGATGCCCAGCGTCTGCTTCTGCGGCGCCGTGCCCTGAAAGAAGGCGAAGTTCGGCGTACGCGTCTGTTCCACCCGCGCGCGTCCTGCCGCCACGTCAACAGCGCGCCGGTATCCGGTGATGTTGAAGGCCTGTCCGCTGGCTTCCGGCCGCATGTCCTGGCCGAGATTGCCCTGTGTGCCTTCTCCCTCGATAACGAGCGTCTTGACCGCGAGCACCCGGTCGCTGCCGCCGAGTGCCGCGGCAGCGTCGTTGACGATCCGCTGTTCCGGAGTCGGCTGCGCGCACGCACCCAAGGTGACGACCGCGAGCATCGCGAGGCAGGCCGTGAGCTTCATTGGACACTCCTCTCGCCACGATCATTCATGATTCTTGATTCTTGATTGGGGTCTCTCCGGCCTCGAAATCATGAATCATGAATCACGAATCATGAATAGTGAAAGCGGCGGCAGTATAGCACCGCGACCGTCCGCCCAGCCGGCCCGGCATGAGTTCCGCGACGGCAGGTTACCGCGCCGGCGGACGCGCCCCTTCTTGTCTCGTGAAGATCAGGAGATGTTGGCGTGGGAGCTCGTGATAGATCCTGTCGAGCCTGAAACCCTCGTGCTCTACCTCGAGCTTCACCTGCGCCACGGTCATCTTGTGCGACGGCAGTATGGGAACAGCGGGATCCTCCGCCCGGTATTCGAGCAGCACGAGCCGGCCTGTGGGCTTGAGCGCCTCACGGATGTGGTGAAGCATCCTCTGGGGTTCGGAGAATTCGTGATAGACGTCCACCATCAGCGCCAGATCAATCGACTCGCGCGGAAGCTTCGGGTCGTCAACCGCTCCGAGCACGGGGGTCACGTTCTTGAGCTCCGTGCGGGCAACGTTCGCCCGAAGCAGCGTCAACATGCCGGGCTGGATATCGCTCGCATACACCCTGCCCTCCGGGCCCGCCAGCCGCGCCATGCGGATCGTGAAGTAGCCGGATCCGGCGCCGATGTCTGCGATGGTCGACCCGCGCGCAATTCCAATCAGTCGAAGCGCGAGATCCGGGTTTTCCTCCGCGATCCGCTCGGGACGCTCCAGCCATGCCGCGCCTTCGACGCTCATCGGCAGGGCGTATCGCCGACCGCTGATTGGATGGGTGCCAGGGTCCTGCGCGATAGCAATCGCGGCGGCGCCGAGCAGCGTCGCCGCAATCACAACGGCGATCACGTGCGCGCGTCGAACGGCATCCTGAGTGTGCACGCGTGAAGGATAGCGCGGAACGCTGGTCACCATGGGCGATTCCTTTGTTAGAATCACCACCACCGAATCCGGGCAGTCGTTCGCGGCAATCTAACCAGTCGCGGGCTCCGCTGGGATATCAAGGGCGGAGCCCTTGACTGGTTAGATCAGTATCTCTGGGCGCGCTCCGCGCGCCTGATCCGTTATGCGGTCCCAACAAGGGGGTCGACGTCCTCGCTGGAACCGCATAACGGACTCAAGGAGGCTTCTCATGTCTGCTTCAAGTCGCCGGCGATTCATGCCCATTGCAGGCGTCGTCGCCATTGCGCTCTCGGGAGTCGGGGCGTACATGCAGGGCGACGTCCTCGACCCTGCGCGCAACAGTCTGCCGAATCCCACCAAGACGGTGGTAACCGGCTGGGGACCATTGCCCGACGGCCGCATGTGGGGAAACACGGCCGGCGTCGACATCGGCCCGGATGGGAACGTGTGGGCCTACGACCGGTGTGGCGCCAACATCTGCGAGGGCTCGACGGTCGATCCGATCCTTAAATTCGATCGATCGTCAGGCAAGATCCTGACGAAGTTCGGCGCCGGGATGTTCGTCTTTCCGCACGGCCTTCATGTGGATCGCGACGGCAACGTCTGGGTGACCGATGGACAAGGCAACAAGGAAGGGACGAAGGGCCATCAGGTCATCAAGTTCAGCCCGCAGGGCAAGGTGTTGATGAGGCTGGGCCGGGCGGGCGTGGCCGGGAACGGTCCGGAGACGTTCAACGAGCCGAACGACGTGATCACGGCGCCAAATGGCGACATCTTCGTGTCGGACGGGCACAGTGGTCAGAATCCGAACCCACCGCCGAATGCAAACGGACGCATCGTGAAGTTCACGAAGGACGGGAGGTACATCAAGGAGTGGGGAAAGGTCGGCTCGGGGCCCGGCGAATTCCGGACGCCTCACGCCCTTGCGTTCGACTCGAAAGGGCGTCTCTTCGTGGCCGATCGCGGGAACCATCGCATCCAGATCTTCGACCAGGACGGCAAGCTCCTCGATGAGTGGAAGCAGTTCGGGCGGGTGAGCGGCCTGTTCATCCGGAACGACATGCTGTATGCGATCGACTCGGAGTCGGACGAGAAGCGCCACCCCGGCTGGAAGACGGGCGTTCGAATCGGGACGACGAAGGAAGACAAGGTCATCGCGTTCATCCCGCCGCATGAGAACAACAAGCCCAATGGAGCGGCGGGAGAGGGTGTGGCGGTGGACGCCGATGGCAACGTCTACGCGGCGGAAGGACCGATCTCCCGTCCGTTTTCCAACGGCGGGTTGACGAAATACGTCAAGAAGTAGGCCTCAGGGATCAGGCCTCAGGGATCAGGGCTGTCTCAGGCATCAGTAGTGCCTGATCCCTGAGACAGCCCTGATCCCTGAGGCCTGATCCCTGAGGCCTGGGCCTTAGGTCGCTTGCGTCAGCGCCGTCTTATACAGAGCCACCAGCTTCGCCCACGCCCGCTCGGCGTCGGGCTTGTTGTAAATCGGCTTGCCGGCCTGAGGCGGCATGTCCGGCACGCACCAGCCGTGGAGCGCGTTCGGATAGAGCTCGATCTCGGCCGGAACCTTTGCCGCTGCGAACGCCTCGCGCAGCTTGTCCTTCGCATCCGGCTGGCGCTGATCGTCATTGGCCGCGATACCGAAATACATGCGCGCCTTGATCTTGGGCGCGAGCAGATGCGGGCTGCTCGCCTGATCGGTCACCAGTCCACCGCCGTGGAACGACGCGCCGGCGCCGATGCGATTGGGCAAGGCCGCGGCCGTCCTGACGACAAGCGCTCCGCCCATGCAGTAACCCTGCGTTCCGATCTTCTTCGCCTTGTTGACCTGCGGTTGCGCGTCGAGGAACGCGACGTAGGCGACCGCGTCCTTCTCCGCCGCGCCAGGCGCGTTGATCGATCCCATCAGCTGCTTGAGCTTTGCCATGTCGTTCTGATTCTCGAAGCTGAAGGACGATTCGAACACGGGGGCCTTGGCCGCGCGATAGAACGGGTTGGGCACCAGCACCGAGTAGCCTTCGGCGGCAATGCGTTTGCCGATGTCGCGCATCGACGGGCGCAGACCGAGCGCGTCGGTCCAGATCAGGACGCCGGGATGCGAGCCGGTCCGTGGATGAATGAAGTAGGCATCGCTCGATCCGTCAGGTGTCTTGACCGTCACGGCGGTCTCGACGACCGCCTCCGCGGCCGACGCCGACCCCGTCGCGGCACCAAGGCCGGCGGCCAGGGACCACGTCACGAAATCGCGCCGCGACAGACCGCTCGATGACTCCTCATTTTCGTCATTTTCGTCGTGATCTTTTTTCTGATCCGTCATTGCACATCTCCTCTTTCAGATGACCGGATTCATAAGGGTCCACGCCGGTGGAGGCCCCGGCAACCGGCGATTGTAGACCGTGTCGGCCGCGTACGCGAGGGCGATTGTGCGATCGTTCACCGAGGACCCAGACGTCGCAGGTGTTCCAGCGGATCGCTCAGCGATTGTCTGTGCATGTCGGACCACAGGTCTCCCACCTCGGCAATGCGGCCGGCCATCGTCCGGAGCGTGAACGTGCGGGGCCCGACGGTACCGCGTTCGACCTCATCCCACGCGCACGGCGCGGACACGGGTGCGCCGGGCCTGGCGCGCACGGCATAGGCCGCGGCGAACGTGGCGCTGTACCCGTTGCGTCCGGTGTCGACGAGAATGCGCCCCCCGCGGTCGGCCTTGCTGAACTCCTGTGTCAGGCTCTGTGGATTGCGCGCGACAAGCGTGCTGCCGGCGGCGTGTGCGAACTCGGCGACCTCGCCGAACCCGGCCTCGCCGTCGAGCGGGACGATGATGTGGAAGCCTTTCGAGCCGGATGTTTTCACCCAGCTTGACAGGCCCAACGCGGCGAGGAGGTCACGAAGCGCGAGTGCCGCCGCACGAAGGACATCGGGTTCATCCCGCGATGGATCGAGGTCGAAGACGCAGACGTCTGGCGTGTACAGGTCCGGCGCACGCGATATCCACACGTGCGGCGTGATGCAGTTCTGGTTGGCGAGCCACAGCAGCGATCGCCTGTCGCAGACGAGCGGATGGTGCACCGTCCCGCCCTTCTTCGGGACCTCGACGCGCGGCAGCCACTCCGGAAATCCCTTCGACACGTCCTTGTGCATGAAACCCGGCTTGCCGATGCCGGACGGATACCGCTCCATCGTGACCGGACGTCCGCGCATGTGAGGTACCATCACGTCGGCGATGGCGTCGTAGTAGGACGCGAGCTCCCCCTTGGTGATCCCCTCGTCGGGAAACAGCACCTTCTCCGTGTGCGTGATCACGACCATTCTTGATTCTTGATTCATGATTCTTGATTGGGACTCTATTCAAGAATCAAGAATCATGAATCATGAATGCTATTGGGCCGTTCCAGAGACGCTTCGTACGATCGCCTGATACACGAGCGGCTGGAAGGCGGTGGCAACCGGCGATCCCGGATACTGCTGCACCATCATGACCGCGACGAGCCGCTCCCTCGGATCGACCCAGAACACGGTGCCGTAAATACCGAGCCATCCGTACATCCCCGGTGACCCGAGGGTCTGTGTCGGACCGAGCTCCATGACAACCCGGAACCCGAGCCCGAAATTCACTCCGGGTCCAATCAGGAAATTCGGAGGCAGGTCGGCCGTGGCGCTCGCGGTCATCAACTCCACCGTCTTCGGGCTGAGCAGGCGGACTCCGTCGAGTGCGCCGCCACCAAGCAGCATCTGTGCAAACCTCGCATAGTCGCCGGCGGTGGAGGTGAGACCGGCCCCGCCGGACAGATAACGCTTCGGCGGTTTGTAGTACGCCTTGGGAGACATGACCGTGTTGCCGAAGGTCTCGGGATCCTTCATCGGCCGGATGCCGCCGGCGCCGTCGGGCGAGTACACCGTTGCGAATCGAGACCATTTCGCGTCCGGCACGTCGAAGCTCGTGTCGGTCATTCGAAGCGGCTTGAATACGCGCTCACTTAGAAACACGTCGAATCGCTGTCCGGATGCCACTTCGACCACGCGTCCGAGCACGTCGGTCGACAGGCTGTAATTCCACTCGGCGCCCGGCTGGCTCATCAGCGGCTGCGCGGCCAGTTTATCTATCGCACTTTCCAGAGTTTCAGTCGTCAGCGTCAGCCCATCCTGGACGCCATTCTTG
>DASYQV010000084.1:0-42921 GCA_036005125.1 Vicinamibacterales bacterium
TCGGAGCGAAAGCTTCCGCAGCAGCCGTGTGTACTGGAATTCGTCAACGCGTGGCCCTTCGATGCCGTCCCAGTCGGGTTCGTTGATCGGGTCCAGCGCGCCGAAGCGTACACCTTGAACGGCGCGGCCGTAATTGACGAGCGACGCAATCGTTTCAACCCATTCGTCCTCCAGGGTCGAGTCGATATGGTCGCCGCCCATCCAGACGGGGACGCGGCCC
The DNA here is from genome assembly GCA_036005125.1 of Vicinamibacterales bacterium. Classification (GTDB taxonomy): domain Bacteria; phylum Acidobacteriota; class Vicinamibacteria; order Vicinamibacterales; family UBA2999; genus DASYQV01. The sequence continues at coordinate 221 of DASYQV010000084.1, forward strand.
ATGAAGCTGATCACGAGGTTGGAATCGATCCCCTTCTGATTGAGGTATCCGATCGTGCCCCACAGATTCTTGAACTTGGCATTGGAATAGAGCGCGGTGTAATAGGTCGGCTCGAACGTGTTCGGATCGGCGTTGTCGTTCGGCGTCTCCCAGTCCTCCATGTCGAACACGACGCGCCAGATGGTCGCTCCCATCTGATCGACCAGCATGTCGATGGCTGGTTTGAGCTCTCCGTTGTTCCAGCTCAGGGAATTGGCGTTGACTCCGAACCCGTCGATGGTCTGGAAGACCTGCGCACCGTCAATCGTCAGCGATTTGCCGGTCGCATTGGAGACGGTCACGATCACCGCGGTGGATGTCGCGGTGTTGCCGGAGCCGTCCCTGGCCGTGGCGGTCAGCGTGTGAGGGCCATTGGAGATCGTGGCCGTGTCCCAGGAGACCGAATACGGTGGGAGGGTGTCCTCTACCCATACGCTCACGCCATCGAGCTTGAATTGCACGCCCGCGACCGTCACGTTGTCGGACGCGCTGGCCGTCACCGTGACCGCACTGCCGCTCACGGTGGCGTTGTTTGCCGGGGCCGTGATCGTCACCGTCGGCGGCGTGGTATCCGCGTTGCTGACGCTGACGCTCACCGGCGCGGACGTCGCGACGTTGCCCGCGGCGTCTCGGGCCCGGGCGGTCAGCGTATGCGCGCCATTCGGAGACGAGGTCGTGTTCCACATGATCGAGTACGGCGCGGTCGAGGCCTCGGCGCCGATCGGCGCGTCGTCCACCAGAAGCGTCACACCCGCAACGGCGACGTTGTCCGAAGCGTCAACCATCGCCGTCAGTGAGCCGCCCACCACCGCGCCATTCGACGGATTGACGATGGACACGGCTGGAGGGATGACGTCCGGCGCCGGGGTTGAAAATGTGAAATCACCCGACCGGGCGAGATTGCCCGCGGCGTCTCTCGAGACGACTCGATAGTGATAATCCGCGCTGCTGGTCAATCCAGACAGCGAAACACCGTGCGCCGTCGTCAGCGTGGGATTGATCGGAGTGCTGCTGCCGTAGGCGACGCTGGTCCCATACTCGACCTGCGAATTGGATGGTTCATCGGTCGTCCAGGAAATCGTGGCCGAATCCTGCGCGACGTTCGAGGTGGTCACGGCGCCGATCACCGGAGGAGTCGTGTCGTTGTTGACCGAAACGGAAACAGTCGGCGCGAGGCCGACGTTTCCCGCTGCGTCGCGGGCACGCGCGCCGAGCGTGTGCGGTCCGTTGGGGATGATGGTCGTGTCCCATGTAACGGAGTATGGGCCGGAGGTGACCTCGCCTCCGAGCGGTGAGTTGTCCAGCAGGAATTGAACGCCGGCGACGCCGAGGTTGTCGGAGGCCGTGGCCGACACCGAAAGGGAACCTGATACGACCGCGCCGGTCACGGGAGCGGTGACCGTCACGGTCGGAGCCGTCGTGTCGGGCGGCGGCGGGACCGGCGTGACCATGTCGGCTTGAATCTCGGACGCCGTCAACGCGCGGTTGTAGACGCGGACCTCGTCGATCTGGCCTTTGAAGTACTGGCTCGAAACGACGTCGCCGCCAAGGCGCAGCGGCTGTGTCGACGTCGTAATGGGACCGGTCACCGCGCGACTCCCGGTCTGGATCCCATTGACGTACAGCCGCAGCACCGCCCCGTCGTAGGTGGTTGCCACGTGGCTCCACGTATTGATCGCCAGCGCCGCCGATCCAACGGCCGAGCGAGAGACACCGCCCGTGCGAAACCATCCCGAAGGTCTCGCAATGTTGTCATTGGCATAGAGGGCGTAGGCGAGCGCGCCGGTCAATTCGCGGACGATGACTGGCCGCCACCCGGTGAGATTCGTCGGCCGCACCCACGCCTCGAGCGTCATCTCCGCGCCCAGATCGAGCGACGGCGCCGAAGCAACGGACACGCTGCTGGTTCCGGAGAACGTCAGCGCCTTACCGAATTTGGCGGTCGAGGTCCACGCTGCCTTGTTGACAGTGCCGGTATTCAGATTCCCGGATGAATCCGCCGTCGACGTGCCGGTGCCTTCGTTGAATCCATATGCCGCAACCAGTCCTGTCGCGGCGGCCCCGGCGCGATCGGCGCTCGGCCATTCGAGGATTGCAAAACCGCACAGGCTCGAGACGATGAGGAGCGTGAACGTCTGCCGGTACCAGGCAATCGGTTGGAGAGTACCGTCTGAGTGATGAGCGGCCTGAGAGGGTTCCACCATACCGACGCCCGGCACCGTTGGCGCGTGCGATTAGCTCGGTTATACAACGACGTTGCCCTTGACAGCGCCAGACTCTTCCTTTGTTCAGGGAGACCTGTCAACGGCAAACGCGGGCGACGCGCATTCGTTGTGAAGCGGATGAAACTTGGATCCTGAAAAGCGCTGACAGGAAGAGCGCGATGGAAGCAAGACGCCGCCGGGAAACACAAAACGCAGAGCGCGGCACCGGGACGGATTCAACGCGGAAGGCGCCACGGCTGCAGAGCTTGCCCAGGTTTTGTTACAGACCTCTCGGCGCGTCCGCGTGCTCGGCGTTTGAAATCATCTCAGCGCTCTCCTGGAGGCTCAGCGCCCATCTCGCGCTGCGGAAGCCGAGGACGCGAAGACGGATTTAAACGCCGAGCGCGCCGAGCACGCCGAGAATCCGAAATCCGATTGTTCTCGCAATCGGTCGCGCTCCGAAGACCTCATCCTTGAACGCGTTGAATATCAGCTGGCGCAACAGCTGACCGCGTCCGTCGCTTTTGCCTGCAGAAATAGGGCTCGCAGCCACGAGTACGGCAACCAGCCACCATTTGACGGCGCCCTGCCTCCGCATGGTCGCGTTTTGTCGCATTGACGGGCAGGATTATTCCAACATTGAGCAATGCGGCACCGGCACAGCGCTGCCGCAGCCTCCAAGCAGCCAGGACGTGCTGATCAACTCCTCCACTCGAGGCGGGTGTTGGCGTTTAAATCGTCATTGGGGTCTTCTCGATGAATCGTCTCTGCGGCCTCTCAGGACGGCACGCCACATGCTCATTCCTTCAGCGTGTCGTCCCCTCACACAGGACGGAGGACGAGGAGATAGTCGATCGGTTGTTACGGAGCAAGCCATGGACGTGCTGGCTATTGTGAGCGTCATGCTGCTGTCGGTTTCGCTTGGCCTGGCCGCGGCGGCGGGATGCCTGGCGTTGATCTTTTACGTCATCAGCCGTCCGCTCCTGCTCGAGTGGGACACCACCGTCCCGACGCCGACCAGCGGCAACGCCGCGGGCGCGGTCCCAGTAAGCCTGTCGAGAGAGCTCGCACCAGCCACGGTGTCGGCCGGACGTTGAACGCTCGGACAAACTGAGCACAACCGCACACTTCAGGCGCGTCGCACTTCATCCCCGTCAATCGCCAGCCCGACAACTCCGCACCTTTCCCGCTCGGCTCGGAGGCCTTTCAGCGGTACTTCGCTGAATTGCGATGTGTGACGGCGGGATGACGATTCAAAATCGCGAATCACAAACGGCAAATCGCAAATCCCCAATGATCCCCAATCACAAATCACAAATGACCGGGTGCGCGTCCGTACTTGCCAACGAGCCGTGCGGTGGCCAGGACGTGTCCGCCCAGCGCGGTTTCCAGATCCTCCCGTCTATCCCCCTTGATCGAAAGAGAAGGCACGTCTACCGCGTACACGATGAAGGTGTAGCGGTGCGGCTTGTCGGCGGCCGGAGGACACGGCCCTCCGTATCCCTTCCGACCGAAGTCATTTCGCAGTGTCTTGCCGCCGTTTGCGACGAGCTCAGCCGTGTCGGCGGCGATGTCGTACGCGAGCCAATGCGTGAACGTGCCGTTCGGCGCGTCCGGATCGTCCATGATGACCGCGAGACTCCGCGTGCCGGGCGGTGTATCCACGATGGTGAGCGGAGGCGGCGCGTCGTTGCCGTCGCACGTGAATTGCCTGGGGATTGTCGAGCCGTCGGCAAATGCGGCGCTCGTGACCTTGAATGCCATCGGTACAATCTCCTGTTCGCGCGAGAACACCTTCAGGGGCCGGGTTGCATACAGAATTGTGCGGCCTGGCTGAGCCGACTCGAGGACACGTCGCGCGCTGGATGACGGTTGCTCGTGACGTCCTCGGCGACACACGACGTATCGCTTCGAGTCGAAATTCCTTCACATGAGCCCGCTGAGCTGGTGTCCGCCGGAGTGGGTCAAATACGTGTTCGTGCCGACGGACGATACTCAACCAGTGAAGACCGAGCCCGCTGGCTGGTTGGACGTAACCAGAGCGAGCCCCTGGCGGGGACCCGCTCTGATCTTCGGGGGACCGGACTAACCAGGCAAGCGCTCTGCTCTGATGTCACGACAGAGCCGTTGCCTGGTTAGTCCCAGTATTTTTTTGGGCGCACTCCGCGCGCCGAGCCCGTTATGCGGTCCTACAACGAGTACAAAATTCACGTTCGGTACCGCATAACGGGCGAATTGCGGTCGGATTGCTCACTCTCCGCGTTGAGTACCCTGCGGTCTTTCATTGGGGTTGCGATTCGGATTCTGCTGCTCCGCACCGCGCGGATTCTGTCCGCGATCCTTTCCGGGGTTCTGACCAGGACGGCCCTCGTCTCTCTTCGGCTGGTTTTGCCCGCCCTGACCCTGCTGACCCTGCTTCTGCGTGTTCTCCTGGTTCGGGTTCTGAGCCATACAAAATCTCCCTATGTAGCAGTGTGGCGAGCCGGGCGGTGCAAACCGGGTGCCTCGATGACTGCGCGGATTCCGCATTTATTGCCGTCCACCGCATTACTGCCGTCAACATCGTGACATTGGAGGAGCTTGAGGAGGAGAACGCGGAGACGGATTCAACCCAGAGCGCGTTGTCCACTCACTTTGCGCGGTATGCCCGCGCCGAGGAGGCAGAGGCCGCGGAGACGGATTCAACGCCGAGCGCGCCGAAGTCGGAGAGTTTTTCTGGTCTTCGTCGACAAACTCTCCGCGTCCTCGGCGCACTCGGCGTTTCGATCGTCTCCGCGATCGCTCGTCGCTGCCCCCGCGCCGAGCAGGCAGAGGACGCCGAGACGGATTCAAACGCCGAGCGGGCCGAGGTCACGGAGTTTTCTGAGTCTTCGTCGACAAAACTCTCCGCGTCCTCGGCGCCCTCGGCGTTTCGATCGTCTCCGCGATCTCTCGTCCCCGCTGCGGCGCCGAGGAGGCAGAGGACGCCGAGACGGATTCAAACGCCGAGCGCGCCGAGGTCGCAGAGCTCTTTCCAATGTTCTTGAAAAAACTCTCCACGTGCTCGGCGATCTCGGCGTTTGGATCGTCTCCGCGATCTCTCGTCGTCGCTCCCGCGCCGAGCAGGCAGAGGACGCGGAGACGGATTCAAACGCCGAGCGCGCCGAGGTCGCAGAGCTTTCTGGTCTTCTTCGAAATACTCTCCGCGTCCTCGGCGCCCTCGGCGTTTCCATCGTCTCCGCGATCTCTCGTCGCCGTTCCCGCGCCGAAGAGGCAGAGGACGCCGAGACGGGATTCAAACGCCGAGCACGCCGAGCTCTTTCCGATGTTCTTGAAAAAACTCTCCGCGTGCTCGGCGATCTCGGCGTTTCCATCGTCTCCGCGATCTCTCGTCGCCCGCGCCGACCGCACGGACCAGGCGGAGCTCAACGCGCGGCGATTACGCGGGCGGCTCGCCTTCGCGGTCATTCGCCTCGAAAGACAGGGGCGCCTGGACGAAGATGGTCGTGCCTTTGCCGGGGGCTGTTTCGATCTCGATCGTTCCCCCGACGACCGCGGCGCGTTCCTGCATGCCGAGCAGCCCGATGGCCGTGTCGTGCCCGCGCGACAGCTTCTCGGCACGCTCGAAGCCGACGCCGTCGTCCTCGACGATCAGGACGACCTGATGATCGCGACGTTCGAGGATGACGCCGACGCGCGTCGCGCTCGCGTGCTTGTGGATGTTGTTCAGCGCTTCCTGCGTGATGCGATAGAGATTGGTCTCGAGCTCGTAGCCCAGATGGGTGTCGTCGAGGCCCCGGGTGTGGAAGTCGGCGGCCGTGCCGAAGTTCTTCGACCATTGGCGGACGAAATCGCGAAGCGTGAAGACCAGTCCGAGGTCGTCGAGGGCGGCGGGCCGCAGTTCCCACGTGAAGAAGTCGAGATCCCGGTCGAGCGCCGCGATGGTCGCCTGCACGTTCTCGATCGCGGCCTGTAAGGTCCCGTGATTGGCCGCCATCTGATTGAGGCCATCGATTTTCAGCCTCAGCCCGGCGACGACCTGACCGAGCTGATCGTGGAGATCGCGGGCGATCACCCTGCGTTCGTCCTCCTGCACGGTGATCAGACGCCGCATCAATCCGCGGACCTGTTCCTCGGCCTGCCGCCGGTCGTTGAGCTCGACGCCCAGCGCCACGTTGGCCGCCGCGAGCTCGCTCGTGCGGTGCTCGATCTGCGCCTCCGTCTCCGCGTGCGCCTCTCTCAGGCTGTCTTCCCATCGCTTCCGCTCGGTCAGATCGCGGGCAATCCTGACGTAGCCGACGACCATCCCGCTCGCATCGCGAAGCGGTTCCAGCACGCCGCTGGCGAGGAAGCGCGACCCGTCCTTCCGGACATGCCACCGTTCATCGCACAAACGACCTTCCACGTCGGCGCGGCGCATCTCCTCGAGAAAGATTCCTTCCGATCGATCCTGCGGCGTGAACAGCATCGTCATCGACTGGCCGAGCGCCTCCTGCTCCTCAAACCCGAACACGCGGGCGGCACCCGGATTCCAGGAGTTGATACGGCCTTTGGCGTCGACCGTGAAGATCGCGGCGTCGGTGACGCTGTCCATGATCAGGCTCAAACGTCCTTCACTCCGCCGCAGTTGCTCCTCAGTGCGCCTATGGGTGGTGATGTCGACGAACGTCAGCACGACGCCGTCGATACGGTCCTCGGAGGTGCGATAGGGGACCACACGCATCAGGTACCAGCGTCCGTCGCGCGTCCTGACTTCGCGTTCGACCCGCTCGAGGTGCTCGAGGACCCGGTCGATGTCGGCCTGCAGGTTCACGTCGACGAGCGAGCTGGCCATATCCGACAGCGGCCGGCCGCGGTCCGACGGAAGCACCGTGAAGATCTCGCGCGCGTGCAGGGTGAACAGCTTGATTCGGGAGCCGCGGTCGAGAAAGATCGTGGCGAACTCGGTCGAGTTGATCAGGTTCCTGATGTCGTCGTTTGCCTGCGTCTGCTCCTCGATCCTGATCTTCAGCTCCTGATTCACAGTGTGCAGCTCTTCGTTGACCGACTGCAGCTCCTCCTTACTCGTCTCGAGCTCCTCTGCGGCGGAACGCAGTTCCTCGTTCATGGCCTGCAGTTCCTCGTTCGACGCCTTGAGTTCCTCGGCCTGCGTCTCGTGTCGCTCCACGGTGGCGTTCAACTGCGCCTTCAGGTGCACCAGTTCGTCCTCGAGATGGCCTACGGCGTCGCCGCTGCTGACCGATGCCACCACTTCAGCCGGGAATGGCGCCCCTTCTATCTCCTGGAACAGCACAAGAAAGAACCCGCGCGCCGTATCGTCCTCGCGCAACACCGGTCTGACGCAGGTCTTGACCAGCACCGATCGATCCTCGATCCGAACCCCGATCGCCGAGGTCTCGACGCTCGTCCGCCGCTGTGCGGCCTGATAGAACGCCGTCCGCAGCTCGATCCGGAGCTCGGGACGTATCGCCTTCAGCAGATTGTGGGTCGGCTCGCCTCCGGCGTACTGCAGGTAGCGGCCGGCATGCTCCGACAGGTGCATGATGTCGTGTTCTTCGTTGACGACGATTGACGGCGGCGCGTATTGCTCGAGGAGCCGCTGGTGCAGATTGCCGACCGACAACTTCGGGCGGACCTTGTCTTCCAGGATGTGCTGGCGTGATGCATGCGTTTCCGCGCGGGAGAGGAGCGACACATCGCCGACGGCGAACCGCGTCGCCACCGCGCGGCTCTCGAAGATGTGCGCGTCCTTGTCAACGGTCACGAACAGATCGCCCGACCCTTCGATCGACTCCGAGGACCCGAGAAACAGATATCCGCCCGGGTTCAGGGCGAAGTGCATCACCTCCATCACGCGCTGCTGTGCGGTCCGGTTCAGATAAATGAGGAGGTTGCGGCACGTGACCAGATCGAGGTGCGAGAACGGCGGATCCTTGATGACGTTGTGGTCGGCGAACAGGATCATCTCGCGTAGCTCCTGTCGCACCCGGTACGATTCGCCCTCCCTGCTGAAGAACCGCCTCAGACGCTCGGGAGACACGTCGGCCGCGTCGTTCAACGTGTAGATACCCTGCCGCGCGGCCGCAATGGCCGCGGCGTCGATGTCGGTGGCGAACACCTGGATCGAAGGGGGTGACGTCGTGAGCGCCGTTTCGTACTCGGCCAGCAGCATGCCGATCGAATAGGCTTCCTCGCCGGTCGCACAGCCGACGATCCAGACACGTACCTGGTCCTCCTCACTCTTGCGCGCAAACAACCGCGGAATGACGAGACGCTCCAGCGTCTCGAACGCCTCCCGATCGCGGAAGAAGTTCGTGACGCTGATCAGGAGATCCTTCAGGAGCCCCTGCAGCTCCTGCGGGTTGTCGCGCACGTACTGCGCGTACTGACCGACGTTGCTGATTTGATGCAGGCTCATTCGCCGGCCGATGCGGCGGAGGACGGTCGGACGCTTGTAGTTCGCGAAGTCGTGTCCCGTACGCGTCCTCAAATGCAAGAGAATGTCGCGCAGCGACTGCTCGTCGAAGGAAGCCTGTTCGGTCGGCTGCTCCGGCAACTGGACGTTCTCGAGGCTGTCCCGGTACGCCATGATCCGCGCCGGCATCTCGGCAACCGGCAGCACATGATCGGCGAGGCCGGTGGCGATCGAATTCAGGGGCATGTCGGCGTACCCGGCCTCGTTCGGATCCTGCACCAGGCAGATCCCACCTTGTTCCTTCACCCGCTTCAGGCCCATCGAGCCGTTGGCGCCGGTGCCGGACAGGACCACGCACACCGCTCTCGAATGATGCGAGTCCGCAAGGGTTCGAAAGAAGATGTCCACCGGCGCGCGCCGCTCTTCGAAACGCGTCACCTCGGAACAGGCGAGGTAGCCGCCCTCCATCGACAGGCTGCGCTGCGGTGGGGTGACGTACACGTGATTGGGCTCTACGCGGACCCGGCCCTGGACCTGATTCACGGGAATTCCCGACGAGACCTGAAGCACCTCGGCAAGCCGGCTCTCGTGCTGGGGCGAGAGGTGGAGCACGACCACGAACGACATGCCGCTGTCGCGCGGCACCTGTTCGAAGAATCGCTTGATCGCTTGAATGCCGCCGGCGGAGGCGCCGATGCCGACAACGACGAAATCGGCGCTGTATGTCGTTCTTGCTTCCTCGGCCATGAGCGTAGTATAGGGGTTTCTGGAGCGCTTCACTCGAGCACGTCATGGCCAAGCTCCGTATCCTGCTCGCCGATGATCACGAGACCGTTCGGGAGGGTCTGAAGGCCATTCTGAATGCCCAAGCGGACATGGAGGTCATCGCCGAAGCCGCCGACGGGAGCGCCGCCGTGGCCGAAGCCCGCAAGCTGAGACCGGATGTCGTGGTCATGGACGTGTCGATGCCTCACGTGAACGGCCTCGAGGCCACGGAGGCCATGAAGGCGTCCTGCCCGGAGGTCCGGGTCCTGACGCTGACGCGGCACGCCGATGACGGATATCTCCAGCAGCTGCTGGTCGCAGGCGCCTCCGGCTACGTCCTGAAGCAGAGCCGCGCGGCGGAGATCCTTCATGCGATTCGCGCGGTTGCCGCCGGCGGAACGTACATCGATCCGACGATCGCGGACAGGCTGGTCGCCAATCTCGGTGGCCGTGCGCAGCGCTCGGCGGCGGGAACCGGCAAGACCGGCTTGAGCGCGCGGGAGGAGGAGGTCCTGCGGCTGGTGGCGTGGGGTTACAGTAACAAGGAGATTGCCCTGCGACTCGACCTCAGCGTGAAGACGATCGAGTCACACAAGGCCAACGGGACCCAGAAGCTCGGACTGCACAACCGGATAGACATTGTCAGATTCGCGCTCCTTCACGGCTGGTTGCGGGATGTCTGACGCCCGTCGATCATTCATGATTCACGATTCATGATTCATGATTGATTACGACTTCGCCGCGCCGAGCGCCTCGCGCGCTGCCATGACCTGACGCACGGTATCGGATTGCCGGCGCGCCTCGACGGCTTGCGCAGTGAGGGCCTCACGAGCACTCGCCTTGGCATCGTCGCCGAGATGCTGCGACAGATGCTGCAGCAGCAACGCTCCTTCATCGAGCGCGCGTACGGCAATCCAGAGCGCGTCCTCGATCCCTTGCCTCATGGCCGACACCAGGCTGTCTGGTGAAAAGGCGTGTCCCGTGTGACACCGGTACCGCGCCGGGTAGGCCTCTTTCAGCCGCAGCAGCACGCCGTGGCACTCGGGACAGGAAAATGGCGAGGGATCGCCGATGCCCTCGATCCCCGCGTAAAAGGGATGCTCTTCCCTTGCAATCCTTATTTCGACGTCGAGGTCGTGCGGCACCGCGATGCGCTTCTGTTCCGGGACGGGCGTTGCGACGAGCCGGACGAGAAGCGGCGCAATCTCCGACAAGGACACGCAATAGTCCACGTCGACATGCCTGGCCGCGCTTGCCGGCATCGAGGGAAACAAGGCGTCAGCGGGATCCTGCACGATCGCGACGCCGCCCAGGCGTTTGAGCGCCCACAGTCCTGCGGTTCCATCGTCGAGATCCCCCGTCATCACCACGCCAATCGCCGCCGGCCCGTACACCTGTGCAGCGGAACGAAACAGCGGATCGATAGCGGGACGAAAGCGATTCTCTTTTGGTCCCTTGCTGGTCCGCAGGCTTCCAGGCTCAACAATTAGATGGCTGTCGGGTGGCGCAACGAAGATTCGACGATCCTCGAGCCGCATACCCGTCATTGCGGATACGGCTGGAAGCGGGCCTGCACGGCTCAGGATGCCGGCCAGTATTGCCGGTGCATCCGCCGCCGTATGGAGCACGACGCACACCGCAGCCGCAAAATCGCCCGGCAATCCTGCAGCCACTACGCGCAGAGCTTCCAGTCCCCCGGCGGACGTGCCGATCACGACGATGCGTTTGGCCGTCATTAGACCGCTATGCGCCTCGTTGCACAGATTTTGTACTGGCTGCGGGCCGCATGGCGGTCCCGCCGCCCTGAGTGCCGTCGAAAGGCGGAACGCGCCAAAGCAGACACTGTCGACCAGCCAAGGGCCCTGACGGAGATGTCAGAGGGCCGAGCCCCGGGCTGGCTCGCCGCTGCAAATGGAGCGCCGCCGCGTCGCAGGTTCATACCCCCTCTACCCCATGGTTGAGGTACTCAGGGAATTCCCGGGGAGGGGAGTGATCTTCCGGATGTTCGCGGTCGAGGCGATTGAAGATCCTTACCCCTGACGTCATAAACGGTCGCGTTCTTCGCCAGCTCCAGCGTTCGACCGATGTCCGCGTAGAGCCGAATGGTCGTCAGCCATGGACGCTCATAGTCATCGATACGAGCGGTGCTCGCCGGCAGCACGTGGAACGATCGAAAACGATACCCACGCACGTTCAGGCGGGAGGGTACTACACATTACACGCCGGGCGCGCGGCAAAGGCTGCCGGCTCGCGGCCGGGTCGCCGACGCGGCGGTCGGTCGCTGCCGGCGTGTCCGTCCACGGGCGCCGGAGCGGACGATGACGGGCGCGATCGACAGCTCATCGCAACAGATGGTTATCCGAGACGCGCCGCCAGCGATCGGGACGACCGCGGCGGTGGGGGTATGAGGAATGACCTTACAAATGGTTCCACCGTCACCGCTCTCTTCTACGGCGCGATCGCAATCGGCCGCCGCCAGCGCGCCAGCCATCGTCGTGCTCCTGGCGATTGCCGAAAGCGACGTGAGCCGCTATCCAACTGACACGTTCACGATTTTGAGGGCTCACACGACCGCTGATGCCATCCAAGCAATCCAGGGTGTCCGGCCTCGTGTCCTCGCGATCGACTGGGATCTACCGTCCCTCGACGGAATCGCCGTCTGCCGCGCAGCGGCAGAGCTCGCCTCGGCGACGATGCTCGTCACGACCGAGCGGGTGGAGCGCGTCCCGGCTGCGATCAAGGCCGGCTGCCAGTCGGTGCTGCTCAAGCCGTTTTCTCTCAACCTCGCCGCAGCGCGGCTCGGGCGGCTGTACCGCGAAGTCGCGGTGTCCATGTCGCCAGCAGTGCGCGCGGTTGTCGAACGTGGAACCAACCGTACATGGCCGCGTACGACGTGTCCTCGTTGTGGCACTGGAGGCGCGACCAGCTTCGATCATTCGAGCTATCGCAGAACATGGTATGCGTGCCTGGATTGCGAGCACGTCTGGCTCGGAGCCCGTCAGGAATGAACGGACGGCGCAGAGGCGGCAGCGCCGCGCACCGTGCGATTGGTAGCTCACATGCAGGATCCCGCGCGCGAGGAAGGAGTCGATTCGCCGACCGGAGTCCTTGGCGCGCTCGCACGCGTGCACGAGCAAGGAGTACGGTATGCCCATGGCGAAGATGCGATCCGTCTCCTCGACGAAACGCTCGCGGCGGTGATGCCGCTTCTCCACGCAGATGGCGGCTGGGTCCACGTCGTCAATGCCCAGACGAAACCACACGTCGTCGTGTATCGCAACTGCACTCAGGACCTGGCGGGCCTGTGTGACTCCATAATCAACCAGCACCTCACGCCCGCGTCGGCTCTCGCGGGGAACGACCTGGTCATCGTCGAGGACCTGCGGACGTGCTCCGAGCCGCTCCGGAGCGCGCTGATGAACGCGCAGGCCGTGTCGTTTCACTGGATGCCGCTCCTCGGGCGGGATCGCGAGATGTTGGGCGCGATCTCGACCTTCTCTCGAACGTTTCGTCGCCCCACCGGAGCGGAGCGGCAGTGGGTGAAGCTGCTGGCGCGCCACGCGGCGGACTTCATGGAGTGCAGGCGCGCTTTTCAGCCGCTGCAGCAGGGTGCAGTTCGCGATCGGCAGGCGCGCATCCAGGCTGAAGCCGCCAACAGCAGGAAGGTTCAATTCCTGGCGATGCTGTCGCACGAGCTGCGGCAGCCGCTGGCGGCGGCGCTTGCCGCCGTCGAAGTGCAGAAGCACAGCCCCACCACGGAGCGTCGCGCGCGGGCGGCCGAAGTGATCGAGCAGCAGCTCCGGCAGATGCTGCGGCTCGTCGACGATCTCCGGGATGTGACACACGTCAGCCAGGGGACCATGAGGCTGCACCGCGAGCGCGTCGATTTGCGCGTTATCGTGCGGCGGGCGACCGAGATGACGCAGGCCAGGTTCAACGACAAGCGTCACAGCATGACGATCGAGCTCTGCCCGGATCCCGCGTGGGTGTCGGCTGACGAGGCGCGGATGACGCAGGTGTTCTCCAATCTGCTGCAGAATGCTGCGGCGTACACGCCGCCCGATGGTCGAATCGCCGTGTGGCTCACGACTTGCGACGGCCACGTGTCTTTCCGCCTTCGTGACAACGGAATCGGGATTCCCTCGGACGCATTGAGCCGGATCTTCGAGGCGTACCAGCGCGGCCCGCAGACGAACGATTCCGTCGGCCTCGGCATAGGACTGGCGGTCGTTCGACGATTGGTGGAGCTGCACGGCGGCACCGTGACCGCGGCGAGCGATGGCGATGGACAAGGCAGTGAATTCGTCGTGACGCTTCCGGCGGCGCCGGAGGGCTCCGGTCAGTCGGCTTCGCCGTCGTGAGATCGCAGCCGAGTCCCAACGAGGCTCCGCTCAGACCATCGAGCATGTGAGGTGTGCGCTCCGCCTCGCTGGAAACAGTGTTAATTTTGCCCCGCCTTCGGCGGGGCGCGACGCCTTGATGGCCGTTCGGAAAACTTGACTCATTTGCAAGGAATTGTGGCCATCAAGGCGTCTTGTGTCGGGCAACCGTGCAACGGCCGATGTGAATTCAAACGCGGGTTACTGTCCATCGGAAATGTGTTCGTGAACCAGGCGTGGCGACCCTTGCGAAACCTTCAGTGATTCGGACAACGCAGCCGAATGCCAGCGGCTCGGCCGTGGTCTTGCATCCGGCACCGCGCGCTCCTCACTCGTTCGAGTCGGAAGTCGAGCAGCGTTCTTGACGGCAAATTTTCCGATCAGAACCCATTGGTTGTTCACCGTCCGTTTTCACCCTCGAGGAATGCGTTGATGGAAACCACGACACAGCCCACTACCCAGACACGCCCCGTGAAGGCTTTGTCCGCGCGCCGCGATGCGGTCCAGTCGAACAAGCCTTCGGCGGCGGAGGCACCAGGCGTCGAGAAGCAATCACCACGCGCCGACATGTCATCCGACGAACCCCGAATCACGCGGATTGCGCGGCGGGCTCACGAGCTCTACATGACCCGTGGAAGCAACAATGGGCACGACATCGACGATTGGCTTCAGGCGGAGCGCGAAATAGACGCCGAGACCGACAGTCGCTCGCGCTGAAGCGCGACGACCGCCTTGGTCAGCCCCCCGACCAAGTGGCCCATGGCTCCAGGTCGTTTCGAGCCCGCACCCGCCCCCGGCCGGAGACGACTGACGAGCAGTGGCTGTAGAACGAATCGTGGTGATTGGAGCGTCGGCGGGCGGCATCGAAGCCATGACCACGATTGCCGCGGGATTGCCGTCGAGTTTCGCGGCTCCGATCTGCGTCGTGATCCACAGCGCTCCCAGCTCGCCCGGCACGGTCGACAGGATCCTCGGTCGAGCAGCCGTACTTCCAGTAGCAACGGCGGCATCGGACGTCCGCGTCGAGCGCGGACATATCTATGTCGCGCCGCTGGACTACCATCTCGTGCTCGAACCGGGACGGCTGCGATTGTCGAAGGGCCCAAGGGAAAACAGGAGCCGACCTGCCATCGATCCGCTGTTCCGCTCGGCGGCGCAGGTCTACGGTCCCGGTGCAATCGGCGTCATACTGACCGGAAACCTGGACGATGGCACGGCCGGACTCTGGGCGGTGAAGGAACGGGGTGGGATCGCCATCGTGCAGGATCCCGCCGACGCGCAGTTCCCCTCGATGCCGGAGAGTGCGATCCGGCACGTCGCGGTCGACCATGTCCTTCCGGTTTCGGACATGGCGGCCTTGCTCGCACGGCTGGTTGCCGCTCCGGTACGAGAAAGCGAGGGCGTCATGCCGGACGATCTTCCAATCGAAGTCGATATCGCCAAGGGGCAGAACGCGGTGGACGCGGGAATCGAACGGATCGGCGCCCCCTCGGTGTTTGCGTGTCCTGAATGCCACGGCGTCCTGCTGCGCATCAAGGAGGGCCACCCGCTCCGATTCCGCTGCCACACGGGACACGCGTACTCCGTGGAGAATCTGGTTGCCGCCGTGAACGAGGGTATCGAAGAAGCGTTGTGGAGTGCGATGCGCGCCCTGGAGGAAGGGGCGCTGCTCATTCAGCAGTTATCGGATCATGTGCAGGAGCATCGCGACTCGAGAGCGGCCGAGACGCTCGCCGCCGAGGCGCGGCACGCGCACCAGCACGCGAACACCGTGCGAGGCGTCGCCGTTGCGCGTGCAGCGCTGAAGACGCCCGAATCGTGATCGATCGCGACGTCGTCCGCGGCGCACGTCCCGCTCGCCACGCGACGTCGCGGAGCACGGCCATCTGCTTGAGCTCGTTGTCGTCCAGGTGGTCGAGCTCCCCCCTGCTCGAGTTGCCTGAGCCGCACCTGAAGAATCGGCCTACGAAAGGGCGTCCGTAGGCAGGTCTTCAGACCCGGCGGGTGTCTCAAGAGTGCTCCGGTGTACATCCTGCAACGTGGCGCCCCGGCACTCCGTTTGCGACACATCTGCTCTACAGACACTGGAGGAAAGACCTCATGAAGACCAACGATGTGGTTGTCGGGGCCGGTATCGGCGCGCTCCTGGCGTACATGTTCGATCCCGACCGTGGAGCCGGGCGCCGCGCGCTTCTGCGGGACAAGCTCGTCTTGACGGCCCGCAAAACGCGTGACGGCGTTGACGCAACCGCTCGCGACCTCGCCCACCGTACACGGGGACTGATCGCGGCGACGCGCGGTCGGTTCGTGCCCGAACAGGTAGACGATGCGACGTTGACCGAGCGGGTGCGGGCGCGGCTCGGCCGCGTGAGCTTACATGCTCATGCGCTGGACGTCCTGGCCAACGACGGCGAGATCATCCTGCGCGGTCCGATTCTCGCGGCGGAGATGCCGACCGTGCTCGCGGCGATCAATCGCGTCCGCGGCGTCAAGTGCGTCGTCAACGAGCTCGAGCCGCATGCAAGCGCTGAAGGGGTCCCGTCGCCTGCAAGGCAGGGGACGAAGAGCTGGACCGAGCATCGAGATTCTGCAGCGCCACTGGGCGCCTGCGACCCGTGCGCTCGTGGCCGTGGCCGGAGTGGCCGCGGGAGTCTCGGCCGTCGCGTACGCGCGGCGATAGCGGACACCTGCTCAGGACAGCATCGTTCCATTGGACCGCTATGCGGCTTCGGAACGTGAATGACGAAGTCGCGCGGAACTCCGGGTCAGTCGACGTCGAGGTCGGCCAACGCGCCGGCTGACGAGACCGGCCAGTGCAAGGACGGCAGCTACACGACCGCGGCGTCGAGGCATGGCGCGTGCGCCGGACACAAGGGCGTGAAGGCCTGGTTCAAGTGAACGAGAGCGTGCGGGATTCACTCCCGCACGCTGCATTCATGATTCATGATTGACGAAATCAAGAATCAAGAATCAAGAATGTTCTAACGGCTCCGCCTCGTCGTGGAGCGGCGTCGCCCGGACGACCGGCCCGACGAGGGACGTCGATCGTAGGCGAGGCCCATCGAGGCCGCGGCGCTTCTGACGGCTTGCGGAATTCGAAGTCCTGACGACGGCTCTTCCTCGCTCTCGTCGCCGGCCAGGAGCGCCTTGCGGTTCACGCGCGACCTGGCGATCGTGGTCAGTTTCTGATCCGCTGCCTTCTCCTCGTCGAGCGTTTCCCCGAGCAGCTCTTTCGCGCGGTCGTTCTCGAGCAGATCGGCGAAGTACGCCAGCGTGCCGTAGGACGCAATCTCGTAGTGTTCGACCTTCTGCGCCCCCGCGATCAGGGCGGCGTCGAGCACGGGACCCTCGAACTCCTCCATCGCCTTGTTGCCTTCTTCGACGATGCCCATGATCCCGTCGCACTTCTTCCCGCGCGGCTTCTCGCCGACCGACCGGAACACCTGTTCGAGCCGCGTGACCTGCCGCTCGGTCTCCTTGAGATGACTCCTCAACGCGGTCTGCAGCTCGCCCGACTCGGCCGCACGTGCCATCTTCGGCAGGGCACGCGTCAACCGTTTCTCACCGTCGTACATGTCGCGCAGTTCTTCGACGAACAGCTCTCTCAACGATTTTGCTGACATTCAATCCTCCCGGCCTCGCGGCGCCGTGCGCCGCACGCCACCGCTGCGCGGCGCGATGCCGGCACAGCCGGAGGTGCTTCGCGTGCAAGCGTCGCACCATTTGCATCGCATAGTCTGTCATGCGGCTACCGACGAGAATTCGTACTCATTGTCGGAACGCATAACGGACCAGACGCGCGAAGCGCGCCAAGAAGACACTGGGCGAACCAGTGAAGGGCTCTCCAACCCCACCGCGCACGCGTGCGCGGTGGGGACCCGGCTCTGCCGGGATATCCAGGGCAGAGCCTTTGACTGGTTCCGGCCAGCTGGTCTGTCACCCGCGGAACGCTCGCCGGCGTCCGCAGGTCATTCTTGATTCTTGATAATCTCTAGACACGCCCGCGGTATGTGCCGTACCTGAGATACATCGCCGGCACGACCATCATGTTGAGAAACGTCGACGTGACCAGCCCGCAGAGAATCACAATCGCCATCGGCGTCTGAATTTCGCTGCCGGTCTTGCCGCCGCCGAGCGCCAGCGGGATCAGCGCCAACCCGGCGGCCATGGCGGTCATGAGAATCGGGATGAGCCGCTCGCGCGCGCCCCGCTCGACGGCTTCGCGGAAATCCGTGACGCCTTCTCCGTCCATCAAGTGCTGGATGTGCGACACGAGCATGATCCCGTTCCTGGTCGCGATGCCGAACAGAGTGATGAACCCGATCATCGACGCCACGCTGAGAACGCCGCCGGCGAGGAACACTCCCGCCACGCCGCCGATGAGAGCCAGAGGGAGATTGAGCATGATGAGCAACGCGTCGCGGGCGCGCCCGAACGCCAGCACGAGCAGCATGAACAAGCCGGCGATCACGCCGGCGCCGAGAACCATCAGGCGCCTCGTCGCGCGCTGTTCGCTCTCGAACTGCCCGCCGTACTCGACACGATAGCCCGGCGGCATCCGCACGGCCTGCGCCACGGCTGCGCGGATATCGTCCACGACGCCGCCGAGATCCCGTCCTGCCACGTTGCACGAGATGACGATCCGGCGTTGTACGTTCTCGCGCAGGATCATGTTCGGTCCCTGCTCACGTCGGACGTCCGCGAGCAGGCGCGCGGGAACCGGACCGCCGTGCGGCGTGTCGATCGGCAGGTCGGCCAGCCGCTCGAAGTCGGCCTGCGACGCCGGGTCGAACTTCACGACGAGATCGAAGGCCGCGGCGCGGTCGAAAATCCGCCCCACGGTCGCGCCGGCAAAGCTCGTCTCGACGGCTTCGGCCACCTCGTCCGCGCGGAGCCCGTAACGGGCGATTGCCGACCGATTGAGCACGAACCGGACGACCGGCACGTCCATCTGCTGCTCGAGCGAGAGGTCGACGACGCCTGGAACGCCGCTCATCACCTGTCGGACGCGTTCACCCAGACGCCGCAGCGTCCCGAGGTCGTCGCCGAATACCTTCACGGCGATGTTGGCCCGCGTACCCGACAACATGTGGTCGATCCGATGCGAGATTGGTTGGCCAATCGTCACGTTCGTGCCGGGCAGCGTCGAGAAACCCCGCCGCAGATCGGCCAGCAGGGCCGCGCGCGGCCGGCCCGTCTCGCGCAAGCCGACGTCGATCTCCGCGGCCTCGACGCCCTGCACGTGCTCGTCGAACTCGGCCCGGCCCGTGCGGCGTGCCGTGGCCACGACCTCCGGCTGTGACATCAGAATCTGCTCGACCTTGCGGCCGATCTCGTCCGACTTCGCGAGCGACGTGCCGGGCAGCGTATTGGCCTGAACGGTGAGGCTCCCCTCGTGAAACTCCGGGAGGAACGCCGAGCCCATCCGCGTCATCGCGGCGACCGCGAGCAGCAGGAGGGCCGCGGAGATCACCATGACGATCCGGGGATGATCGAGCGCGCGCGGCAGGTCCTTCGCGAATCGCGCCTTGAGCGTACGCGCGAGCCAACCGTCCCGTCCCCGCAGGATGGATCGAGCGGCAGGCAGGAACGCGAAGCTCAGGGCTGGCGTGACGATGACTGCGACGGCCAACGATGCCAGCAGCGAGACGATGTAGGCAAAGGCGAGCGGGGTCAGGAGCCGTCCTTCGACGCCGGCAAGGCCGAAGATCGGCAGGAAGACCAGCACGATGATGATCGTGGCGAACACGATGGATGTGCGGATTTCGAACGTGGCGTCCCGCACGACATCCGACGCGGATCGTTGCTGGTCGGGCGGCTTCGACACATTCTCCCGCAGCCGCCGCACCACGTTTTCCACGTCGACGATCGCATCGTCGACGAGCGCGCCGATGGCGATCGCCATGCCCCCGAGCGTCATCGTGTTGATCGTGGCGCCGAACGCGCGAAGCACGAGGAACGCTGCCGCGAGCGACAACGGCATCGCGGTCAGCGTGATCGCGGCGGCCCGGAGATTGGCGAGAAACAGAATGACGATCGCGACGACGAGCAGCCCGCCGTCGCGCAGCGCTTTGATGACGTTGTCGACCGCCACGTCGATGAAATCGGCCTGACGGAAGACCCGGCGATCGATCGTCATCCCGGGCGGCAGCTCGTGTTGCAGGGTGTCGAGCTCGCGATCCAATCGAGCGGTGAGCTCGATGGTGTTGGCGCCCGGCTGCTTCTGGACACCGACGATGACAGCCGGCTTGCCATTCCGGGACCCTTCGCCCCGCTTCAGTGCCGGGCCTTCGTGGACGTCCGCAACGTCCCGCACGAGCACGGATCGCGCCCCACGAAGCCCGATCACGCTTTCACCGATCTCGTCGGGCGTGCGCACGCGGCCGATGGTCTGCAGAACGTATTCCTGCGGTCCCTCCACGTAAATGCCGGCCGAGGTGTTCTGGCTGGCGCCACGCACCGCATCGAGCAGCTCGTTGACCGCCACGCTGTTGGCGCGGAGCCGATCCGGATGGGCGATCACCTGGAACTGACGTTCCGCGCCGCCGATCGGCGTCACCTGCGACACGCCGGACACCGCCAGCAGGCGGCGCCGGACCACCGTGTCCGCGACGGTGCGCAACGTCAGCGGATCATCTGTGTCCGAGGAGATCGCGAAGAATAGAATCTCGCCCATGATCGAGGAGATGGGCGCAAGAATCGGACGCTCCGCCTGCGGCGGCAGCGAGGCGCCAACGAGCGCGAGCTTTTCGGCGACGACCTGGCGCGCCAGAAAGATGTCGGTTCCCCAATCGAATTCCACCCACACGACCGCGATGCCTACTGCGGTCGCGGATCGCACGCGCCGGACGCCGGATGCGCCGTTGATCGCCGCCTCGATGGGAAAAGTCACGAGCGATTCCATCTCTTCGGGCGCCATGCCGTGGCCCTCGGTGAGGACGGTCACCGTTGGCGCGGTCAAATCCGGGAAGACGTCGACCGGCATGTCGCGTGCGACCAACAGCCCCGATGCGGCGAGCAGGACCGACATTGCGATCACCAGCCAGTGGTGATCGATCGACCATTGAATGAGCTTCTTCATGGTGGCCCGTCTCGGTTAATTCATGATTCTTGATTCTTGATTCTTGATTTCAGAATCGAGAATCAATCGAGAATCATGAATCACGAATCATGAATTTCAGTGGACGTGTCCTTCAGCCGGCAGCCCCTTCGCGGCCGATGCGAGCTGCACCTCGTACGCGCCGCGCGTGACGACGCGTTCACCCGGCTTGACGCCGCCCTTGAGGCCGACGACGTCGCCGTCGCGCGACGCAATCTCGACGAAACGCCGCGCGAACCGTTCGCCGCCCACCTGCACGAAGACGTACGGCCGGCCGGCCTCCATCAGCACGGCGGCCTTCGGCACCGTGGGCAGCCGCTGCTGTGCGCCTGTGTATAGAATCGCGGTGCCCGCCTGGCCAACGAGCAGTTGACCGCCCGGATTCTGAACTTCCATTTGCACGGCCAGTGCTCTGGTGGCCTCATCGAGCACGCCAGGATCGTGGACGTGGTGGAAGCGGAGTGGCAGCGGGTCTGCACGCCCGGGAAGCTCCAGCGAGACGGCCGCGACGCCCCGTGCGGTCGTGACGTCCGGTGCGGGGACGAACACGTTCAATTCGAGCGCGTCCGTCCGGACGATCTTGAAGAGCGGCGTTCCCTCGTCGTACGCGGCGCCGAGCGTCGCCGCCACCTCTGTGATGCGCCCCGCGATCGGCGAGTGCAACACGAACGCATTCCCGGCCGCCGCACCACCTCCGGTCCGCAGTGTCTCGTCGCGCTGCGCGAGACGGGCTCGAGCCGCCTTCAACCTGGCCTCGGCAACCGTCGTCGCCCGCCCGGCATCCTCCACTCGCCGGCCGGGAACCGCGCGCTCGGCCAGCAGCCGTTCCGCCCGCGTCTGTTCCGCATGAGCGGCCTCGACCGCGATCTGCGCTTCTTCGACCGCTGCCTCGAGCGTCGCACGATCGTCGCTGGCACTCAGCCGCGGCTCGAGGCGCGCGAGCACTTCACCAGCGCGGACCCGATCGCCGATCGATGGCAGCTCCTCGGCCACGACGCGCCCAGGGGCCGGCGCTGCGACGACGGCCTCGCCACCGGGCATGGGATGGAGCACGGCGGGCACACGTATCGACGTCCGCACGTCAGCATCCTGAACCGGGGTGGTCGCGAACTCGTTCGTCCACTGCTGCTCCTTCAAGTACGAGATCGCCGCGGCGTCTTCTGCCGGCCGCTTGCTCGCTTCCGCGTTGGCCGTCGGTTCGTCGGCGAACACCTCAATGGCGCCGAGATCGTGCCGGTCGGACAAGCCGGGCGCGTTCAGGACCAGGGCCCAGCGATAGCGGCCAGCAGCCGGCGCCGCGCCCTCGACGCGGAACGCTCCGGGCCGCGACGGCTGAGGACCCTCGAGCGCGGTCGGCTGTCCTCCGGCTCCAGGCGTGAACTCCACGCGCGCCTGACCTGACGTCACCGGCTTGAAGTCGGCGAGGGTTGTGAGATGCACGGCAAATAATGCCGTGCGGCCGGCTACGAGCGGCGGGTACTCCATGTAGAGCTCGGTGCGCTCGGTCCAGTGCGTGACGTTCAACGCGGGTGGTTCGTTCGATGCCGGGTCCGAGCTCCGCGAACAGGCGCTCACCGCGACCGCGAGCACGACGGCAAGAGAGACGGCACGTTGGTTCATCATCGAATCTCCCATCCACTGGCAAATTCCAGCTCAATCTCCGCCTGATGAACGGCTGCGTCGAGCGTCGCCTGGCGCACACGCGCCGACAGTCCCGTTCGGTACGCATCCAGCAGCTCGAGGATGCTCCGCTCACCGGCGTCATAGCTGACCTGTGCAATGCGCTCGATCTGCTCGGCGCTGCTGACGGCTTGCGCGCGATAACGCTGCGCGAGCTGACGGCGTTCGAGAACCGCGGCGCGAAGCGCCCCAATCTGGCCGCGTACCACAAGACGGAACGCCGTCGCCCGCGCATCGGCCTGGGCGGCGCGCGCGGCAGCGAGCGCGCGTTCCGGCCGTCCGCGATCGAACACGGGAATCGACGCATGCACCGTGACGACGCTGCCGATGTCGCCGCCTCCGAAGGTGGACGATTTGGTCCCGGCAACGATCTCGGGTTCCGGAATGCGCCGGCGATCGGCGGCGCGCAGCGCGAAGCCGGCTGCCTCCGCCTCGCGTCGAAACGCCAGCAGCTCACCGCGCATCGATTCCGCACGTTCGACGAGCGCCTCCAGTGTCGGAACCTCGGCCGCTGTCGGAGGCTGCGGAACCGCGGCGATGCGAGCCGGATCCGGAACATCCGCAAAGAAGCTCGCGAGCACCGCCTGGGCACGGGCGCGATCGGTGGCGGCAAGCGCGCGATCGGCGTCGACGTCGAGCACCTCGCGTTCCGCACGCAGCCGATCGAACCCCGCCACGTCGCCGGCCGCCTCGCGTCGCGCCAGGACATCTGTAAGCTCGCCCAGACGATCGCGGGACGTCGTCAGATGGCGCTCGCGGTTCTGTGCGGCCACGAGCTCGGCAAACGCCAGTCTCAGATCCGCTCGAAGACGCCGAATCTCGTCGTCCGCCCGGCTGGACATGGCGCCGACCATGGCCGACGCCGCATCGATCTCGAAGCGCCGGCGCCCGGTGATCGGCAGCGGCTGCGACACCATGACGAGGTTCTCTGTCACACCGGCGACCGATTCGCGGTCGTACGTGAACCGCGGGTTCGGCCATCGTCCCGCGCTGAGCACCTCCGCCCGGGCAATCTCCACCCCGGCGCGAGCCGCTCGTGCCCGTGGACTCTCGAGCGACAGCCGCGCCACCGCCTCGCCTTCCGTCAGATTCAAGGACTGCGCGCCGACACCGGCGGGGATGACGAGAGCCGCCAGCGCGGCGCGGAACACCGCTATGCGCATAACACCTCGGAGGTAGACCTGCGAAAAAAGCCGTACGTAAGAAAGACACACGACGGCTGACGCCGTCAGATCAGGTCAGAGGCGGGAGGCAGGAGGGGCGCGAAGACCGGATGGCGTCGCCCAGGGCGGGTCGTGGACGGAGACAAAGAGCGCTTGAACCGTCGCGCGCGATGTCAGCTCCGGCAGCGAAATCGATAGATCGTGCTCGACGAAGTGACTGTCTGGACGGACGTGTCTGGCAGTTTCCGGGTTGGTGAACGAGGTCGTCAACCACTGAACGTCGTGGTCGTCGTCCGCGTCGTCAACAGCGGTCTGCGTCGCTGGTCGATGGTGAGGCTCGAAATGGCGATGAACGACGTCCGGATGATGGTCGTCGTGCGCTCGCGCAAGGTGGACATGTTCGGCTGGCAGAACGCCGAACGCGAGCACCGCGAAGACCGCGAGCAGCGCCGTGGGCCGTTGTCGACTGGGACGCACCACCACGGAGCATTATCCGCACAGGCGAAGATACAGTCAAACGGGCGGGTTACTCAGACGTACGTAGGCCGGGTCGCGCACGACTGAATTGCCGTCGGCGACCTTGACATCGTTCGTTTTCAAGGGGATCAGTTGTCGCCACTGATGCCTGGGACAGCCCTGATGCCCGATGCCTGATCCCTGATGCCTTACGGGTTTCCATACGTGAAATCGTCGAACTCGGTCACGCTGTCTGCTTTCGTCCAGACGCCGACGTTCCCTGCATCCTTGAACGTCTCATCGTCCCATTCGAGCGCCTTCTGGCCGTTGAAGCTGACGATGAAGTGGCTCGCCTGAAAGTCGACCCGCAGCGTGTGCCACTGATTGGACGCGACCGTCATCCTGGCGCGCTTTTTCTCGGTGCGCCGCCCCTTGACGGTGTGATAAATCGTCACGTTGTTTTCGAGCGCGTTCGCGCGGGCGACGTAGTAGTTGTTCGCATCCGTGGCACGCCAGACGAGCCCGCCCGCCTGATCTTCGCGCCCCGAGATCGCCTTGAACTTCACCTCGACGAAGCCGTCCTTAAGGCTCGTGTCGGCTTTGAGACACACGGGATACGTGGCCTGGCCGGATTGTTTCAGCACGTTCGGCTTGCTGGGAGCCGTATCGTCCTGCACGACGGCCCATGTGGCGTGTCCGGTCCCCGTTTGCGTCGCCGTCCAGCCGCTCGGGGGTTTGCCGACCTCGGCTTTGTCGAAATTGACCGTCTCTGCGGACGCGGCGGCGACGACGAGCAATGTGGCAGCGAGCAGATTCAATGCTTTCATATGAAAACTCCGGCCGGTTCAGGTTGTCTGTCGATTGGTCGTCGCGATTGACGGCGCGAGCTCTTCTTCCGGAGGGCGAACGTGACGAAATGAGGTGAAGAGAATCAGGTCGTATCCGATCTTGAGCACTCCACCGACGACCAGAGGGCCTGCCAGGGCGATGTGCTGCATCACGGCCCCGGCGAAGGAAGGACCGACCGCCCAGGCGATGTTCCGCGTCACGTTGGTCACCCCGCTGGCAAATGTCCGTTCGCGCGGTTTCACCACGGCCATGACGTACGACTGACGGGTGGGAACGTCCATCTCCACGAGCGCTTCGCGCGCGAGGAAGAGCGCCGCAGCAATCGGCGCGCTGGGCGACGCGGGAGCGGCAATCAGAAAGAGGCTCGACGGAAGGTGT
Source organism: Vicinamibacterales bacterium (assembly GCA_036005125.1). GTDB lineage: Bacteria > Acidobacteriota > Vicinamibacteria > Vicinamibacterales > UBA2999 > DASYQV01. Next base: position 25,627 of record DASYQV010000084.1, read on the forward strand.
GTCCACACCATCGTGTTCAGGAGCCCGATGCGCCGGGCCATCCAGGCCGCGGCGACGTGCGAGAGCGCATTCAGCACGCGAGCGGCGAAAAACAACACGGCGAGACTCGCTTCCGACGTCCCATACCGGCGAAAGAACCAGTACGCAATCAGCGCCGAATTCAGGAATCCGCCGCCGATGCTGTCGAGGCCGAAAAGCAACGCCAGGCGCGTGATCACGCGCCGGCTGCGAACGTCGAGACGCGGGATGCGCATCGCCAGACCCGGACGTGTCGCCACCTCAATGCGTGGGGTCAATGCCAGGTACGGCACGATACTGGCCAGCATCGCGCCGGCGCACATCAGGAACGTCGCTCGATGCGCGGCGGCCGGTGTGACCGTCGTGACGCGCATAACGATGGTTGGGATCGCTCCGGCCAGCGCGCCAAGTGCGTGGCCGCCGTCCAGAACGACGTTGTACCACGCGAGCGTCCAGGTCCGCCGATCCATCGAAACGATCTCGGGGAGGATCGCCTGATCGAGGGCTGATGCCGCGCCGCGATCGCGACCCATGCCGTTCAACATCCCGACGAACGCGAGCGGAACCAGTGCGATCGCGCGTTCGAATTGTGCGAGCGCGATGTAGCCCGTTGCGCTGAGTATCGTGAGGCCTGCGAGGACCCGTCTCCGGCCCCACGCGTCGCCACGAAGACTGACGACGACCGTTGCCAGAGACGATCCCGCGAGGCCGGCGCCGATCAGAAGGCCGATCTGAGTTGTCGAAAATCCGACGTCCGCAAGATAGATCGCGATCGTCACGCCGACGAGGCTGACGGTGGCCGACCGGAGAAATCCAGCGGCATAGATCAGCCAGGCATCACGTACCAGATGCACGGTCGGACGACCGGCGCTGCGCATAGGCATACAGCGCGTCGTAAAGCGGAAACTCCAGCCGCAGTCGCTCTTGGTCAGAAACCCCAAGGGCGGCAAACCCTTCCGCGATCGCGCGCAGGCCGAGACCTTCCGGCGTAACCTCCTCCTGCCCTTTCACGTCGGCGGCACGGACGATCTGGCCCAACCGGTGCAGCGCTGGATCACTGAGATTGAAGTCTTCGAGGATAGCCTCGAAGGTGCACCGTACGCCGCGATGGTTCAGCCGAACGTCAGGAAGCCGGGTCGCGTCGAACGGCGTCGCGCCCTCGCGTTCTGCGATCGCGAGCAGCTCGGCTTCGGGAACGAACAGGAACTCGGCGTCCGGGTCGACGAACCGTGTGATCAACCACGGGCACGCGACCCGATCCACCTTGATGTTCTCCCGCGTCACCCATCGCATGACGCGGTCCGCTACCGCCTGGCGGCCGTGGCGTTCGGTTTACCGAGCTCGGCGAGCGCGGCTTTGAATCCGGTGGCGAGCTTCTCGGCCGGACCCGTTCCCCAGTAGTGCAGGAAGTAAACCGTCGGTTGCGTCTGCGTCATGTGGTGATGAAGGGCGACCACCTCGAGGCCGTTCTTGCGCAGGGTCCTGAGCACGGGCGTGACCTCGCTGGCAAGCATGGCGACGTCCCCCGCAATCGCGGAATTGCTATTGGTCCCGACGAACGCGGCCCACGTGTTGAGGCCCATGCGCGCGTTGATCGGCGCCCCCATTTCCGTCAGCTTCAGGTCGTCGCGGCCAATCGTGATCTTGTAGACGTCACCGTTCTGCTCGCCTTCGGTCCCCACGATCTGCGCGAGCTTCGCCGTATCGAGCTTCGGACCCGACGGTGCGGATCCGGCGGTCGCTGTGGGGGCTGGACGGGCGGCGCCTCTGCCAATCAGGTCCAACGCGGGTTTGAGCTTGCGCGCGAGATCGGCAGGCGTTCCGTGCCCGTGGACGTGCATGTAGAAGATGCGCGGCTCATCCGAGAAGAAGTGATTGTGCAGGGCGGTCACGTCGAGACCGTTGTCGAGCAGCGCAGACATGACCGGATTCACTTCCTCCTGTGTGAGCACCAGATCGCCCATCATCACGTTCATGCCGCCGGTGCCCTTCGTCATGGCGACCCAGCCACCAAAGCCGAAGGGCGTCGGCGTCCTGACCTTCGCCACGGTCACGGTGAGGTCGTTGCGAGGGATGTTCACCTTCAGCACGTTCGCCTTGTAATCCCCCTGCTTGCCCAGCGTGGTCAGGACCTGCTGGTATTCAGCCGGCACCTCCTGCGCCCATGCCGTCGAGCCGATCGCGAGCATTGAAAACGCCGCACATGCGATGAAGAACCGTTTCATGACTATCCTCCCACGCGTACTTCTGTCGTCTTCCGATCGTCAATTGTTGCAACCGATTGCGCAAGCGGCAACAGGATCCTGAATTCGGAACCGCCGCCTGATCCGTTGTCGACCGTGATCTGCCCGCCGTGGATGTCGACGGCCCACTTGGCAATGGCGAGGCCCAGTCCTGCACCTCCGCGGTCGCGAGACCGCGCTTGGTCGACTCGAAAGAAGCGATGAAAGATCCGCTCGCGATACTCAGGCGGGATCCCCGGGCCTTCGTCGCCGACCGCGAGCAGGGCCTGGTCGCCGACCCGCCCCACACGGAGGGCAACCGTCGACCCGACGGGCCCGTATTTGATGGCATTATCGAGCACGTTCGCCACAGCCTCACGCACGACCAGGCGATCGACGGGGACCAACACCCCATCGGCGATGTCGAGCGTCAGCCTTTGATTGCGCTCCTCGGCCAGCAGACCGAGCGATGCTGCGACGTCGCGTGCCAGGTATCCCAGATCGACCGGCTCGCGAGAGAGACGAATCGTGCCGGCGTCCCCATGAGACAGCCTCAACAGGGTGTCCACGAGATTCGTCATGCGGTCCACTTCCTCGAGCATGCTGCCGATCGCTTCCTCGTATTCGGCCGGGCGTCGGCGCTCCGCCACCGCAGCCTCGCCGATGCCGCGGACCACGGCCAGCGGTGTGCGGAGCTCGTGCGACGCGTCGGCGGTGAATCGCCGCAACTGATCGAAGGACGATTCAAGTCGCGCGAACGTGTCGTTGATGACCTTGGCGAGCCGTCCGATCTCATCACTCTCGTTCGGAACGGACAGACGCTCATGCAAGCGCTCGGCCGTGATTCGCCGCGCTTCCGAGGCGAGATGCTCGATCGGAACGAGCGCTCGCCGCGCGAGGATGTAGCCACCGACCCCAGCAAGCACGACCACGAGCGGCAAGCCAAGCACGAGTACCACGACGATCTCCCGGAGCTGGTTTCGCACGCGCTCCTCGGATCGCGAGACCCTCAGCACAACGGCGTGGCCGCCGATGGTGATCGGTTCGGTCAACGTGCGCCATCGCTCGCCGCGCGCAACGATGGTCTCGTACCGATACGACGTGCCCATGGACGCGAGCGCGACCGGCGGCAGCAGAATAGATGCGCCCGAGCGGTGAATCTGCCGGCCGTCGGCAGACCAGACCTCGTACACCCTGGCCTCGTCACTGTCAGGATCGTGATGCCGATCGCCGGTCCACGTGACCCCCCCGTCCGGCGTCCGGGTGAGCAGGCCCTCGGCGGTTTCGAAGTCGTCGTGCAGCTGCGCGTCGAGTTGTTCCAGGAATTCATGGCGGACGGCCAGAAATGTCGCGGTGGCGTACACGATCATCATGACCGTGAGGACGAGCGCGTACCATCCGGTGAGTCGCACGCGGATCGAGGGAGCGGTCCACGGCCGCTTCATGGTTCGCCCTCGCGCAGCACGAACCCGACGCCCCGAACCGTGTGAATCAGCCGCGCCTGCCCCTCGACGTCGATCTTCCTGCGCAGCCTCGCCATCTGGACGTCGATGACGTTGTCGATCGGCGTGGCGCGGCGGGGCTCCTTCCACACGTCGTGCGCCAGCATTTCCCGTGACACGATGTGGCCCTGATGACGGAGCAGGTACTCGATCAGCTCGAACTCGCGCGCCGTCAGGTCGAGCGGGTACCCCCCGCGCGTGGCACGACGCGTCACGAGGTCGACCTCCAGATCGGCGGCCTTCAGCCGGAGGATCTCCGAGGCACGGCCGCGCCGCAGCAGCGCGCGGATGCGGGCGAGGAGCTCCGGGAGCGCGAAGGGCTTGACCAGGTAGTCATCGGCGCCGAGATCGAGGCCGAGTACGCGATCTTCGATGCCATCGCGAGCCGTCAGAATCAGCACGGGTGTCTGCACGTGGCGTTTCCGCAAGGTCTCCAGGATTTCGAGCCCGCCGCGACCGGGCAGCATCAGATCCAGCAGGACGAGATCGAATGTCTCGGCGTTGGCGCGAAAGAAGCCGTCTTCACCCGTTGGCGCGACCACGACGTCGTAATGCTGGGCCCGAAGCGTCGATGCCAGCACCTGAGCGAGCTTCCGCTCGTCTTCGACGACCAGGATGCGCACTCGATGTATGTTATCGGGATCGCGGCGGCCGATCGCCTTCCCTGACGCAAATGTCAGAAACATGTCAGGGGACCGCTTTCCACCGCTCGATAGGATGCACGCTGAACGGTGGAACAGGAGACGTGACGACGGATGCCCAAATGAAGCGAGCCGCGAGTTTCCGATGAACGACCACCTGAAGAGCGGCAGTTGTCGACTGTCACGCCGTGAGGAGGACCTTGATGCGTGAGCGTTCCGTGGATCGTCCGTTGTGGAGGTGTTGGATCGGGTTTGCGATTGCGGGCTGTGTGCTCAGTTCTGGGCGCGCCGTGGCCCAGCCCGCAGTGTCCGGACCACTCTCGCTGAATGACGCCGTCCAGCTCGCGCTCAAGAACTACCCCGCGCTCAAAGAGAGTCGGGCCCGCGCGCGGGCCGCCGACGAAGGAATCGGCGTGGCACGCACCGCCTACCTCCCGCGCCTCGACATGCTCTGGCAAGAGAATCGCGCGACGACCAACAACGTCTTCGGTCTGTTGCTGCCCCAATCCGTCGTGCCGCCGATTTCGGGCCCGGTGCTCGGCACGCGTTCCTACAGCGGCGTCTGGGGCAGTGCAGCCGGTGTGCAACTGTCCTGGGAAGCGCTCGACTTTGGTCAACGCAAAGCCAGCGTCGACGTCGCACGCGCACAGAGCTCGTTCGCGAGCGCACACACCGTGCTCACCGAGCTTGATGTCGCCGCGGCTGCCGCCGATGCGTTTGTGACCGTGCTGGCGTCGGACGAGGCGGTCCGCGCCGCACAGGCGAACGTCAACCGACTGCAAGTGTTCGCCGACAACGTGCGCACCTTGGTCACGAATCAACTGCGGCCAGGCGCGGACGAATCACGGGCGAACGCCGAGCTGGCGATTGCCAAGAATCAACTCAGTCAGGCTGTCCAGACCGCCGATATTGCTCGAGCCACGCTGGCCGATGCCATCGGCGCCGCCGGGACGACGGTCGAACTCGCGGCGGGTGGTCTCGCGAACTTGCCGCAAAGGGTGGCTCTTGGAGCCGCGGATCTGAAATCGCATCCGGCGGCGCGCGCGGACCTGGCGGTGATTGAAACGGTGCGTGCCCGCGAACGTCTGCTTGATCGCTCGTATTTTCCCCACGTGACGTTTCAGTCGGCATTCGCCGGCCGAGACAGTGGTGCCCAGGTACCAGGGCTGCCGCCAGCCGGCAATGGCCTCTGGCCACAGGTGCCGAATTGGGCGGTCGGTCTCTCGGTCACGTTTGCGGCATTTGATCTCTTCACGGTGAACGCGCGCAAGCGCGTCGAGCTGCAGAACGAGTTGGCCGAGACCGCACGATACGACCGCACGATTCAGACGCTGACGACGCAGGACGCAAGGGCGCAAGCGTTGATGAAGGCGGCCGTGGACATTGCGCAGAATACCCCGATCGAACGCCAGGCGGCGACGGCGGCGGAGAGTCAGGCGCGCGCACGGTACGCGAGCGGCCTGGCGAGCATCACCGAAGTCGCCGAGGCTCAACGGCTGCTCGCGCAGGCGGAGGCGGACGACGCCGTGGCGCGGCTGGGCGTGTGGCGCGCTTTGCTGGCGGCGGCGCAGGTGCGGGGCGATCTGACGCCATTTCTTGGGCAGGCGCGACAACCGTGATCGACGCCTGCGTCATCAATATGATCAGGGGAGGGTGCACCGATGTCGGTGTCGTGACCGCGCATTTTGGAGCGGGGCCCGCTGAGACGCAACGCAAGAGCTTTTGGGGAGGCAGTCCATGTGGTTAGTGTTCACGGCCATGCGGCGACCGATCACGATTCTCGTGGCGGTCATCTCCGTCGCCCTTGCGTCGATCATGGCCATCCAGCGAATGAAGGTCGACATCTTTCCGCAGCTTGGCGCGCCCGCGATCTACGTCGCGCAGCCGTACGGCGGGATGGATCCGTCCCAGATGGAAGGGTACCTGACGTACTACTACGAGTACCACTTCCTCTACATCACCGGCATCGAGCACGTCGAATCCAAGAACATCCAGGGCATTGCCCTGATGAAGCTTCAGTTCCATCCCGATACGGACATGAGTCAGGCGATGGGCGAAGTGGTCGGGTACGTGAATCGCGCGCGCGCGTTCATGCCGACGGGCGCGGTCCCGCCCTTCATCATGCGGTTCGACGCCGGCAGCGTGCCGGTCGCGCAACTGGTGTTTTCCAGCGCCACGCGCAGCGTCGCCGAAATGCAGGACATCGCCCTGAATCGCGTGCGTCCAATTTTCGCGACGTTGCCCGGCGTCTCGGCACCGCCCCCGTTTGGAGGCAGCCAACGGACGATCGTGGTGCGCGTCGACCCGGAAAAGCTTCGGCAATACCGGCTCTCGCCCGATGAGGTGGTTTTCGCGATCAATCGGGCCTCAACGGTACTGCCGTCCGGCAATGTCCGAACCGGCGACCTGATTCGGATTGCATCGACGAATGCGACTCTCAGCGGCAACATTCAGGAGCTGCTCGATTCACCGCTCCGCATCGGGACCGGCCCGACGGTGTATTTGCGGGACGTCGGTACGATCACCGATACGGCCGACATCGTCGTCGGCTACGCGCATGTCGATGACAAGCGCACCGTCTACATTCCGGTCACCAAGCGGGCCGATGCGTCGACGCTGGCCGTCGTTCGCAACGTCCGGCAGGCGCTGCCCGCGATGCGAAATGTGGCGCCTGAAGACGTCAAGATCGATCTCGTCTTCGACCAGTCCCGGTACGTCGTGGGCGCGCTGAATGGCCTCCTGGGTGAAGCCCTCCTGGGCGCGTTCTTGACAGGCTTGATGGTGTTGATCTTTCTGCGAGATTTTCGCAGCTCGCTGATTGTGATGATCACGATTCCCTTCTCGATCCTCTCAGCCGTCGTCTGTCTGTGGGTCGCTGGTCAAACCATCAATATCATGACGTTAAGTGGGCTGGCGCTGGCCGTGGGGGTCCTCGTCGATGAAGCCACCGTGGAAATCGAGAACATCCATACGCACCTCGCCGCCGGCATGTCGAAGGCGCGCGCGGTCATCGAGGCGTGCCAGAAGACCGTCATGGCGCGGTTCCTCTCGATGCTCTGCGTCTTGTCCGTGTTCATCCCGTCGCTCTTCATGTCGGGTGTCGGCCGCCAGCTGTTTGTCCCGCTCTCGCTCGCAGTCGGGTTCGCGATGATTTCCTCGTTTGTGCTTTCCAGCACGCTGGTGCCGGTGCTGTCCACCTGGATGCTGCGAGTGGGCCACGGCGACACGGGTGGATTCTTCGAGAAGCTGCGGTCGTGGTATCGCGCCCGGCTCGACTCGATATTTCGCCTTCGCTGGGTTGTGGTGGGCGCCTACGTCGTGGCGACCGTCGCGCTGATCGTCCTCATCTACCCGCGAATCGGTACGGAAGTCTTTCCGAGAGTCGAAACGCAACAGCTGCAGCTCCGACTACGCGCGCCGACCGGAACGCGCCTCGAGCGAACGGAATTGATCGAGATGAAAGCGATGGACGTGATCAAGAATCTGGTCGGACCGCAGAACGTCGAGATTACGACGGGGTTCATCGGCGTGCAGACGCCGAACTATCCGATCAACACGATTTATCTGTTCGCGAGCGGCCAACACGAAGCGGTCATCGGCGTATCGCTGAAACCCGATGCACCCGCGGTGACCGAGACACTGAAGGAGCAGTTACGTCACGACCTCAAGAAGGCGTTGCCCGACGTGGCGGTGTCATTCGAGGCGGCGGACATCATCAGTCAGGTCATGAGCTTTGGCTCGCCGACGCCCATCGAAGTCGCGGTACAGGGACCCGCTCTCCCGGCGACGCGCGCCTTCGCCGAGAAGATCAAGGCTGAACTCGTGAAGATCGACGCGTTGCGTGATTTGCAGTACGCACAGCCGCTCGACTATCCGTCTCTGCAGATCCAGATCAACCGCGATCGAGCCGGGCAGTTCGGCGTGACCGCCGCCGATATCGGCCGGTCGCTTGCCACCGCGACGTCATCGAGCCGTTACACAGACTTGAATTTCTGGCGGGACCCGGGAAGCGGGAACGGATTTCAGATTCAGGTCGAGATTCCGCAAGCGAAGATGGCGTCCATCGAGGACGTTGCGGACCTGCCCGTGATGGCGCGGAATGTCGGCGGCACCGGTCGGCCGCTCGTCTCGGACGTGGCGACCGTGGACTATGGCACCACGCCGGGGGAGGTCGACCGGTACAACATGCAGCGCGTTGTCAGCTTCACTGCCAATGTGCATGGCAAGCCGCTCGGCCAGGTCGTCACAGAGATCCGACAGGCGATCGCGCGCGCCGGCACACCACCCCGCGGCATCAGCATCAACAATCGCGGTCAGGTGCCGTCATTCGAAGAGACGCTCGCCGGCCTGCGAACCGGCCTCCTGCTCTCGATCCTCGTCATGTTTCTTTTGTTGGCCGCGAACTTCCAGTCGTTCCGGCTCGCCTTCGCCGTCATCTCGGCTGTGCCGGCCGTCATCTGCGGCGTGCTGCTGATGCTGCTCATCACCGGGACGACGCTGAACGTGCAGTCGTTCATGGGCGCGATCATGGCCATCGGCATCTCGGTCGCGAACGCCATTCTGCTCGTCACGTTTGCCGAAAACGCGCGGCGGGAAGGTGCGTCGGTGCGCGACGCGGCGGTCGAGGGCGGCCGGGGCCGGTTACGAGCGATTCTGATGACCGCCGCCGCGATGATTGCCGGCATGATTCCGCTGGCGCTGGGCACCGGCGAGCGAGCCCAGACCGCCCCGTTGGGTCGCGCGGTGATCGGCGGTCTCTTGCTGGCGACCATCGCCACGCTCATTGTCCTTCCGGCGGCGTACACCCTCGTACAGGCGCGAGTCCGCACGCTTTCACCAACCTTGCATCCAGATGATCCTGCGAGCACCCACTATGACCCACGTACATAAAGCGTCGATCGCGTTGACGTTGGTCTGTGTCGCTGCGACGGTTGCGGCGCAGGCGCCGGCGCCGACGCCCGCGCAGCCTTCCGTGGAGGTCGTCCGCGTGACCTCCAAAGCCGTTGAGCGTCAGGTCAAGCTGCCCGGCGAGTTCCAGCCGTACCTCGCCGTTCCGATCTACGCCAAGCTGCCTGGATTTGTGAAGCGCGTGGCCGTCGATCGAGGAAGCAGCGTCAAACAAGGTCAGGTGCTCGTGACCCTCGAAGCGCCGGAAATGCTCGCGCAAATCGCGGAGGCGCAGTCCAAGGCGCAGGCGGTTGGTCTGCAGCGGGCGGAGGCGGAAGCCAAGCTTGCGGCAGCGCAGAGTACCTACGACCGCCTGAAAGCGGCGGCCGCCACGCCGGGTGTCGTAGCCGAAAACGACGTCGTCGTTGCGCAGAAGACCGCCGAGGCGGCGCAAGCGCTCGTGCGCTCGTACGCAGACTCGATCAAAGCCGCAGAGGCGCAGGTCCAAGCGGTCAAAGATCTCGAACATTACCTGACGCTCAAAGCTCCGTTCGACGGCATCATCACCGAGCGCAACGTGCATCCCGGCGCGCTGGTCGGACCGGGCACGGGGTCGCCACCGCTTGTGAGACTGCACCAAATTTCGCGTTTGCGCCTCGTCGTTGCGGTGCCTGAAGCCTTGGTCGGCGCGATGGTGAAGGGTGCTCGTGTGCCCTTTACCGTGCCCGCCTACCCCGGAGAGACCTTCCATGGTGTGCTGAGCCTTATAGCCTACGATCTCGATGAGAAGACACGGACCATGCCCGTGGAACTGGATGTGAGGAATGCCGACTTGCGGCTCGGGGCGGGGATGTACCCCGAAGTTCAGTGGCCCGTCCGGCGCCCCCAGCCGTCTCTGCTGGTGCCTCCTACCAGCATCGCCACGACGACCGAGCGAACGTTTGTGATTCGAGTGAATAACGGAGTGGCTCAATGGGTCAATGTGAGCCGTGGTGCGCGCGTCGGCGATCTCGTCGAGGTGTTCGGCGCGCTCAAAGAGGGCGACACGATCGTTCGGCGCGGCACAGACGAGATTCGCGAAGGCTCAAAGGTCAACGTCCAGCCGGAGAAAGCAACCAGCTGATCGGTCCTGCGCTGGGTGGGGAGCGTGCGTATGCGTCACGCCAAGCGTTCAGAGACAATATTCGTACGAGTGCGGGGCAAGGTTCGGCTGTCGATCGCCAAGGGACTGCGTTATGCGCTCGACGTCGAAGTCGATGCCGCGCGCCTGCCAGCAGGACAGTGAGGGATTCCATGCGTGTCTTCATGTCTGTCGCAGCTATTGCGCTCATTGGGACGCAGTCGCCGTCCGCGCAGGAGCCGCTCACCCTCGTGCGTTCGATCGATCTTCCGCGGGTCGAGGGACGCATCGATCACCTGGCGTTCGACGCTGCCGGCCAGCGGCTGTTTATCGCGGCGCTCGGCAACAACACGGTCGAAGTGGTCGACGTCAAAACCGGCAACCATATCAAAAGTCTGCCAGGGTTTCGCGAGCCGCAGGGGATCGCATTTGTGCCTGACGTCAAGCTGGTCGCCGTCGCGAACGGCCACGGGGAAGGGCTCCAATTGTTGAACGCAGATGATTATCGGGCAACGCAGATGATTCGCCTGGGTGACGATTCAGATAACGTGCGGTATGACGCGTCCGCCAAGCGCATCTACGTCGGTTTTGGAAGCGGCGCGCTTGCGGCCATCAGCCCTGCCGATGCGAAGGTGCTCGCCGAAGCAAAGCTCGGCGGCCATCCCGAATCATTTCAACTCGAGCGATCCGGCTCGCGCATTTTCGTGAACGTTCCGACGGCCGATCAGATCGCGGTCGTCGACCGCGGTGGGATGAAGGTCATCGCGACCTGGCCTGTTGTCGGCGCGAAGTCGAATTTCCCGATGGCGCTCGACGAGGCGAACCATCGCGTGTTTGTCGGGTGTCGCCGGCCGGCCAAGGTGCTGGTGTACGACACGGCAAGCGGGAAGGAAGTGACGTCGTTCGACATCGTCGGCGACACGGACGATCTGTTCTACGACGCCGCGCGGAAGCGGCTGTACGTCAGCGGCGGCGAAGGATACGTCGACGTGTTTCAAAACCAAGACGCGAACCGCTTTGCGCGCATCGCTCGCGTCGCGACAGCGGCGGGCGCTCGCACGTCGCTGTTCGTCGCCGACCAGAATCGGTTGTATCTTGCCGTTCCGCATCGTGGCAGCCAGAAGGCAGAGATTCGGGTGTACGAGGCACGCTGACCCGGAACGCCTCATGTGGGACCACACGTAGGCCGGCTCTTTAGAGCCGGCGGGCCGCATCTGAAGATGCGGCCTACGTCAACTCAAGTGAGCTCCGGGCGAGCTCCGGCGGCTCAAACGCGAATGGCCACCGTCGAGAGCAACCGCTCGAGACACGCGCTCGAAGTGCTGCGATGCATGCGCGCTCATCAAGCCATCGCTGAGCTCGGTGATGGCCATCGCACCCAACATTCGCGCTACCGACTCCGGTCGTTCACGAGCCGCGACGCGATCGGGATACCGTCGGGCTCGTCGACGCTCACGTTGTAACATTGGGCTTGCGATCACCGCGCGCGAGCTTTAAGATAAGCGTCCCCCTGCTCCGATACGTTTACCCGATTCAACCGCAGTAGAAGACTGGCCAGCTGTTGAGCGCGAAGACGGTGTGTCGCCGAACTCAGCAGCCCTGCGAGTCATCGTTCGCCGAAATTCCTGCTCGAACCCGTAAAGCTGTCGGTCTAAAGAGTCGAATCACTATACGACGACCCGGAACGATGGCGGTCGTATGAGAGGTCGGCCGTATCCGCCTCGAAGCAATTGCCGCTGTGACCTCCGAACCCACGAGGCGAAAGGTAACAATGCGCAACACGGCGACGTTTCTACGGCCTTGCACGGGGTTCCTGATTCTTGCCGCACTTGCGTCCCCGGCATCGGCACAGGTCGCAGCACATTCCCGCGACGAAAACAAACTCAGTCCCCCGGTGCGGGCGCGGGCCGCTCGCGGGCGCGGGTGGTCGCGGATCATCCTGCGCACGGTTGACTCCACATCGCTTCAGACAGTCGTTCCGGTCATCGAACGCGCCGGCGGACGGGCTGGCCGCCAGCTCGGAATTCTCAACGGTCAGACGGCGTATGTTCCCAACGCCGCACTGGCTCATCTGGCCAGCAGTCCATTGGTCGAGCACGTGTGGCTCGACCGGCCCGTCGCCGGCGCACTCGAACGGACGTCGATGAGCGTCGGAGCGGCTGCTGTCCGGCAGGAACTCGGATACGACGGTTCGGGTATCGGCGTCGCAATCATCGACTCGGGCGTGACCTCGTGGCACGACGATCTGACGGGAGGCAACGGGCAGCGCGTCGACCGGTTCGTCGATCTCGTGAACGGACGGGAAACAGCCTACGACGACTACGGACATGGAACGCACGTCGCCGGCATCATCGCCGGCAACGGGTTCGATTCCGATGGTGCGAGGGTAGGCATCGCGCCGGGCGCACACCTGATCGTGCTCAAGACGCTCGACAGTACGGGCGCAGGCCGCATCAGTGACGTCATCGCGGCGCTGGACTACGTCGTCGCGAACAAGGACGCACTCAACATTCGCGTGGTCAATCTGTCAGTGGCGGCCGAAGTGCACGAATCGTACGACTCGGATCCGCTCACCCTCGCGGCCAAGCGCGCCGTCACGGCCGGCATCGTCGTCGTGGCGGCAGCCGGCAACGCCGGCCGCGATCCGCTCGGTCGCACCCAGTACGGCGGGATCATGGCGCCGGGGAACGCACCCTGGGTCCTGACGGTCGGCGCATCGAGCCACATGGGCACCGTTGACCCCACCGACGACACGATCGCCGCCTTCAGCTCACGCGGCCCGACGCCGGTTAATTACGCCGCCAAGCCGGATGTCGTTGCGCCCGGTGTGGGCATCGAATCGCTGAGCGATCCGCTCAGCGCGTTGTACACGACCAAATCGCCGTATTTGCTGGGCGGCACGGTTGCAGCGTCGTACTTACCGTATTTGAGCCTGAGCGGTACCAGTGCCGCCGCGCCCGTGGTCAGCGGCACTGTGGCGCTGATGATCCACGCCAACCCGGCGCTCACGCCGAATGCTGTCAAAGCGATCCTGGAATACACATCGATCCATCACGAAGGTTCCGACACACTCACCCAAGGCGCCGGTTTCCTCAATGCGAAAGGCGCCGTCGAGCTCGCACATTTCTTCGCGGAGCCATCGACCACTGCTTACCCACCTTCCTCCGATTGGGGAGCGCAGCTCCTCTGGGCGAACCACCGCATTGGCGGCGGACGGCTGATGCCCACAGCCAACGCGTGGGCCACCGATGTCACATGGGGCGCGCCCGTAGCGGCCGACGGCGCGAGCGTCAAATGGGGCGTGAGCTGTGCCACAACCAGCTGTGACGCTGACGGCAGCTCGACTCCCTGGGGTGTGGCGTGCTCGGACGCTGCGTGTACGACCGCGACGTGGGGCGTTGGCGATTCTCCGAACATCGTCTGGGGAATGTTATGCGGCGGCGCCGATTGTCAGGAATCGTGGACTCTCACGACAGGCGGAGCTGCACTGCTGAGCACCACGGACGTCGAGACGGTCGTCTGGGCGACCGGGGAGGCGGAGACCGTCGTGTGGGCCACTGCCGAAGAAGACACCGTCGTGTGGGCCACGCTTGATGAGGACACGAGTGTCTGGGGAACGAGCTGCACGGATCCCTCGTGTGAGCCGGTGATGTGGAAGAAGAATGACCAGTAAGGAAATGCTCGTTCGGGTATCGCGCGGCATGTTCGAACGGATGGGCGCAACGAAGCGGCGAGACGCGGAGAATGGCAGCGGCACGGCGGGCGCGTCGCCGTCGCGCGCCCTCCCGCCGGCCGCACGATTGTACGTCGCAGCCGTCATCGCAGCCGGTTCGGTCGCGCTCGTGGCGTTCTTCCCGCGGACGTACCCGCAGCCGCTGATGTTTGGCGTTCTGCTGATCTGCGCGTCCCTGACGTCTACGTGGAAGGTCAATCTCCCAATCTCGTTTGTCAGCGGATCCACGCTTTCGGTGTCGTACGCGGCCAACCTGATGTCGCTTTTGCTGCTCGGTCGAGAGCACGCGCTCATCATCGCGGCAGTGGGGGTCTGCGTACAGTGCACCTACAAAACCAAGCACACGTATCCCGTGTATCGCACCGTCTTCAGCGCGGCCGCCGTCGTGATCACGATGGTGGCGACCGGTATGGTGTACGCGTGGCTGGGCGGGACGGCGGCGCCATTCGACGTCTCCACCTGGGCGAAGCCGCTCGTCGGCGCGGTCGCGACCTACTTTCTCGTCAACACGAGCTTGATTGCCGGCGCAATCGCGCTCTCGACCAATCGACGGTTTACCGAAACGTGGCGTGAAGATTTCCTCTGGAGCGGCGCCAGCTTCATCGTCGCCGGCACCGCGGGCGCTGTAGCGGCGGTCGTGGTCGCACGCGGCGAGCACTGGAAGGCCGTTCTGTTGCTCGCACCGATTTACCTGACATACCGCTCGTACCAGCTCTTCGTCGGACGCCTTGCCGACCAGAGGCGGCACACCGAGGAAATCGAGCTGCTGCACCAGGAGACCATCATCGCCCTCGAGCAGGCGCGGGAAGCGGAACGGGCGTTGGCAGGCGAAAAAGAGCGTCTCGCGGTGACACTTACCGAAATGACGCGTCTGGAGGAAGCGCGCTATCAGCTGCTCCAGCGCGAACAGGCTGCCCGGGCAAGCGCAGAGGATGCCAATCGCCTCAAAGACCAGTTCCTCGCCGTCGTGTCGCACGAGCTGCGCACGCCACTGAACGCCATTCTCGGATGGGCCGAGATGCTTCGGCGCGGCACGCTCGAGGGCCCGTTGCGCGATCGCGCCTCTCAGGCGATTTACAACGGCGCCAAACGGCAGGCGCAGCTCATCGAGGATTTGCTCGACGTGTCCCGGATCACGTCCGGCAAACTGCGGCTCGACCGAACCGTGATCGACTTGCGGGACGTCGTTCGCGATGCCCTTCAGATCGTGCAGCCCGGTGCCGACGTCAAGGGCATCCAGGTAACCATCGAGGCGGATCCCTCAATCACCGCTATTTACGGGGACGGAGCGCGTCTGCAGCAGATCGTTTCGAATCTGCTCTCGAATGCGGTGAAGTTCACCCCTGCGGGCGGCTCCATTCACGTGCGGCTTCACCGGGCGGGCGACACGATCGAATTGATCGTGAGCGATACCGGCCAGGGCATTTCGCAGGACTTCCTGCCGTCGGTGTTCGAACCGTTCCGCCAGGCAGACGGATCCTCGACGCGCGTTCACTCCGGGCTCGGCCTCGGGCTATCGATCGTCAAGAATCTCGTTGAGGCACACGATGGGACCGTGAGCGCCCATAGCGCCGGCGAAGGACGAGGTTCGACGTTCAGGGTGCGGTTCCCGGTCGCCGTCTGTTCGGAATCACTCGAAGCGATTCCGGTCGATCGTGTGAGATCACAACACGAGCCGACGGATGCGATCGAATCGCTCGAGGGGGTATCAGTGCTGGTGGTCGACGACGACGAGCACAGCCGCGAGGTCGTGACGGCACACCTGCAGGGGTGTCAGGCCACGGTCCTGACCGCCGCATCGGCCGCACACGCGCTGGACGTGTTGCAGCAGCACCATGTTGATGTGCTCATTTCGGACATTGGCATGCCTGAGGAGGATGGATACGGCTTGATTCGGCGCGTCCGTGCGTCGAGCGCGCCCCATCTCGCGTCGATCCCGGCAGTGGCGCTGACCGCGTTCGCCCGCGCGGAGGATCGCCAGCAGGCGCTGCAGGCCGGGTTTCAATTGCACCTCGCCAAGCCAATCGATGCTCGCTCGCTGGTCGCGGCTGTTGCAAACCTGCGCGTTTTGAAGGCCGCGTAGAACTGAGGTCGAGGACGCAGCGAGGCGGCGGAGGTCGCTGAGACGATCAAAACGCAGAGCGCGCGGAGAATTCTTCTGGAAGAATCTCTGCGATCTCCGCGGGCTCGGCGTTGAAACCGGCTCCGCGTCCTCCTCGCACTTCATTCCCTTGAGGACCTGAAACTTGACCAAACAGCATCTTTAGATGCCGGGCGCCTGGGCCGGATCTAAAGATCCGGCCTACGTACGTCGATTTCGTAGGCGTCCATTTTGTAGGTAAGGTGGGTGCGGCGCTCGGCCTCGCCGAGCCATGCCGCGAACAGTCCGATACCGGCCACAGTCAGCACCAACCCTGCGGGAATCCACATGACGAGGCCCGCGAGCTGCTGGTCGCCGAGCGAATCGGGCGCGCGCTCGATGTAGACCTGGTAGAACGGCGACGTGCCAAGCGTGAACAGCGCGCCGAGAATCCCCGTGTGCACGGCGGTGGTGAAGACATAGAAGACCGACGCGCCGTACCCGGTGCGCCCGTAGCGGCCGTACACGAGGCCCCACCAGAACAGCGATGAGGTGCCGACGAACATCGCGTGCTGAACCGCGTGGACCCCTTCATTGCGCACGGCGAGCTCGTACAAAGCGGGCACGTGCCACACCCACAGCACGATGCCGTGGAGCATCCATGCCGCGGCGGGCGCGGTGACGAGCCGCCACAATGCGCCGACCGTCGTGTGACGCTGAAACATCCCGCCCGCACCATGACGAAGCAGGGCGGGCAGAGCCCAGAGCCATGTCGCCATCGGTCTGCCCGCGATGAGGAGCGGGACTCCGACAATCATCAGCAGCTCGTGCTGCAGCATGTGGGCGGCGAACCGCTGCGCGGCCAGCAGGTCGAGCGGCGGGAGCACCGCCGCGAGCATGACGGTCCACCCGCACCAGAACGCGATGCGTTCGACCCGCCGCTGCGTCGCCCCACGCAGCCCCATCCGCCACGTCCCGCACGCGTACAGCCCACCCAGGAGAACGAGAATGCAGACGGCAAGGACGTCCCAGCGCGACACGGACTCGGCCGTGGACGGCGACACCGCCTCGTGGGCGAGCAGCGTCACCGGC
>DASYQV010000085.1:0-8389 GCA_036005125.1 Vicinamibacterales bacterium
TGGAACCGGGCGAAGCAGTAACCAGGGAACAGCGGCCAGTCGATTTTCTTCTTCCGGTCCTTCCAGCGGCTCCACCGCGTGACGGTCGGCAGGAACGCTTCGACGCCTTTCTGCTCGAGCTGTTCCCGGACCACCTGCTCGTGCCGTGAGCGGGTCCACAGCGCGAACCAACGGACGTCAGGGTCGCTCGCGAGCGCAACGCCGAGTTCGGACGCCTCGACGCGCGGCGCCGAGGCGTCAGGTTTCTTGGTCAGACGCCCCTCACTGTGCCGGAGTGTCGGCAAGCCTCGCTTTCCGATCGGCCAGCGCCTGTTCGTACGCCTTTTTCAACTCGTCGTTCTTCCACTGGATGATTGCCTGGCCCCGCAGCTTCTCGAGATACTTCTGCAACTCCCCGCGGCGCTTCTCGTCGGCCACCTTCTCGCTGATCTCGTTTCGCGCATCGTCGAACGACTTCACCTTCTCCTCGGTGCGCGCCTCGAGCTTGAGAAGCTGATACCCGCGCGGCGTGTTGATCACCTCGGTAATGTCCCCGACCTTCATGCCGGCCAGCATCTTCTGCAGCGGGGCCGCCAGCTCGGTGCGGCTCAGGGGACCAATCAGCCCACCGTTGGCCTTCGACGGCGCGTCCGACAGGTCCGCCGCCAGACGCGGAAACGGCTCGCCCGCGAGCAACCGCTTGCGGATCCCGTCCGCCTTGGCGCGAGCCTCGTCGTTCTGCGCCGCGTTGATGCCGCGGTCCGTGATCGGAACCTCGATGAGAATCTCGCGGAGCGTAATCTGTGAAGGGGTGGTGAACTGGGAGTCGTGCTTGGCGTAGTAGGCCCGCGCCTCGGCCTCGGTCACCGCAATCTTTCCCATCACCTCGGTCTCCTGGACGCGCGAGATGAGCATTTGGCGCTCCATCGATTTCCGCAGATCGGGCATCGTGAGCCCCTCCTGCTTGAGCGCCGCCTGAAATTGCTCGTCGTTCTCGATCTTGTTTTCCTTCTTGATGTTCTCGAGGATCTTCGCGAACTGCTCGTCGCCGAGCGTGTAGCCGAGCTCGCGTCCGCGCTGAATAATCAGGAGCTCATCAACCGCGCTCAGTATCAGCTCCGGCGTGATTTCGGCGATCGCCTTCCGGAGCTCCACGTTGTCGGCGCCCGCGTTGGCCAGCTCAGGACGCTGGCGCAGCACGCTCACCTGGCGCTGCTCGAAATCAGTTTTTGTGATGATGTCGCCGTTCACCTTCACCAGCACCTGATCGATGATCTCAGCCCGGGCCGGGAGCAGGGCGACGAGCACGAGCAACGCGACGAAAAACGCGGGCAGAGGAAGCCTGTTGGTCCGCCGACTCTGATTCAGCATTCGCAATTCCTTCGAAACCAGCCAAAAGGCTCCGCCCTTGATATCCCGGCGGAGCCCTTGGCTGGTTTGGTTAACGCAGCATCTTCTGGCACGCTCCGCGCGCCTGGCCCGTTATGCGGCTCGGAAGCTACGTGGTCCTGCCGCAACAACTACCATACTCGTGACGAGCCGCATAACAGGCCATTCTAAACGGGGTTACCGAGGGCCTTCAATAACGCGCCCAGCCGTTCGAACATGCCGCCCGCGGCCCGGGGATCCTCTTCGGGCCTGCGAAGAATCTCCTCCTTCGTGAAACCGGGCTTCACCTCGCCGGCCGTTGCCCGGGCGGTCCACCATCCTGCGGTCTCGCGCAAACCACCAGACTTCGCGCCGGAAGATAAACGAGAGCGCAAGGCTGAAAGGCCCGGCCCAACCTGCGGCGGGCCTGAAGGCCTCCCGCTCCCGGTGCTTGCGGCATCGGGTTTCGGCCTGGCTTCCAGGTCCAGCTTCAACGACACCGGCGGAACGAGCACGGCTCCCGGCCACTGATGCACAACGTTCACCAGCCGTATCGGGTCGACCTTGGCGTTGACCCTGAACTTAATGACGGCGAGCCGACCCTCGCGGTCGATACTCTCAATGCCGAGCTGATCGGCGCGTACGCGGATGCGGCCGTACTCGGCCAGGTTGAGAACCGAAGGAGGTAGAGGACCGTACCGATCGCGGATCTCTTCGAGTGTGGCATCAAGATCCCCCTCGGTGCGCGCGGCAGCTATCCTGCGGTAGACCATGAGCCGCTGGTTCATGTCGGGCACGTAGCGCTCGTCGATCTTGAGGTCCACGCGCAGGTTGACCGTCGCCCTGACGTCCTCTTCGATCTCTTCGCCTTTCAGCTCCCGGACCGTCTCCTCGAGCAGCTTCATGTACATCTCGAACCCCACCGCATCGATCTGACCGCTCTGCTCGCCGCCGAGCAGGTTGCCCGCTCCGCGGATCTCGAGGTCGAGCGCCGCCACCCGGAAGCCGCTGCCGAGATCGCTGAACTCCCTGATAGCCGCCAGGCGCTTGCGCGCGACGGGCGAGAGCGAATCCTGCGGCGGGATCAGCAGGTACGCATAGGCCGGACGATCGCTGCGGCCGACGCGGCCGCGCAACTGGTACAGCTGCGAGAGGCCGTATCGGTCGGCGCGGTTGATGATGATTGTATTGGCATTCGGGATATCCAAGCCGTTTTCGACGATGGTCGTGGCGAGCAGGACATCGAACCTGCGCTCGACGAAGCCGAGCATGGCGCGCTCGAGCTCCTCTTCGGCCATCTGCCCGTGACCGACGACCAGGCGAGCCTCCGGCACCAGGCGCCGAACCAGGTCGGCAATCGAGAAGATGGATTCGACCCGGTTGTGGACGAAATAGACCTGTCCGCCCCGCGCAAGCTCGTTGCGGATCGCGCGGCCGATGACCTGCGCGTCGAACTTGACGACGTTCGTCTGGATCGACAGACGGTCCTTGGGAGGCGTTTCGATGATCGACATGTCGCGGATGCCGACGAGCGACATGTTCAGCGTTCGCGGGATCGGCGTGGCGCTCATCGTCAGCACGTCGACCTTCCTGCGCATCTGCTTGATGCGCTCCTTGTGCGCGACGCCGAAGCGCTGCTCCTCGTCCACGACGAGCAGCCCGAGATCCTTGAACACGACGTCCTTGGAGAGCAACCGGTGCGTGCCGACGATGATGTCGACCTTGCCCGTACCGACGCCGGCAACGATGTCCTTCTGCTCCTGCTTGCTGCGGAAGCGGCTCACCATGTCGACCGTGACCGGAAACCCGGCGAAGCGGTCCCGCAGCGTCTTCAGGTGCTGGAACGCGAGAACGGTTGTGGGAGCGAGGACCGCCACCTGTTTTCCGTCCATGACAGCTTTGAACGCCGCGCGCATGGCGACTTCCGTCTTGCCGTATCCCACGTCACCGCACAGCAGGCGGTCCATCGGCGTCGGCGTCTCCATGTCCTCCTTGATGTCGGTGATCGCGGCGGCCTGGTCCGGCGTCAACTCGTACGGGAATGCGCCCTCGAACTCCTCCTGCCAGTGGGTATCGGCGGCGAATGCGTGTCCCGTCACTGCCTTTCGCTGCGCGTACAGTTTGAGCAGCTCCTCGGCCATGTCGCGCATCGCTTTCTTGACGCGCGTCTTGGCTTTTTCCCAGGTCGTACCGCCGAGCCGATCGAGCGCCGGCCGGCTGCCGCCGGTGTACTTCTGGACGAGATCGAGCCGCTCTACCGGGACGAACAGCTTGTCCTCACCGGCATAGCGCAGCTCGAGGAATTCCTGGACGCCCTCCGGGGTGACGCCGACGCCCAGTTGCCTGAGGCCGACGAATTCGCCGATGCCATGATCGACGTGGACGACGAGGTCGCCAACCTTGAGGTCACGCAAATCGGAGAGAAAGGTCCGCGCCAGGTCGCGCCGCTTCTCAGGCGCGCGGTGCTCCTCTTCGAAGACGTCGGCCTCGGCGTAAACCTGCAGTGCCGCCTCGGGAAGACGGAATCCGCGCGACAGCGAGCCGGTGGCCACGAGCACCCATGCCGCATGCGCGTCTTCCGAGTGCTCGACCGGGATGGCGAGGACGTCGTACTCCCGGAGGATCTCGACGGTGCGCTCGGCGCGCCCGGCGCTGTTGGCTACGAGGAGCACCGTATCGCCGCGGTCCCGCGCCTGTCGGATGTCGGCCACCCAGTCCATCACCCGTCCCCGGAACTCCAATGCGGGCTGACAGGAGATGTGACGCGTCGTTCTGTCGCTCTCGTAATCCTCGACGGCCAGTTCCTCGAGACGCGGCGCTGTCGTAAGCCGCGGTGCGAGGTCCTCCCAACCCGCGAACAGTTGCGAGGGAGGAGGCGCGGCGTGACGCGCGGCTTCGCCGAAGCTGGTTTCCAGCTGATCACGCGTCCTGCGGGCTTGTTCTTCGACCTGCTCGAACTCCGACACAATGAGCCGGACACCGCCCGACTCGACGAGGAAGTCGAGCAGAGAACGGGTGTCTTCTTCATCGAAGCGCTCTCGTACGGGAATGACGGCAAGCTGATCGATGGGGCTGGTCGAGCGCTGCGTGGCGGGATCGTAGCGCCGCAGCGATTCAACCATGTCGCCGACGAACTCGATCCGCGTCGGCTGGACGTCACCTGCCGGGAAGATGTCGACGATGCCGCCGCGCGTGGTGAACTCTCCGTGCGCGTCGACCGGGTCCTCGCGCGTGAATCCGGCGTCGGCGAGCAGATCGGCAAGGTCGGTCGGCTCGATTTCGGTGCCGGGTTTCAGATCGACGGAAGCGCGCCGGAGCCGATCGGGTGAGCTCACACGCGGCAGCAGCGCAGCGGCCGACGCGACGATGAGCGCGGCGGTTCCCGTGGCCGCGCCGTGCAACGCCCGCGCGCGGGCCGAGGCGACGCGGAAGTGCGGCACCATCCCGCGATAGGGGTCGACCTGGTGCGATGGGAACGGCAGCACCGCGCGCTCCACGGCCTGTTCGGACGCGCCTTCGAGCGCACCCCAGAAAAAGCGCGTATCCGCCGTCATCTGCTCGACGTCTCGGTCCGAGGAAACAACGAGCAGCGTCACACCGGTACCGGCTCGCGCCATGGAGACCGCAGCCAGGGCTTTAGCCGCGGAGGACAGTCCGGCGATCGTTCCACTGGATCGGTCCAGGCCGGCGCGCGCTATGGCTGACTTGAGCAGCGCCCGAAGAGTAAGGGAGGAGGTAACCGGCACGAGGGGACGAGCGAACGCTCGGCAACCTTCTAGTGTAGCAGGTGAGCACGCCTGCGCTGACGTACGCAGGCCATGGGCCGCATCTAAAGATGCGGCCTACGTACGATCGTTCCCTACGTACGATCGTTCCGACCCAGCGCAGCGCGCACACGTTCGACGAGCCCCGTCGTCGAAAACCCCGGCGCCAGCTCGATACGGACGACGCGTCCGCCGCGCGCCTCGACGATGTCGCGGCCGATTATCTCCGTTGGTCCCCAGTCGGCGCCCTTGACCAGCACATCGGGCTGGATGCGGCCGATGATTTGATGGGGCGTCGGCTCATCGAAAATCA
Organism: Vicinamibacterales bacterium; assembly: GCA_036005125.1. Taxonomy (GTDB): domain Bacteria; phylum Acidobacteriota; class Vicinamibacteria; order Vicinamibacterales; family UBA2999; genus DASYQV01. The sequence goes on from DASYQV010000085.1 coordinate 5,425, forward strand.
CAACCGCGTCCACGCTTGCGAGCGCGAGCAGCACCTCGGCCCGCTCGTGCTCGGGCGTGATCGGCCGCGCATCACCTTTGTTGGCGCGCACCGAACGATCGGAGTTCACGGCTACGATCAGCGCATCGCCGAGCGCGCGGGCCTCGCGCAGGTATCGGATGTGCCCGGGATGGACGAGATCGAACACGCCGTTCGTGAACACGCTCCGTTGGCCGTTCCGGCGTAGCCTCTCGGCCCATGCCGCCGCCTCGTCGGCCGACCACACACGCGACGGCCTCGGCTTCATTCGAGCCCTTCGATTCGTACGCCGCCAGAGAATTGCCAGGAGTGCCGCGGACGGTAAACGCCTACTTCCTTCGTGCGCGCGGAGACCCGGAACGTGTAGAGCTGGCGGTGGTAATCATACGGCGCGCCGCCGGTGCGATGGACGGCGACATCCAGCTTGTAGGTGCCTTCCACGAGGTCGAGGCTGTGGATGATCAAGCGGACTTCCGATTCGCCGAACAGCTCGCCCGGTGACCCGCCGTCGATGTGCGTGTTCGTGCCGCAGCAGCAGATGCCGTCCACGTTGAAGACGCCGATGCCGAACGCAAAGTCGCTCAGCGGCTGCGACGCGCGCACGCGCAGCGCGATCTCCATGCGCTCGCCCGATTGCAGCACGTGGGTGGGCTTCCCGTCGGGCCCGAGAAGGGCCACCTCGATGATCTCCGCCTCACGGGAGCCCCAGCGTCCTTCGTCCGCCTTGAACATATCGGCGGGCTCCGGGCCCGGCGGCTGCGGCTCGGGGGGCGAGGCGCTCGAGCTCAATTGACGGTTCTCCCCGGCGGCTACGTCGAGCAGGTACGCGTCGACGACGCGTTTGGGATCACCCTGCGCGCGGGCGGTGCCCTCGTTCAGCCACAGGGCCTGGTCGCAGAACCGGTGCACGAGCTCGAGCGCGTGCGTCACGAGAAGGATCGTCTTGCCGCGCCGCTTGAACTCCGCGAACGTGTCGAGACACTTGTGCGTGAACGCCTCGTCACCAACCGCGAGGACCTCGTCGACGAGCAGCACATCCGGATCGACGTTCACCGCCACCGCGAATCCGAGGCGCATGTACATCCCGGACGAATAGGTTTTCACGGGCGCGTCGATGAACGCCTCGAGCTCGGCATACGCGACAATGTCGTCGAACCGCCGGGCGATCTCGCGTCGGGTGAGACCGAGCATCATGCCATTGATGTAGACATTCTCGCGGCCCGAGATCTCGGGATGAAAGCCGGCCCCGAGCTCGATGAGCGCCGAGACGCGGCCGTCCACGCGCACCGCGCCGGCGGTCGGCTTGCCGATGCCGGCAATCAGCTTGAGCATGGTGCTCTTGCCCGAGCCGTTGCGGCCGACGATGCCGAACGTGCTTCCCGCCGGCACGTCGAAGGTCACGCCCCGAAGAGCCTCGAACGTCTCATCAGGCCGCAGATCTCGCAGCAGGCTTCCCGAGAGGAGCGCGCTCTTCAACGTGGCGAACTGCTTCCGGCGCCCGTAGCGGCGATAGATTTTGTGGACGTCGCGGACCTCGATGGCGTTCATAATTGCTGATTCGTGATTCACGATTCGTGATTCGTGATTTATCGTTCGACCTCGATTCGTCAATCACGAATCAAGAATCACCAATCACGAATGCCGACGGCTACACCTCCTCGGCAAGCGTATCTCTCAGGCGATCGAAGACAAAGTACCCGACCAGGAATACCAGCACCGACGCGGCGCCCACGGCGACCAGCCGCGGCCAGTTGGTAAACGGTCCGGGACGGAACAACACATCCTGGTACGCCACCGCCAGATGCGTGAACGGATTCAGATTCAGCAATCGCCGAACGGTCGGCGGCGCCTGCGAGAGAGGGTAGATGATGGGCGTCGCGAAGAACCACAGCGTCAGCAGGTTCTGAAGCAGGTCGCGGATGTCGCGGAAGTGCACCGTCAGCGCCGACACGAGCAACGCGAGACCCATGGTCAGCAGCAGTTGGACTGCCACAATCGCGGGGAACCACAGGAGATCCAACCCGACGCCCCCGTGCCGGTAATAAATCAGGAAGACGGCCAGAATCGGCAGGCCCAGGCAGAAGTGCGCCAGTCCCGCAAGAACGGTGACGACCGGCAGCACCTCCGCGGGAAACAGGACCTTCTTGATCAGATTGCCGCCCGTAATCAAAACGCTTGCTGATTCGAGCAAGGAGGAAGAGAACCAGGTCCACGGGAGGATCCCGCAAAACAGAAACAGCGCGAACGGCTCCAACTCCGGGGGGTGCGCACCCGGCAGCACCACGGTGAACACGAACGTGTAGATCAGAAGAAGCAGGAGCGGGTTGACGAAGGACCAGAAGAACCCGAGGATCGAGCCGCGGTAGCGCGCCGTCAGCTCGCGCGCCACGAGGCTCTGGACGAGCGCGCGATAGCGGAGGAGTTGCCGGAGGTGCGTGAACACGAAGGGATCAGGGATCAGGCATCAGGGCTGTCTCAGGCATCAGGTCCCAGGCCTCAGGGATCAGGACTGTCTCGCCGGCGGTCACACTCTGGTCCGGGCTCGCGCCGCAACCTGGAGGCGAATCATCGACTTCATGAGGGCGATCCGCGCGCGTTCGAAATCAATTTCCGTCGTCGGTTTCGTGAGCCGCTCCTCCGCCCGCCTGCGCGCACGTTCGGCCCGCTCGCGATCGATATCCTCCGGGCGCTCGGCCACCTGCGCGAGAACCGTGACGCGGGCCGGCAGCACTTCGACAAAGCCGAACGCAATCGAGAAATAAAACTTCTCGGAGCCCTTGCGGTACCAGAGCTCGCCCACCTTCAGCATCGCGAGCAGCGGCGTGTGGCCGGGCAGGATGCCCATGTAGCCTTCGGCCGCGGGGACCTGCACCTCGTCCACCTCGTCACGCACCAACAACTGGTCGGGCGTAACGATCTCGAGCGTCAGCTTTGTGGGTATCGCCAT
>DASYQV010000086.1:0-4723 GCA_036005125.1 Vicinamibacterales bacterium
ACGTGCCGCCGGATGCGGCGGGCATTGAAGAGTCGCTCAAACCGGCCCGCGGAGGCCGCGAGAAGTGAAAGGGAGCCATGGAGCTGAGTCCGTATCTGAACTTCAACGGGCAGTGCGCCGCAGCATTCAAGTTCTACGAACAGTGTCTTGGCGGAAAGATCGTCATGATGCAGACACACGGCGAGTCACCTATGAAGGACCACGTCCCGCCGGAATGGCGCGACAAGGTCCTTCATGCACGGCTCGTCGTGGGCGGTGAGGCCCTCATGGGGTCTGACGCGCCGCCCGACCGCTACGAACGGCCTCAGGGGACCTACGTGTCGCTCAGCCTGGCCTTTCCAGATGCCGAACGCATCTTCAAGGCGTTGGCCGAAGGCGGAAACGTCAGCATGCCGTTCCAGAAAACTTTCTGGTCTCCTGGTTTCGGGAGCCTGGTCGACCGGTTCGGCACGCCGTGGATGATCAACGCCGAACCAGCCGCCGAACCAGTTGGCTGACAGGCCACGGCCCTGGAAGCCGCCCGACGCTGACGACCTTGCACCGACGGGACGAAGATGGTGTGATCGGTCGCGGTGGAAGCGATCGATACCGTACGCGAGACGGTGAATGCCGTCTACCTCTCCGACTCCCGTCGCGTGCTCGCCACGCTGATTCGCCTGCTGGGCGACTTCGACGCCGCCGAGGAAGCGCTCCACGATGCCTTCAGGGCGGCGCTCGAACAGTGGCCCCACGACGGCGTGCCGACGAATCCGCGAGCGTGGCTCGTGTCGGCCGGGCGCTTCAAAGCTATCGACGGTATGCGCCGGCGCGCGCGTTTCGAGGCGCTCGACGAGTTCGGCAGCCAGGCTGACCTCGCTGTCGTCGATCCCGCGGCGTGGGCCGACACGGAGAGCGTTGAAGACGACCGGTTACGCCTCATTTTCACGTGCTGCCACCCGGCACTGACGCTGGATGCGCGGGTCGCACTGACGCTTCGCGAGGTATGCGGCTTGACGACGGAGCAGATCGCGCAGGCGTTTCTTTCACCTGCTCCCACCCTGGCGCAGCGCATCGTGCGCGCCAAGGCAAAGATCCGAGACGCGCGCATTCCATACGAGGTGCCGACGCCGGCCGAGCTGCCGGAACGGCTGGACGGGGTGCTGCGGGTGATCTATCTGATGTTCAACGAGGGCTACGCCGCATCCTCGGGCGAATCGTTGACGCGGCCGGATCTGTCGGGTGAAGCAATCCGCCTGGGGCGGCTGCTCGTCGAGCTCCTCCCGGAGCCGGAGGCGCGCGGGCTGCTTGCGCTCATGCTGCTGCACGAATCACGGCGTCCGGCCCGCACCTCGTCGTCGGGCGATGTGATCCTGCTCGAGGATCAGGACCGCTCGCTCTGGGACCGGCGGCAGATCGCTGAAGGAGTTCGGCTCGTGGAGCAGGCGCTCTCGTCGCGGCGGTTCGGCCCGTACACGATTCAAGCCGCAATCGCGGCCGTGCACGCCGAGGCGCCAAGCGCCGCCGCCACGGATTGGGCGCAGATCGTCGGTCTCTACGACGTGTTGTGGCGAGCGGATCCGTCCCCGGTCATCGAGCTGAACCGCGCGGTGGCCGTGGCGATGCGCGACGGTCCAGCGGCCGGTTTGTCCCTGGTGAACGCCATCCTCGAGCGCGGCGATCTGGGTGACTATCGCCTCGCACACGCAGCTCGGGCGGACTTGTGCCGGCGACTTGGAAGAGCCGCGGATGCGCGCGCGTCGTACGAGCGGGCCCTGGCCCTCTCGCGACAGGAGCCGGAGCGCCGGTTTCTCGAGAGACGGCTGGCCGAACTCTAGATTAATCGGGCTTCCCGCCAGAAGTCCGAAGCCTGACAACGCCCGAAGCCTGTAGCCTGTAGCCCGGAGCCTATGAAGTATCTGTGCCTCGTCTATCTCGAGCACGAGAAGCTGCGTGCGGTGCCCGACAGCGAGTGTTTCACCTGCGGTGACGGATTCAGGAAGAGCGGGCTCCTGATCGCCGCGGAGGCGCTTCAACCCGTTCAGACCGCAACAACGGTGCGTGTTCGCAACGGCAAGGTCTCGGTCACCGACGGTCCCTTCGCCGAGACGAAGGAGCAGCTCGCTGGCTTCTATCTGATCGAAGCGCGAGACCTGAATCACGCAATCCAGGTCGCCTCCAAAATCCCGCCGGCGCGCGAGGGGAGCGTGGAGGTCCGGCCGGTCAGAGAGTTAAATCCTTAGTCCGTTATGCGGCTGCCAAACGCGAATTTCGTATCCATTTGCCAGCCCGCATAACGGACTAGACGCCTTGAAGGCCCCGAATTCTTTGCAAATGAGTCAAGTTTTCCGAATGGCCTTCAAGGCGTCTACGCCCCGCCGGAGGCGGGGCAAAACCAACACTGTTTCTAGCGAGGCGGAGCCCACACCTCACATGTTCGATGGTCTCAGGCGGAGCCTCGCTAGACTAGGCGCGCGTCCCTCGACGTGCCTGGGACGCCCTGAGCGCGTCGAAGGGCGAAGCGCGCCAAAAGATACTGGTGTAACTCGCCCGACCATCAATCGACGTCGTCCGGCGGGACGAACAGCTTGATACGGCCCTCAGTGAACGCCCTGTTGTTCTCCATACACGCGTATTCCATCAGGGTTACGTTGGGCGTGAGCGGCCAGGTGTCGCTGAGTGTCCAGGGGCTCGTGTAGGTCTTCGGATCGGTGAGCGTGAAGGTGTGCTCGATCGTTCCAAAATTGACGCGTCTGAAGGTCTGGGTAATCCGCGCCCTCGCGCTGAGCGGGTGCCCGATGGTATCGACTCGCGTGTAGCCGTTCAGATTGACGGTTTCAACAACGAGCGTGTCGCCTTCCCAGTGCCCGACCGACTCGCCGAACCATGAACGCGGCAGATCCGCGGTGAAGGCACGGCCGTCAGTCGGGATGACGTGAAACATCGAGTTCTGCTCGAAGAGCAGCGCGACGTGGTCATTGTCCTGCATGATCTGCACAGGATGCGGGCCGTAGAGCGATCTCGACATCCCGAACGGCAGGCAATTCCCGGCGTAGTCGCCGTTGGTCTGCATGAAGGACGCGTAGTTGTCCCATTTGCTCTTTCCCCAGGCCGTATAACGCAGCTCCTTCACAAATCCAGGAATCGATGGGTCCGTCACATCGGCCCGGCGGGTGTTTTTCCAGACTCCAGCCATGCTGGGCTTCCCGTTGGGAAGTCGCAGGGCCGGCCCTTTGAAGTCCGGCGGTGTGACCGGCGTCCGAGCAGGTACCTGAACGAGCAGGACGGCAACCAGCAAAGCCAGCGTCTTCATCGATTCCCCCCAGAGGATCCCGCAGCGGATCCGGCAAATACCCGGCGGCCGTCCGGCAGCGTGACCCTGACGGCGTTCGCCCGGAGCGAGCCGTCCCTTGCCGAGTAGCCCTCGACCGTCAGGATGTCACCGAGCTTGACCGAATCTTTTCGCCAGCCTTCCCGGAACAGGGCATTCGGCGCGCCCCCTTCGACTCCCCAGTTCGAGACCTTCCCGCCCGTCTCCGTCACGTCGATGAAGATCCAGATGTGAGGGTTGCCCCATTCGACCTTCGTGACGGCACCCTTCAACGTGACCGGTTTGTTGCGGTCGAATTCCGCGTCGAACGAGTGGTGCGCGATCACGGACGCTCCGAGCGGCCAGGCGATCATGGCAGCGAAAACAACCATCAACGTTTTTCTCATACGAGGTGCCTCCGATTTAGGGCTCAGAACGCGAGGCGCAGGCCGAACTGCATCTCCCGCGGGCTCTTCGCGCTGAAGATGCGTCCGAAATTCGGGCTGCCAAAGATGCGGTTCGGCAGATCGAAGTTCGCGCGGTTGAGCAGATTGAAAACTTCCCACCGGAACTCGAGCATGGAGGTGCCGGCGAGCGCCCACGTCTTGGCCAGCGCGAAGTCGAGCACGTCACCTCCTGTGGCGGACATTATGCTCCGTGTCCGGGCGCACGGGAGGTCACTTCTCAGCCGACGCGAGAGTAGACGACCTCCCACGCGAGATGCCGCTTATACGATTCGCCACGAGTGCCGGGAAACATCTTGTCGAGGACCGCGCACTCGGTGATTTCCGACACCTCGAGCAGTCTCCAGCCCCTCGGATTCTTCTTCCGCATGTCGCCGGAGGTGCTGACCTGATAGATGAGCAGCTTGGTCGTGTGATTCAGCTCGCCGTAGTCGTGCGGCTCGGCGACGCGCACGCGTCCGTGGTAGCTGAGCTGAACAAGGCGTTTGTTCGAGATGGCGAACCTGATCTGAAGATCAATCGGTTCCGATTCAAGGACGGCTGTCGCCGGTCGGCTGGGTTTCGGCATGGCGGCCTCGACGACTTCATCGACTCGACCACCTTACCTCTCCTCAATTGCGCCGGTTTCACGGTTTCACTTGATTCACCTGCGCGGCCGCGTTGCGGCGTGCGCCCTCACGTGGCCATCTCGGTGGCCGACGCCTTCCACGGTCCGCTGGCGCCGGGGTTGAGCGACAGCGCGCGTTCGAGGCCGACGAGCACGAGATCGGGAAAGAGGACGTCGAAGAGCTTGTCGCGCTCGAAGAGACGTGAGAATCCTCCTGTGGCAATTACGAAAACCTCCCGGCCCTGGAACACGTGATCGCGAATCTCTCGCGTGAGACCCTCGACGGCGGCGCGGTTGCCGAAGTACAGCCCCGACTGGATGCATTCGACCGTCGACCGGCCCACGAGCTCGGTGCTGGCCACGATT
>DASYQV010000087.1:0-16290 GCA_036005125.1 Vicinamibacterales bacterium
ACGGGAGCCGTCAGCGCCGCCAGCGCCCGGCGGTCTCCGGCGCCGAGCCATTCGCTGAGCGCCGATGCCCCTCCTCCAAACCGCTCGGCCAATGCCGCGTACAAGCTGCGGCGCGGCGGGTAGATCACGAGATCGACGTCTTCCTCGGGCGGAATCTTCGCGCGCTGCTTCGCGATGGTGACGGCCGTATCGAGACCTCCGAGCACATCGACAAGGCCGACCTCGCGCGCCTGCTGGCCGGTCCAGACACGGCCCCGCGCCACCGCATCGATCCGCTCGGGAGTGGTGTGGCGAGACTGGGCCACCCGCTCGACGAACTGATCGTAGAAGCCCTGCAGGTAGTCCTGCATCTTGGCACGCTGCTCGGGTGAGAACGGCTTGAACGGCGAGTTGATGTCGGCGTTGCGGCCGGACTTCACTTCTTCGGCCGTGACCCCAAGCTTGGTCATCGTGCCGCCCGTCACGATCTTGCCCGTGTAGATGCCGATCGATCCGGTGAGCGTGGCCGGCTGGGCGACTATGACCTGCCCGGGCATGGCGATGTAATAGCCGCCCGACGCCGCGAGGTCCGACATCGACGCCACGAGCGGACGCGAAGGCTGGTGATCGCGCGTGATCATCAGCTCGCGCCAGATCACGTCGGAGGCAATCGACGAGCCGCCGGGACTGTCGATTCTGAGCACGATGGCCTTGATCGACGCATCGTCGCGCGCACGTCGAATCTGCTCGACGAGCGTCTCGGATCCGGTGACCGCGCCGTTCACCGGATCGTAGCCGCTCTTGCCGGATGCAATCACGCCGACCGCGTAGATTACCGCGATGCGCGAGCGCGGCCGGATGCCCACGGTCCCCAGGCTCACGCGCTGGTAGTCGCTCGACTCGACGCGCCGTGGTTTGCCGTTGGCAGGCTTCAGTTGCCGCACGCGATCGTCGAGCTGGTCCTCGTAGGCGAGATCGTCGACGAGCCCGGCGCGCAACGCGTCTTCCGGCAGGAAGGGTCCCTGATCGAGGAGCTGCCGCACTTCGGCCTCGGTCTTGTGCCGGGCATCGGCAATGCCGCGCACCAGCTGGCCGTACATGTCGCGGTTGAGCGACTCGGCCATGTTCCGATGCGCCGGCGTGAACGACGTCTGGGTGAGCTGGTTCGGCGCTGTCTTGTATTCGCCGATGCGGAGGAAGTCGGGATATGCGCCGATCTTGTCGAGCGTGCCGCGCAGAAAGATCTCGTACGACGCGACACCTGCAAGATCGAGCGGGCTGCTCGGTAGCAGGAACACTCGATCGGCGGCGCTGGCCAGGTAGTATTCGCGATCGCCGCCGTACTCGAGATAGGCAACGACCGTCTTGCCCGACTTGCGGAAGTCGATCACCGCGTCGCGCAGCTCCTGGACCTTGCCCCAGAACGGCAGCTGCAGGGGCGAGGGCATGAGCAGCACGCTCGTGATCCGCGGATCGCGCTTGGCTTTCCGAAGACTGTCGACGAACCCGCGGACGGTCGGGGAATCACTGCGAATGAACTGCCCCACCACGTCGTCCGGCACGACTTCGTGAAGCTCCCCGCCCGGACGCAGTACCAGCGTGGACTGCTGCGCAATCGACGGCTCGCGGGATACGAGCAGGTAGAGCAGCAGGATCCCCGCGATCGACACGAAGGCCGCCAGACCAATCAGCACGAATACGAACCCGATACCGCGCCGCAGCGCCACGATGGCCTCCTTGAAAAGACGTCACAACAAATACGCCGAGTATATCGTCAGGTCGAGATCAGCTCGTGCGCAGCGCGAATGCCTGATTCCACGGCGCCGTTCATATAGCCCTGCCACCGTGCGCTGGTGTGCTCGCCTGCAAAGGCGAGTCGACCGGCCGGTTGCGCGAGGTATGGGCGCAGCGCAGGGTCAAATCCCGGATCGAAATACGCGTATCCGCCGCGCGCCCACGGATCGTCTTCCCACGTGGCCGCGCGCATTGCGCGGGCATCTGCGCCGGCCATCCCGAGCCAGCAGAGGGCCGACATCAGATGGTCCACGCCTTGCGCGACCCGGTTCCGCAGGCCCGCGCTTGCCGAACCCCCACCGAGAAAAGCGAGCATCGACGAGGCACCGTGCCGCTGCTCCTCGGACGCGTCCCAGAACGCACCGAGATACACATCGTCGGTTCCGAAGGCACGCGCCCGCCGTCGCGCGAAGACGTCGCGCGTTGTCTGCACCAGCACTTTCGTGGCCTGCCCGTAGCGGAGACCTGAAATCGCGCGCCTCTGCGGGTCAGGCAGCCCGGGCGTGATGGTCACGTCGCGGAGCGCGGAGGCGGGAAGCGTCACCACCATCGCATCGGCTTCGAGTTGCTGCTGCTGTCCGTGACGATCGATGACGGTGGCGACGATGCGATCCGTCGATTGCGCGATTGCGATCAGCCGGTGGCAAAGCCGCGGCGTGCGGTCGAGCGACCGGACGAGCGCGTCGACAAGGCGATCGTTGCCCCCTTCGAGGCGAAAGATCTCCGCCTGCGCCGGCGACCCGCCACTCATCACCTGCTCGATCACGGGCAGCACAGAGAGATCGTCGGGGTCGGCGAGAAAGAACCCGCGCAAGGCATCGGCCATGGCGTGCGTCTCGTGATCGGCATGCTGACGCACGAGCCATTCGCGGAGCGAGATGGCTGCGATCTCGCGTACGGACTCGGCCGATGGGTCTCCGCGCGCGGCGAGCCATTGCCGGCGGAGCGGCGCTAACGACAACTCGAGCTCCTGCCATGGCCGCGTGCGGCTGACGCGCGGACGGCCGTCGCGGTCCCGGAAGCGGTGCGTGAAGCCGCCGCGCAGGACGCGCACGCGCCGCAAGCCGAATTCATCACAGAGCTGGTGAACGGCCTCATGGTCGGCGTCGATGAACTCGCCGCCGAGCTCGCCGTACTGACCATCGGCAAAGCCGTCGCGAATCGTCCACACGCGGCCGCCGGCCCGGTCGCGAGCCTCCACAACGGTGACGCTCGCTCCGGCCCGCTCGAGCTCACGAGCGGCCGTGAGTCCCGCGAGCCCGGCGCCCGCAACGATGATTCGCTTTGCCTGCATGATCACACTCGCGCACGATGAACGTACGCAGATCGTTCGGTAGACTCCTACAAGTTCGGTGCCTGCACCACCAGCGTATAATCGCGCGACTGTCCGGCGCAGCCGTGGTGGCTGAGGCAGATGCTCAAGCGCGTCTTGCCACGCTGGTGAATGCGGGAGGTTCACATGGCCAGCTCGAACGTCACCCAGCTGCAGAAAGATGACGGCAAGGTCGGCGGCGGAACCGAAGCGACCTCTGGCAAGCAGGTCACGGTGCACTACACGGGCTGGCTGTACGACTCGGGTCGCGGCGACCACAAAGGCCGCAAGTTCGACAGCTCACGCGACCGGGGCGAGCCGTTCACGTTCCGCCTCGGCGCGGGTCAGGTGATTCGCGGATGGGACGAGGGCGTCACGGGCATGAAGATTGGTGGGAGCCGCACGCTGACGATTCCACCCGAGATGGGCTACGGCGTCCGCGGCGCCGGTGGCGTAGTCCCGCCGAACGCGACGCTCGTGTTCGACGTCGAACTGCTGGACGTGCGCTGACGCACCACATCAAGGTCAAAGGTCAGACGCACAGCGTCAAGGTCAAAGGTCAAAAGTCAAAAGTCAAAGGTCAGACGCAGCGTCAAGGTCAAAAGTCAAAAGTCAAAGGTCAAAGGTCAGGTCAGGTCGAACCTGACTGGAACCATCGACCACGCTGCGTTTACCAACACCTTTGACCTAGACCTTTCACCTAGCCTAGCACCTAGCACGTAGCACCTAACACGTAGCACCTAACACGTAGGACCTAGCACGTAGCACCTAGCACCTTGACCTTTAACCTCACCTTTGACCTTTGACCTTTGACCTTTGACCTAGTTGACGTCGACATCAACTCCCTCACGCCGTCCGGCGACGGCGTCGCGCGGGCCGGCGGCCGTCGGATGCTCGTGCCATTCACAATCCCGGGCGAACGGGCGCGCGTGCGCGTAGCGCGGGGTCGCGGGACGGACGTCGATGCGGTTCTCGATGAGATCATCACGCCGTCACCGCACCGGGTTGCGGCGCCGTGCCCGCACTTCGGTCCATGCGGCGGCTGCACCTGGCAGCACGTCGCGTATCCGCACCAACTGATTCTCAAGCGCGATCTTGTCGCACGTCTCGTACGGGCCACGCTGAAATGTCCTCCTGACGTGCGCGACACGATGGCCGCGACCCCGCTCGACAACCCGTGGGGGTATCGCCACAAGGTGCACTTCGTGTTCGGGAACTCGTCACCGCGTGGGCCGCTGATCATGGGACACTATGCGCGCGGCTCACGGCGGGTCGTGCCCGTTCATGTCTGCCCCGTCCACGATCCGCGCGGAAATGCGTTCGCGTTCCGGCTCCGCGACGAGTGCGCGAGGGCAGGGGTCCTGGCGGCCGGCCCCGCAAGCGGCCGCGATGGCGACGCCGATCGAGCGGCCGGCACATTGCGACACGTCGCGATCCGTGTCGGCGCCCGATCCGCGGAGATGATGGCGACCCTGGTCGTCACGCGCGCGGACGACAAGCGGCTTCGGGCGGCCACGCGCCGCGCGATGAGCGGGGGGCACGCGCCGGAGTCGCTACATCTGAACCTGCACCCTCGACACGACGCGTATATCTTCGGCCGTGAGACGCGACGACTCGTCGGCTCGGAACGGATGCGCGAGGACGTCGGCGGCGTGTCGTTCCTCGTCTCGCCGACGGCGTTCTTCCAGACAAACGTCCACGCGGCGGAACTGCTCGTGCAGCTCGTGCTCGAGGCAATCCCGTCAGCGGCGCCGGTGCTCGACTTGTATGCCGGCGCGGGTCTCTTCGCGATACCGCTTGCGCGGCGAGGCAACCGTGTAATCGCCGTCGAGGAAAGTCGTGCGGCGGTCGATGACGGCACGGCCACTCTCCGCCTGAACCGCCTCGAGCCCGGGAGCTGTCGATTCGTCGCGCGCCGTGTCGAGAGCGCCATCAGAACGATCGCGCCGCAGGACGCCGAAGCGGCCGTGCTCGACCCGCCCAGGGAGGGATGTACGCGAATCGTCGTCGACGAATTGTTTGGACGCGTCCGACCCGCACGTGCGGTCTACGTCTCGTGCAATCCTGAAGCCCTCGCCCGCGATCTGGCGGCCGCGGAACGCCACGGTTATCGGACCGAGGTTCTGCAACCCGTCGACATGTTTCCCCACACCGCTCACGTCGAGACCGTCGCGACACTGAGACGGGCCTGAGCTCGACAGCATGAGATGGCGCTCAGTAGCCGGCGTGTTGACCGTGCTGCTCGTGATCGCGCTGCCGCTCGCGATTCGCCACATCCGCGAAACGCCGTCTCCCCCGGATCCGCCGCTTCGCCTGACCCTGCTCCCACCGGCGAGCGCCGAGTTCGGCACCGGTGACGCGCCGTTTGATCTTGCCGTCGCTCCGGATGGACGGCAGGTGGTGTTTGCCGCCTCGAGCGGCGGCCACATACAGCTCTGGCGACGCGCCATCAATGCCGAGCGCGCCGAGCCGTTGCCCTCGACCGACGGCGCGATGCTGCCAGGCTGGTCGAGCGACGGTGCGGTCGTCTACTTCTTCGCACAATCGGCGCTGCAACGCGTGCTTCTGACAGATGGCAAGGTCGAGAGGCTGGCCGACGCACCGGCCCCTGCAGGCGCTGCGTCCGCACCTCCACCCCAACGCGCGCGGAGGCGCGCGTCGGGGACCCCGGCGGCTGATGACACGATCCTTTTCGCCCCGACCGGGAACGGCCCGCTGAAGCGTCTAGCTGACGGAAAAGTCATGGATGCAACCCGACTGCGCGACGGCGAGCGTGGTCACGCGTTTCCGGCATACCTGCCGGACGGCCGCGCGTTCATCTACGTCGTCACTCAGGACGATGGCCGCCGCACGCTCAGGCGACACGACGATGAGACCGATGAGGAGCTGACGCGCACCGACTCGCACGGCATCGTCATTGGAGCGCATCTGCTGCACGTACGTGACTCCACACTTCGGGCCCAGCCGTTCGACAAGGGCATGCGCCGGCTGGTCGGCAAGCCCGTCGAGCTCGCGTACAACGTGGGAACGACTGCGTCCGGGCACGGCTGGTTCGACGCTGCGGGCCCCGTGCTGGTCTGGGCCGCAGCCGGAGAACAACGACGAGAGTTGCGCTGGTTCGATCTGGAAGGACGATCCGCCGGGCAGGTCGGTGAGCCGGCAGACTACTGGCAGGTGCGTCTGTCGCCGGACGAGCGAACGGCGGCAGTTACGATGTTGGACCCGCTGCTCCGAACACTCGACGTGGTCACGCTGCCCCTCGCCGGCGGACCACCAACCCGGCTGTCGCTTGCCTTGGCGGCTGACAGCGACCCCGTATGGTCGCCGGATGGCCGGCGCGTCGCGTTCCGGTCGTGGCAAACGGGGCGGCCGCACATTTACGCGAAGGCGGTCGCCGCTGCATCAGAAGCGGACGAGCCCCTCTCGCTGTCATCACTCGACGAGACACCAACCGACTGGACACGCGAGCAACTCGTCTTTCATGCGCCCGCGGCGGGTAGCGGCTTCGATGTATGGGGGCTGGCCCCTGGCGCCACGGCACCGACACCGCTCGCGCATACGGGCTTCAATGAGGTGGATGGGCGCGTGTCGCCGGATGGACGGTGGCTGGCCTACAGCTCCGACGAGTCCGGCCACTCGGACGTGTATCTCAACCGCCTGCCTCACGGGAAACAACGAATGCGGATCTCGACTGCCGGTGGCTCGGAACCGCAATGGGCCGATGGTGGACGTGCGCTGTTTTTCCTACGGGGACGCGAGATGATGCGCGTGGAGCTGACGTTCCGGGACGATACTCCTGCGGTCGCCACCCCGGCCCGACTGTTCGTTCTGCCGCCGCAGACACGAGATTATGCGGTCTCTAAAGATGGGCAGCGGCTCCTCGCCATCGTGCCGGCGCCTTCGGCCAACTCCGCGGTCATGCATGTGCTGGTACACTGGATGAGCTCTCTCGCCGGTAGGTGAATTGCTTGTCTCACTGGTCAGGGGCGTTTACCATTGGAGAGGTTAACTATCAGCACATCAATAATTTATTGACGTCTCCGCAGGACGGACCGTCGGCTGGCGTAGGGAAGTCAAAAGGCATAACTGGCAGTTAAAGTTACACGACTCCCTAACTGTCTGTCTCTGTTCAGCCGATAAGAATGGATACCATGAGTGGCGTCCGGTTCGCCGTGCACGTAGCGGTCGTCCTGATGCTGGTGGCTCTTGTGAGCTGGCCCGAGCAGCGGCGGCTTCGCGCGAATCCGTTTTGGGGATCCGCCCACTCGTCTGCGTCCGGGCCCACGAGCCCCGAGGGCGACCCAGAACGTCCCCACTGGCAGTCGGACGGACGTCAGCGCGAAATCGGGTTCGGCAGGGCGTCGTACGTTTTCGCTCCTGGAGCGCCTGGAATTCCCACCCTGGACGAGAGGCTCGCTGAAAACCCGTACGAAAAGCGCCGATCGCCGCTTTCGCCGGCGCTCCTCGCACTCGGTGCCAGCATTAACGCCATCGTCGGCTATGCCCGCACGTCGGCGAACGAAGCCATCCCCTTCGCCCGCGTGTGGCTGCGGAACGTGCGTACCGGTGAGATCGAGGCGCGCGCGGTTGCCGATCAATTAGGCCAGTTCCTGTTTCTCGACATCTATCCGTCCGGCTACGTCGTAGAGCTGATCGGTCCGGAGGGAGCAGTGCTGGCGGCCACGCCGCTCCTGTCGATCGGCACGGGAGAGCTCCGTGAAACAACTCTTTTCGTCTCAGTTGGCGGTCCGAGACGGGCGGCGCCTCTCCCCGGCGCACCGCAAATGATCAACACAGCCGTCGACAATGGCGTTTCGAAGGTCGGCCAGCCGGAGCGCGGGGTAAGCCCACAGCGTTAATCTGATGTTCGAGTCTCGAAACCACTCCACCGCTCGGCAGGCCGGTCACGGGGCGCCGATACCAGCCCCCGCGCCGCCAAAAGGGACCGGCGCGTACGGGCCCGGCCGCGACACCCACCTGTTCGACAAGTTCGCCGTCGTTCTCAAGTACTACAAGGCCGTGGTGGTTGTGTTCGTGCTGGTCGTCGCCGGCATGATGTATCAGACCTACAGCACGATTCCGCTGTACCGCGCGCAGGCGCGCATTCACATCGAGGAAGAGCACACCGCGCAGACCGACTTCAAGGATTCCTACCTGACGTATCAGGATCCCGAGCCGTTCTATCAGACGCAGTACCGGATCCTTCAGGGACGCGACCTGGCGCGAAGGGCGGTGCGGCGGCTGAACCTGGCGTCAGTGCCGGAGTTCAACGGCAGCGGACCCCGTCCGACGCGGCTGACGATGATCGTCGAGACGGTCAAGGCCAAGCTGCTCGCTCCCTTCCGTGGCAACGTGCAGCCCGTCTCGTCTGACGTGCCGAGGGAGAACGCCATCGACGAGAACGCCCTGGTTGGCGCGTTCAGCAGCCGTGTCCAGGTTCTGCCGGTGCGGGGCAGTCGTCTCGTCGACGTGACCTTCACCACGGCCGACCCCGAGTTCGCGGCACGCGCGGTCAACGTGATTGCCGAGGAGTACGTGCAGCAGAACCTCGAGTTCCGGCTGCAGAACACGGAAAAGACCCTCCAGTGGCTCACGCAGGAGGTGGCCAAGCAGCAGCAGATCGTCCAGGCCAGCGAGCGCGTCCTTGCGGAATATCGCGAGCATCAGAACGCGCTCTCGCTCGAAGACCGGCAGAACATCGTCATCGCACGCCTCAATCAGGTGAACGACGCGGTTACGCGCGCCCGGACGCAGCGTGTGCAGCGTGAGGCGATCTACAACCAGATCAGTCAGGCCAAGGACCGCGATGCGCTGATGGCGATCGTGCAGAATCCGTTCGTCCAGGAGCTCAAGGGGCGCCTTGCGGAACTGCAGCGCGACCGGGTCAGGCTCTCGGAGCGCTACGGCGAGAAGCATCCGGAGATTCAGAAGGTCAACAGCCAGATCGCGGACACGCAGCGGCAGATCGAGGCCGAAATCGACAAGAACGCCCAGGCGATCCGGAGCGAGTACGAAGCGGCGCGTACGGAGGAGCGGACGCTCGCGGCGGACCTCGAGGCGCAGAAGGCCGCCGCCATGGATCTGAACCGCAAGAGCATCGACTACTCGGTGCTTCAGCGCGAGGCGCAGAGCAACCGCCAGGTGTACGAGGCGCTGCTGGGCCGTGAGAAGGAGCTCCGCGTCATCGGCAACAGCCGCTCGAACAACGTGCGACTGCTGGATCGGGCCGATGTGCCGGGCGGGCCGTTCACACCCGATGTCAATCGTGCCTGGATGATGGCCGTGCTGTTCGGCCTCGGGCTCGGGATTGCCGTGGCCTTCGGCATCGATTACCTCGACGACACGGTCAAGACGCCGGAAGATGTGACGTGGCGCCTCAAGCTGCATTTCCTCGGGCTGGTGCCGAAGGTGCGCGGCGAGAGGCATCCGCTGCTCTCGGGCCCCGTGCCGCACGACTTCGGCGAGGCGTTCCGCGCGCTGCGCACAGCGCTCGTTGCGCACAACGTCGCCGACCACACCCGCGTCGTGGCGATCACCAGCGCGCAGCCGCTCGAGGGTAAGACCACCACCGCGGCGAACATCGCGCTGGCGCTCGCGATCGGCGGCGCACGAGTGCTGCTCATCGACGGCGACATGCGCCGGCCGAGCCTGCACAAGGCGATGCACCTGCCGAACGATAGAGGGCTGTCGGACCTCCTGACGGGTCAGGCACGGATGCGCGAGGTCGTGCAGCGCACCGGCGATCCGAACCTGCTCGTCATTACGGCCGGGCGGACGCCCGGCAACCCCTCCGAACTGCTTGCCTCCTATCGCATGAAAGCGTTCGTTCAGCAGCTCGGGATGGGACCGTTCGACTGGGTCATCATCGACACGCCGCCGGTGCTGGCGGTCACCGATGCCGTGATTCTGGCGCCCATCGTCTCCGGCATCACGTTCGTCCTGGGGGCGGAGATGACGCGGTGGCGCCTCGCCGAGCGCGCGATTGAGATCCTGCAGGCCGGCAAGCCGCTCTCGATCAGCGCGGTGCTCAACCGGGTGGACTTCGATAGGAACCGGTATTACTACTCGCGCTATTACGGACATCAGTACAAGAGCTACTACGCCGAAGCACCACTCGCCAGTTAGGCGAGTCAGGCGCCCGCGTCATCCCGCGCGCGTTCTTGCCGTCGCCGCGGTACCGATTCTCGCGCTGGCCGCGCTCGGGGGAGCGTACCCCTCATCGCTTCTTCCGTTGTTCGGCGCGGCGGCAATCGTGTTCCTGGCGAGCGGCGCCCGTGTGGCCGTCTCCCGCGACGCCCGGACGCTCGACGCTGCGTTAGTGGCGCTGGTTGCTGTCATCCTTCTGCAGCTTGTGCCGCTGCCCTCAACGGTCGTCGATCGCCTGTCGCCCCACGCCCAGGCGCTGCAGCAGATGCTCAGCCTGGCGCCGTCAACCAGCCTCCGCAGCCTGACGATCGATGTCTGGCTGACGCGCAACGCGCTTGCGGCGTGCGCCGCCGCCATTCTCGTCTTCTTCGCGGCCCGGGAAACATTCAGCGAGGGCGGCGTCCGCCTTGCGGCCCGGGCGATCGCCTACAGCGGCCTCGCCGCCGCCGTGGTGGGATTGATCCAGCGCGCGACCGCGCCGACACTGCTGCTCTGGACCTGGAGACCCACCGATCCTGGCGCGCAGCCTTATGGACCCTTCGTGAACAGGAACCACTTTGCGACGTGGCTGCTGCTCGCGGGATCGCTCACGGCCGGGTATCTCATCGCGCACGTGTACTCGCACGCGACCGAGCGGCCGGGGTCGCGACGCCTGCTGCTACGCGATCTGCTGGCGGATGGGGACGCCCTGCTGCTCGCTGGCAGCCTGGCGTTCATGGCGCTTGCGCTGGCTGGATCGTTGTCGCGGTCGGCGCTGCTCGGTGCCGCCACAGCGCTCGCGTTCGGTGTGCTCGTGGCCGGGCGGCGCGAACGGTCTGCGCTCGCGATGCGGATGGGTGGGGCAGCGTTGATTGCGGTCGTGGTGCTAGCCGTGTGGGCGAACCGCGAAGGTCTCGTCGCCCGCGTCGACGCGACGCTCGCCACGACCGACACCGGACGTACCACGATCTGGCGCGAGACGGTACCGGTGATCCGCGACTTCTGGCTTACAGGCACCGGCGCCGGAACCTACGCCCAGTCGATGCTCAAGTATCAGACGACGACGAAGCGTGTGCTCTTCAACCAGGCGCACAACGAATACCTTCAGCTTCTGGCAGAAGGCGGATTACTGCTGTCGGTCCCGGCGTTGGTGGCACTGCTGGCCTGGATCCGGATCGCGTGGCGGCGGCTGCAGCAGGAAACGCAGGCGATGCGGTGGGTCCGCACCGGAGCCGCCGCGGGAATTGCGGGACTGGCGGTGCAAAGCCTCTTCGAGACGGGACTCCGCATGCCCGCCAATGCGATGCTGTTCGCGTTGCTGGCGGCGATCGTCGTTCACGAGCCGCGAAAGCATTCGTGATTTGTGATTCGTGATTTCATTGGCTATTCGTGAGCATCGATGTGTGATTGGAGAGACAACTCGAGAATCACGAATCAAATCGCGAATCACGAATCATGAATCACGAATCTCTTGAGCCAGCGCGGAGCGCCGGCGATGATTCGCCGCGCGTAGAGCCACGGCAGCGCCCAGCGTGACGACGTCTGATAGCGGGCCGCCATGTACGTCCGCGATGGAAAGAGGTGTTCGCGAAGAAGCGTTGCGCGAGAGCGAATGTCCGGAAGCGCGCGAAGATCTGCGACGAGTACGTCGAACTCGCGGTGCATGCCGTCCAGAAATGCGGCGGAACCATTTCGCTGAGCCGCTGCCGCGAGCCGGTCGTACGGGGGCCGCGGCCACGACGCGCCGAACGCTTCTTCGGTCAACTCGAGGCCGCGCAGTGCAACCGCGGCCAGCCTTCGTTGCACGGCGAGCGCGACGAACCGCTCCCAGTCGTGCGCGTCGAGCTGCCCGGCCAGCAGATGAATGTCGTACAGCCAGATCAGCCGGTGATTGTCGTAATGGTGCGCGGCCCGGTGCACCAGTGCGAGCAACAACGCGTGCACGGCGCACGGCGCGAGGGCGCCTCCGAGAGACGGGATGCGGAGCGCCTCAGCGCGCAGCTCGTCGAAATCAAGGGCGTGCGCGAATGCTTGTCGATTCGCAATGCGCCAGTGAACGTCGACGGCATATTGTACGCCCTGCCCATCGGTGCGGCTGAAGTGCGCCTGCTGCATCACATGGATGCCGTCGATGGTCGCTTCCTGGATGTACCCAAGGGCCAGCAGCGCTTCGGTGAGGCTCGGCAGACTCGCGTATCGGACGAGCAGATCGATGTCGCCGTGGGGCCGCAGCCACGGTTCGCGATACACCTGCCTGGCGAGCGCCGCTCCTTTGATGAGGATCGCGGCCACCCCCGCGGCGCGAACGGCATCGAGGAGCGTCAGAAGCTCGGCAACCGTCCAGGCTTCCCACGCCACCGCACGTGCGATCGCCGCCCTCAGTTCTCCCTGCAGATCACCGGGGAGCTGCGCCCTGCCGGCACGGCATCGCCACGCGAGCAGTGGCAACACGCCGTGCGCATGGGCCCGGTCGATCAGATCGTGGTGCGCGCCCTCCCGAAGCACACCGGTGCGAAGCGCGGAGGCGAGGTCGGCGGTTGGCTGGTCGAGTCGCACGACGGATAAATCACGAATCACGAATCAGAATTGGCCAGATCGGCGGCAATGGCTGCGTCGATGCCGCCGAGCGCCGACCACCGCCGAGGGTAACGCAGCCGACAGACCGGCACCTCACCGGCCAGCCTCGTCAACTGCTGCAGCTCGCACGCAAGACGCCGCATGCCGCGGGTACGGAGGCGGAACAGGTGCGGGAGCAGGAGCTCGATCGCATCGGCTCCGCCGACTCGTTCGATTGTGACGTGCGACGGTCGCCCGCGCCGTACGACTGAGGGGCCGTCCAGGACGTAGACGCGGACGAGGCGAACCGGGGCGGAGGCCAGGGTCATCCCGCTTATCACGCGTTTGTGGGGGGCGTAATGCGCGACCGATCGTCCCGCACGCAAACGTGTGGCACCGCTCAGCAGGTTCGCCGTGCTATCCGCCCAGAGCCGGAGCCCCGCGTAGCCAGGCATTCCGACCAGCCGTCCGCTGTGCCGCGTAATCCGCAAGCAGTCGTCTGCAAGCAGAGTGCGGCCCGCCGCGCAGAGCGCCGCGGTTGCGGTCGATTTGCCTGCCATCGCGGGGCCGAGAAGCAGGATGCCGGATCGTCCACCGAACACCACTCCGTTGCCGTGCAGGACGAGATCGCCCCGTTCGTAGAGGTACATCGGGAGAACTGAATCCAGGAAGAGATGACGAATGGTCCGAACGGGCACGCCGGGGACCGGGCGTACGCCGATGCAGCTCGCACGCAGGTCCACATTGAACGTCGCGAGGTCTGGAAACTCCACCAGGAACGGGTGCCTCGCCGTTGCCGTCCGCGCCCAGATCGTGCCGGACGGCGTACGTCGCGGGGGGTCCCACCTCGCTGGCGGGCCTTCCGGATGACCCGCCTCAACGGCAAACCGGACCCGTTGAGCCAGACTCCGGCCCCCGAGGGCCGGCCGGAGCTCGGGAAACGGGATTCCGGCGCGAAGACCCATCCCGTAAACGTCATATTCCCAATATTTTATGGGCATTAAAGAGTTCGATGGCCCCGCCGATAGATAGGTGAATCCTTCAGTAAGGCAATTTTGTATCCAAAAATCGGGATGACACTAACCGACATTTTGGGTCTTATTGCCCGTCCCGGTAGCCGCTGGTCAATCACATGCTGAACAAACCACTCCGCCCCTCGTCGGTTCTCCTGCGCGTGGCTGCGGTCGCGCTGGCGTTGCTAGGCGTCCTGACCGTGGCAGGCTCTTCGACGCTGCATGCGGCGTCGCTTGTTGGCACGGTGCAGGCCACGTTCGGCAGCTACGGGCAGTTGTATTGGATGGACGCGGACGGCAACCCGGTTCCTCCGGGCACGGAGGGGGCGCAGTGCGTCGGCACATGCCCTGGGGACCCGAATGCGGACCCGACGAACTTCCTGTCCCAGCTGCCGGGGCAGTTCGCGCTCCCCCACGACGTCGCGGTCGATTCGGTCACCGGCGATATCTTCGTGGCGGACAGCTACAACCATCGGATCCAGGTATTCGATCGCTGGTATCAGCCGTTGCCGGCGCGCACCTTTGGCGGTTTCGGCACCGCGACCGGTCGTCTCAACTTTCCTTATGGTGTCGCATTCGATGCGTTCAACCGCCGCGTGATCGTCGCGGACACGTTCAACAACCGAATTCAGGCGTTCCAGCCCGACGGAACCCCCGCCAACGTGTTCGGCGGGACCAACGTGATCGCCGGATTTGAGTGGCCGATTGGTGTGTCGGTCGACCCGTCGGGTCACATATTCGTTGCGAACGAGGGCCATCACCGGATCGATGTGTTCAGCGCCGACGGCTCGCCGCTGCGTACGATCGGTGCCGGTACTGCAGGGAATGCGGACGGCCAGTTCGACTGGCCCTGGTCTGTCGAAGCGACGGCGGACCGCGTGCTGGTTGCTGATCAGAATAACCACCGGATCCAGGTGTTCACGAACGACGACAGTAATACGTTCCTCTTTCGCATCGGCCAATTCGACGATCCGCTGTTGAGGTGGCCGCTTGGCGTTTCCATCGGACCAACAGGACGGATCTATATCACCGACACCGGCCACCATCAGGTCAAGGTGTTCTCCGCAACGGGCGAGCCGTTGTACTCGCTCGGCACATCAGGCCAGACGGGCGCCGACCCGGGCAGCTTCTACGGCCCCGTGGGCCTCACCGTCGATGGGAACGCCCGCATTTACATCGCCGATACGCAGAACAATCGCATTCAGGTGGTGGAAGAACCGGCCGGCGACGCGACGGCTCCGACAACCACCATCAACGTATCGGGGACTCCGGTCGGCGGCTGGTACCGAGGCGCCGCAACGGTCACGCTGAATGCGACGGACAACGCCGGCGGCTCCGGGGTGAAGCACATCCGGTATCAGTACACGATCGGCGCGGCCGACGGCGTGAACGACGCGGACGCGACCGTGCCTGGTGGAACCGCCGTCTTTTCGGTCATGACGAATGGACCGCTGGTCGTCCGCTACTGGGCCGTCGATCGGCAGGGCAACGTCGAGCCCGCGCAGACGCGCACGATCAACTTCGACCAGCAGCCGCCCACGGTGGGCTTCGACGATCCGTTCCCGGCGCCAGACAGCAACGGGTGGTACAGAACGAACGTGACATTCCGTGCGAGGTTGACGGATGGCGAATCCGGCATTCTCTCGGCGTCACAAGCGGGCGTCGGACCGATCGACCTGCTCAACCCGACTGTGGTCGTGACCGGCCAGGGCACGGCACTGACGGGAACGGTGACCGCCTCCGATCGCGCTGGCTGGACCACCACAACGGTCACGCCCGCGGTGAACATCGATAAGACGGTGCCGGAGGCCTACAACCAGTTCTCGCGCACCCAACTCGATGTGCTCGTCTACGGCCGTGATGCGCTGTCGGGCGTTCCGGCCGGAGCCGTCACACCCACGGTGTACCCGATCCGCTGGGGCCGGCATCAGGAGCGCGAGCACGAGCATGACGACTGG
Source organism: Vicinamibacterales bacterium (assembly GCA_036005125.1). Taxonomy (GTDB): domain Bacteria; phylum Acidobacteriota; class Vicinamibacteria; order Vicinamibacterales; family UBA2999; genus DASYQV01. The sequence goes on from DASYQV010000087.1 coordinate 15,738, forward strand.
TGCGACGAAGACGGCCGCGGGAGCGCACAGCTCCGGACGTATCGCGTGCAGGATCGCGCGGGCAACCAGGTGTCGCTCGTCGAGATGGTCAAGAAGGAAGGGAACGAGATAAAGGTGTATGTGATCGGGCTCCGCTACGAGGATGCGGATGGTCCGGGTCGCTTCATCCTCTTCCGGAATGCGCGCAAGTCGTTCGAATGGTCGGTCGACAGGAACGGGTCGCTGAAAAGCCTTGCGCAGATGATGGAGGTCGGCACCGACGGTGGCCGCGAGAGGGTCGAAGCCGACTACGACGCTAAGAAGAACCGGACGACGATCACGGGCAAGAAAGGCAGCAGCGAGCGGAAGGAAACCCGCGCGGGCCTCGTGCTGCTGCGGATGGCGACGGACAACGGGAAGATGGTGATCGAGTACTAACGAAGCTGCGCCTCAAACCGACGAGTAAGAGCATGGGGCTGCCCGAGGCTCACACGTCGGTTTGAGGCGCAGCTTCGTTAGAAATGTGGTGGCGTGCGGTTCGGGCGGTCCGGCCCGCCGTCTGGCGGCAGGAGCA
>DASYQV010000088.1:0-13169 GCA_036005125.1 Vicinamibacterales bacterium
CGCCCCGGTGCCGACCGACGGCATCCGGCCGTGGACGGCGTTGAAGCCGTGCGAGGTGCCCAGGAAGTACGCGGGGCTCTTGCTGGAGCAGCCGATGCCCGACAGCTTGATGACCCGGCTGGGATCGATGCCCATCTCGTAGAAGGCGTCGATGATGCGCTCGGAAATCGCGTTGTGCCCGCAGCCGGCGCACAGCGTCGTCTTGCCGCCCTTGTAGATCTGCGGTTCGAGCCCGATTCGATTCACTCTGACTGGTGTCGCCATGGTTTAGTCCACACCTGCGGTGCCGGCGCTCATGCGCACGCCCGTCTTCTTCGCCACTTCGAACCCTTCCTGCGCCAGGACGTCGTCGGTGATGCTGCGGGCGTCGATGGGCAGGCCGTTGTAGTGCAGCACGCTGCGCAGCTTGGTCTGCTGCTCCGGCGTCAGCTCCAGCTTCATCAGCTGCAGCAGCTGCGCGTCGCGGTTCTGCTCGATCACGTAGATCCGCTCGTGCGCGTCGACGAACGCCGCAAGCTCCTCGGTGAAGGGATACGCCCGGAGCCGGAAGTACGACGTCTCGACGCTGGTCTCCTCGCGCAGCTGATCCCGGCTTTCCTCGGTCGCGTAATCGGACGTCCCGTAGCCGATGAAGCCGATCTTCGCCTTCGGATTGCTGTCCACCGCCGGCTTCGGCACGTACGTGCGCGCCGTCTCGAACTTGCGGAGGAGCCGGTCCATGTTGTCCACGTAATCGTCCGGCCGCTCGCTGTACTGCCCCTTCGCGTTGTGGCCGGAGCCGCGCGCGAAATAGGCCGGCATGCCGTCGCCGGGAATCGTGCGGTACGCGATGCCGTCGCCGTCGACGTCCTTGTAGCGGCCCCACTCGCCCAGTTTCTTCAGCGTTTCTTCGGTCAGCAGCTTGCCGCGGTTGGGCGGCTTGTCCGGATACTTGAACCCGCTCGACATCCAGTTGTTCATGCCGAGGTCGAGGTCCATCATCACGAACACTGGCGTCTGGAACTGCTCGGCGAGATCGAACGCCTCCATCGACATCGTGTAGCACTCTTCAACCGACGAAGGGATGATCATGATGTGCTTCGTGTCGCCGTGCGACAAAAACGCGGTGATCAGCAGGTCGCCTTGCGCCGTGCGCGTCGGCAACCCGGTTGAGGGTCCGACCCGCTGGACGTCGAAGATGACCGCGGGCGCCTCGGCGTAGTACGCCAGGCCCGAGAACTCCGACATGAGCGAGATGCCAGGACCCGCCGTGGCGGTCATCGAACGCGCGCCCGCCCAGCTCGCACCGAGCACCATGCCGAGCGACGCGATTTCGTCTTCGGCCTGCACGATCGCGAACGTCGCTTTCCCTGTTTCCTTGTCGATCCGGTACTTCTTCATGTAGGTGATGAGGGTCTCGCAGAGCGAGGACGAGGGCGTGATCGGATACCACGCGACGACGGTGCAGCCGGCCATCATGCAGCCGACGGCGGCCGCGGCATTGCCCTCGATGAGGATCATCCCCTGCGTCTTGTTCATCCGCTCGACGTGGAACGGGTCGCCCTTCGGGAGGTGCTGCTCGGCGAAGTCCCAGCCGGCCTTGAGCGCGCCCATGTTCAGCTGGGCGGCTTTCGCCTTCTTTCCAAGCTGCTTCATGAGCGCCTTCTCCATCTCGCCCATGTCGATGTCCAGCAGCTTGGCCAGGATGCCATCGTAGATCATGTTGCGCACGAGGCGGCGCAGCTTCGCGTCGGGGCAGACGGGCGCCACGAGCTTGTCGAACGGCACGGGATAGAAGGTGAGATCGGTCCGCAGGCCGTTCAGCTTGAGCGGCTCGTCATAGACCACCGCTGCGCCGGGTTGGAGTGTGAGCACGTCCTCCCGGGCGGTCTCCGGGTTCATCGCAACGAGGAAGTCGATCTCTTTCTTGCGTCCGATGTAGCCGTTCTTGTTCGCACGGATGGTGTACCAGGTGGGCAGCCCCGCGATGTTCGAGGGGAACATGTTCTTGCCCGAAACCGGGATGCCCATCTGGAAGATTGAGCGGATGAGAACGAGGTTGGCGGTCTGGCTACCGGATCCGTTGACGGTTGCGACCTGGATGGTGAAGTCGTTGACGACCCGCTGCCCCGATCGCTGGGCGGCGGGTTCTTCCTGTTCGACGAGGCCGCTGGGCGCCATGCACACTACTCCTGTACGCGTTGTATAGCTGGAGTATACCGGATCACGAAAGGCATCAGGGATCAGGCATCAGGCATCAGAGGCATCAGCCTTGCGCTTTCACCGGCCGAGCGCCTCTTTGACGGCCTGACCCATATCGGCGGGACTCTTTACGACGCGGACACCCGCGCCGGCCAGGGCTGATATCTTTTCCGCCGCGGTTCCCTTGCCCCCCGCGATGATGGCGCCGGCGTGTCCCATTCTGCGACCCGGGGGGGCCGTCTGCCCTGCGATGAAGCCGACGATCGGCTTCCAGAAGCCGTGGCGGATGAAGTCCGCGGCCTCCTCTTCGGCGGTGCCGCCAATCTCCCCGATCATGATGACGGCGTCGGTATCCGGATCGGCCTGAAACAGCTTGAGGGCGTCCATGAAGCTCGTGCCGATCAGCGGGTCGCCGCCAATGCCGATGCAGGTGGTCTGCCCCATCCCCTGACGGGTAAGCTGGTGAATTGCCTCGTAGGTCAGCGTTCCGCTCTTCGAGACGATGCCGATACGGCCCTCGCGACAGATGTTCTGCGGGATGATACCGGCCTTGCCCTTGCCGGGCGAGATGATGCCCGGACAGTTCGGCCCGACGAGCCGTGTCGGCTTGCCCTCGAGGAATTCGAGGGCGCGCATCATGTCGAGCGTCGGAATCCCTTCGGTGATACAGACGACGAGCGCAATCCCTGCGTCGGCCGCCTCCATGATCGCGTCGGCCGCAAAGGGCGGCGGCACGAAGATGACCGACGCGTTGGCGCCTGTTTGCTTCACGGCTTCGGCAACGGTATCGAAGATGGGCCACCCTTCGTGCGTGGTGCCCCCCTTCCCCGGCGTCACGCCGCCGACCACCTTGGTGCCGTAGGCGGCCGCCTGCTTGGCGTGAAACGTGCCCTCGCGGCCCGTCAGGCCCTGAACGATCAGTCGGGTATTGCTATCGAGTAGAACGGCCATTGAGGTCCTGTGTGAAACGAACGTACGCAGGCTGGGTCTTCAGACCCGGCGCGGCATGCCGCATCTAAAGATGCGGCCTACGTACAACACGAACGTACCTACGCATGCGCCGCGGCCAGGGCCACAACCTTGTCGGCGGCCTCGCCCATCGAGTCAGCCGTCGTGAAGTTGAGCCCGCTCTCTTTGAGCATCCGCTTGCCCTCCTCGACGTTCGTGCCTTCCATGCGGATGACGATCGGCACCGGCACGCCAAGCTCCTTGACGGCGGCGATGACGCCCTGGGCGAGCACGTCGCAGCGCAGGATGCCACCGAAGATGTTGATCAGCACGGCCCTCACGTTTCGATCGGACATCAGGATCTTGAACGCGTTGCGGATCTGCTCGGCGTTGGCGCCGCCGCCGACGTCGAGGAAGTTCGCCGGCTCCCCGCCCGCGAGCTTGATGATGTCCATGGTCGCCATCGCGAGGCCAGCCCCGTTGACCATGCAGCCGATGTTGCCGTCGAGGCGGATGTAGTTGAGCGAGTACTTCGACGCCTCGACCTCGAGCGGATCTTCCTCGGTCAGGTCGCGCAGATCCTTGAGGTCCGGGTGGCGGTACAGGGCGTTGTCGTCGAAGGTGACCTTGGCGTCGAGCGCCAGCAGGTCGCCGCCCCTGGTCACGATGAGGGGGTTGATTTCGATCATCGAGGCATCGGTCTCCAGAAACGCCCGGTAGATCGCGGCGAGCAGCTTGACGGACTTGTTCGCCTGATCCGCGTCGAGGCCCATGCCGAAGGCGAGCTGGCGCGCCTGGAACGGTATGACGCCCGTGCCACGGTCGACATACACGCGCAGGATCTGTTCAGGCGTCCTGGCCGCTACCTCTTCGATATCCATGCCCCCGGCGGCGCTCGCGATGATCACCGGGCAAGCGGCCGCGCGGTCGATGACGATGCTGAGATACAACTCACGGACGATGTCGAGCCCCTGCTCGACGAGCACGCGGCCGACCTGCTTGCCTTCGGGCCCCGTCTGATGTGTGACGAGGTTCATGCCGAGCATCTGCTTGGCCAGCTGCTCGGCTTCGTCAGGTGACTTTGCGAGCTTGACGCCGCCGCCCTTGCCGCGGCCACCCGCATGGATCTGCGCCTTCACGACAACGATCTTCGTGCCGAGACGCCGAGCGATCTCGCCCGCTTCCGCGGCCGAGAACGCGACCTCGCCCTGCGGAATCGGCACACCGAACCGCGCGAGTACCGCTTTGGCTTGATATTCGTGGATCTTCACGATTGTTAGACCGATGCCTGAGACAGCCCTGATGCCTGATACCTGAGACCTGATGCCTGAGACGGCCCTGATGCCTGATGCCTGATACCTGATGCCTGATAGCTGATGCCTAGAGGATGCTAGACGTTGCGACTGCTATTTGGCAACCTGTCAAGGGCTCTGCCGTTGATATTCTGGCAGAGCCCTTGACTGGTTGCCCAGCGTCTTTTTGGCGCGCTTCGCGCGCTTAGTCCGTTATGCGTCCGACAGCGGACAAAATTCTGGTTGGGAGCCGCATAACGGACTACTACAATCGTACGGATTTGAGCACCACAATCTCGTCGTCGATTGGCACCGAAGCGCGCGCCGGAACGTTCACGCGGTCTCGTGTGTTCTCTTCGTCGGTCGGCAGCAAGCTGGTGATCGCGTTGACCGGGCTCGGCCTGCTTGTTTTCCTGATTCTCCACCTGTCTGGCAATCTGCTCTTCCTCGTCGGCCCGGCCGCCTTCAACGAATACAGCCACCGTCTGGTGAGCAATCCGCTGATTTACGTCATCGAGGCCGGGCTGGCCGCTGTATTTCTGCTGCACGTCTACAAGACCATCAATCTCTATCTCGTCTCCAGAGAGGCAAGGCCCGTGCGCTACGTGCGCAAGGAACGCGCGGGCGGTCCGAGTCGCAAGAACGCCGCGTCGAGCAGCATGATCCTGACCGGTGTGATCACGTTCGTGTTCGTCGTCCTGCACCTGCGTACCTTCAAGTTCGGGGCGTGGTATCTGACGAAGGGCGGCGTGCGCGATTTGTACAGGCTGCAGCTCGAGATCTTCAGTCATCCGGGGTACGTGGTCTTCTACATGGTGTCGATGGTGGTCATCGGGTTTCATCTCTGGCATGGCGTGCCGAGCGCCGCGCAATCCCTCGGCTTCGACCATCCGAAGTACGCGAGGATTTTCTGGATGGGCCGGGTGCTGGCCGTCGTGATCGCTGGCGGGTTCTTTGTCCTTCCCATCTACACGTATTTCGTAGGAGCACGATCGTGAGGCTCGAAGCCAAGATCCCTCCGGGACCGGTCGCGTCGAAATGGGACCGGGCACGGTTCGAGTACAAACTGGTCAATCCCGCCAACCGCCGCAAGTACACGATCATCGTCGTCGGGACCGGGCTGGCGGGTGCGTCGGCAGCGGCCGCGCTTGCCGAGCAGGGCTACAACGTCAAGGCGTTCTGCATCCACGACAGCCCGCGCCGCGCGCATTCCATTGCCGCCCAGGGCGGCATCAACGCCGCGAAGAACTATCAGAACGACGGCGACAGCGTGTACCGACTCTTCTACGACACGGTCAAGGGCGGCGACTACCGTTCACGCGAAGCGAACGTCTACCGGCTCGCCCAGCTCAGCGTCAACATCATCGACCAGTGCGTGGCGCAAGGCGTCCCGTTCGCGCGCGAGTACGGCGGCCTGCTCGACAACCGCTCGTTCGGCGGCGCCCAGGTCGCCCGGACGTTCTACGCGCGCGGCCAGACGGGACAACAACTGCTGCTCGGCGCCTACCAGTCGATGATGCGACAGGTCTACGAGGGATCTGTACGCCTCTTCCCGCGTCGCGAGATGCTCGACGTCGCTGTCATCGACGGCAAGGCGCGCGGGATCGTCGTCCGCAATCTGATTACGGGCGAGCTCGAAGCGCACACCGGGCATGCCGTGGTCCTCTGCACGGGAGGGTACGGAACCGTCTACTATCTGTCGACCAATGCGGTGAACTCGAACGTCACCGCGGCCTGGCGCGCGCACAAGCGCGGCGCGCTCTTCGCCAACCCGTGCTTCACGCAGATTCATCCCACCTGCATCCCCGTCAGCGGCGAGCACCAGTCGAAGCTTACGCTCATGAGCGAAAGCCTCCGTAACGACGGTCGCGTGTGGGTGCCGAAACAGCCAGAGGACCGCCGGCCGCCGGAGCAGATTCCCGAACAGGACCGCGACTACTACCTCGAACGGAAGTACCCCAGCTTCGGCAACCTCGTGCCCCGCGACGTCGCGTCGCGGAACGCGAAACAGGTCTGCGACGAAGGGCGCGGCGTCGGCGAGAGCGGGCTCGCCGTCTACCTCGATTTCACGGACGCGATCAAGCGGCTGGGCGTCGAGACGATCCGCGAGAAATACGGGAACCTGTTCGACATGTACATGCGCATCACCGACGAAGATCCATACCGGGTCCCGATGCGCATCTACCCCGCCGTGCACTACACGATGGGCGGGTTATGGGTCGACTACAACCTGATGAGCACCCTTCCGGGATTGCACGTCCTCGGCGAAGCAAACTTCTCCGATCACGGCGCCAATCGGCTCGGGGCGAGCGCTCTGATGCAGGGGCTTGCCGACGGATACTTCGTCGTTCCGTACGCGATGGCGAACTATATCGCCAGCACCACGCTCCCGCCCGTGAGCGAGGATCACGACGCCTTCCAGGAAGCGAAGGCGTCCTGCCAGGACCGCATCAACCGGCTGCTGGCCGTGAAAGGCAGCCAGACGATTCGATCCTTCCATCGGCGGGTCGGCGCCATCATGTGGGATTACGTCGGCATGTCACGGAACGACGAAGGGCTCAAAAAAGCGCTCGTGGAGATTCCGAAGCTGCGCGAGGAGTTCTGGCAGGACGTGTCGGTTCCCGGCACGTTCGACAATCTCAACCAGAGCCTCGAGCACGCGGGACGCGTCGCCGACTACCTCGAGTTCGCGGAGCTGCTCACCTTCGACGCGCTTCACCGGCGCGAATCGTGCGGCGGCCACTTCCGCGAAGAGAGCCAGACAGTCGACAACGAGGCCCTGCGAGACGACGACCGCTACGCGTATGTGGCGGCGTGGCAGTTTACGGGCATCGGCCGCCAGCCCCTGCTGCACAAAGAGCCCCTGGCCTTCGAGGAAGTGCATCCGACGCAGCGGTCATACAAGTAGGCAGTAGGCAGTAGGCAGCAATAGGCTTTCGTAGGCCGCATCTTTAGATGCGGCACGCGCCGGGTCTAAAGACCCGGCCTACGAGTGAACGGGCATCAGGCGAACGGACGATGGCAACGATTTCAGTCAAGTTGAAGGTCTGGAGACAACCCGCACCGGACGCGGCCGGACAGCTTGTCGACTACGCGGCGAACAAGATCAACACCGATATGTCGTTTCTCGAGATGCTCGATGTGGTCAACGAAGGGTTGATCAAACAGGGTCACGAGGCCATTGCCTTCGACTCGGACTGCCGCGAGGGCATCTGCGGCGCGTGCGGCCTCGTCATCAACGGAATCGCCCACGGTCCGCTGCGCGGCGCGACCACCTGCCAGCTCCACATGCGCAGCTTCAAGGACGGCGAAACGATCATCGTGGAGCCATGGCGCGCGAAAGCCTTTCCGGTCATCAAGGATCTGGTGGTGGACCGGAGCGCATTCGACCGCATCATCGCGGCCGGCGGCTACGTCTCGTTCAATACCGGCGGGGCGCCCGACGGCAACACGATCCCGATTCCGAAGGACGTCGCCGAGAAGGCCATGGACTCGGCCGCCTGCATCGGCTGCGGCGCCTGCGTCGCGGCGTGCAAGAACGCCGCGGCGCACCTCTTCACGTCGGCGAAAATCGCGCACCTCGGCCGGCTCCCTCAGGGACAGGCCGAACGCTACCGCCGCGTGATCCGGATGGTGGATCAGATGGATGCCGAGGGTTTCGGGATGTGCTCGAACGAGGGCGAGTGCGAGGCCGTGTGCCCCAAGGAGATACCAATCTCGAACATCGCGAGGATGAACCGCGATTACGTGAAGGCGCTCTGGAAGGCTGCGCCTTGAGCAGCACCTTCAGCAGGCCTCAGGCACCAGGCCTCAGGAATCAGGGCCGTCTCAGGCATCAGGCAGGCTGAGGCCTAAGACAGCCCTGAGGCCTGAGGCCTGATTCCTGAGGCCTACACTTGGATCACATCCACCAGCTCCTTGACCGCGTTCGCCGACTTCTGCAGCGCGGCGTTCTCCTCGGCGGTCAGCTTGATCTCGATGATTTGCTCCATGCCCCGCGCGCCGAGCTTGACCGGCACGCCGACGAACAGATCGCGGATCCCGTACTCGCCCTGCAGGTAGACCGAGCACGGAAGAATCTTCTTCTTGTCCTTCAGAATGGCCTCGATCATCTCGGCGGTTGCCGAACCGGGCGCGTACCAGGCGCTCGTGCCGACGAGCTTGGTGATCTCCGCGCCCCCATCGGCCGTCCGCTTCGAGATGGCAGCGATTTTTTCCGCTGTCATGCCCGGGTAATCGGCCAGGGGTATGCCCGCCACGGTCGAATACCTGGCCAGCGGCACCATCGTGTCGCCGTGGCCGCCGAGCACGAACGCGTGCACGTTCTCCACCGACACATTCAGCTCCATCGCGATGAACGTCCGCATGCGGGCCGAATCGAGCACGCCGGCCATGCCGATGACCCGCTCGCGCGGGAAGCCGGTCAGCCGGAAGAGCGCCTGGGCCATTGCGTCGAGCGGGTTCGCCACCGGGATGATGATGCTGTCCGGACAGTACCGCTTCACGTTCGGCCCGATGCTCCTCATGATCTCGAAGTTGTCGCGTACGAGATCGTCGCGGCTCATGCCGGGCTTGCGTGGCTTGCCGGACGTGATGACCACGATGTCAGATCCCGCCGCCGCGTCCCAGTCGTTGCCGCCGACGATGCGAGCGTCTGATTTCTGGATCGGACACGCCTCGTAGATGTCGAGCGCGACGCCGGCGGCCTTCTGGTCCATGATGTCGATGATGACGACGTCCGCAAGCTCCTTCTCCGCGACGGCGCGCGCCACGGTCGCGCCGACGTTCCCGGCGCCTCCCACCACTGTCACTTTGCGATTCATGCCTGCCTCGCCTCTGTCGGCGGCTTAGGGGACTTCCCCTCCGCCGGGGGTAGAACGTTCACAAGATCTGTGGAAAACCCTGTTGAAAAGGACCGGGATGAACCGGGGAATGTCGCGTGAAACGGAACATTCTAGCGGTTTGCACTATCGTAGTGCGAACGTCGTACCGCCGTCGCGCAAACGTCGCGCGTCTCGTCGCGGGTCGGCGCGTGTCGCCGCGTACGGCGCGCGGTTGCCATCAAAACCTGCCGATTATACTGTTCCCGTGAAAATCGTTATCGCCGATGATCTCCCCAGATCCGCCGTCGACCTGCTGGCCGCCGAAGGCTGGACGGTCGACGCGGTGGCCGGCCGGCCGCTCGATCAACTCAAACGCGATCTCTCCGACGCCGACGCGCTCGTCGTTCGCAGCGCAACGAAAGTCACTGCCCCGCTGATTTCCGCGGCCTCGCGGCTGAGGGTGATTGCCCGCGCCGGAACCGGCGTCGACAACGTCGATGTCGGCGCCGCCAGCGCCCGCGGCATCGTGGTGATGAATGCACCCGGCGCCAACAGCACGAGCGTCGCGGAGCTCGCGGTCGGCCTCATGCTCGCTCTCGCCCGCAACGTCGCGGCCGCCGACGCAGCCATGAAGCAGGGGAAATGGGAAAAGAAGCGCTTCATGGGCGAGGAGCTTCGCGACAAGACGCTGGGCATCGTCGGACTCGGACGGATCGGTCAGGAGGTTGCCCACCGCGCGTCCGCTTTTGGCATGCACGTCATCGCGCACGATCCGTTCATTGCCGCTCAGGTGGCCGCCGACCTCGGCGTCGAGCTGGTTTCGCTGGACGAGGTCTTCGCGCGCGCCGATTACCTGTCGCTGCACCTGCCGGCAATGCCGGCGACGAAAAATCTCGTCAACGCGCAGCGGCTGGCCCGGTCGCGGCGCGGGATCAGGATCATCAACACCGCGCGCGGCGATCTGATCGACGAGCGGGCGCTGGCCGACGCGATCGAATCGGGACAGGTTGCTGGCGCGGCGCTGGATGTGTTCGAGGTGGAGCCGCCGCCCGACCCACGGCTGCAGTCGATGCCTCAGGTCATTGCCACGCCGCACATCGCGGCATCCACTCGTGAGGCGCAGGAGCTGGTTGGCGTGGAGACCGCCACCGCGCTGCGCGATTTCCTGCGCGACGGCGTGATCCGCAACGCCGTGAACTTCCCGTCCGTGTCGGCGGAGGAGTTCGCCCGGCTGCAGCCGTTCCTGTCGCTCGGAGAGCGCCTCGGGGCGTTCCTGGCGCAGATGAACGACGCGCGGTCCGATGCGATCGGGATCCGGTACTACGGGGAGCTTGCGACCGGCAACAACGACCTGCTCGTCAGCGCGGTGCTGGTGGGGCTCTTCAAGCCTATCCTCTCCGCCGGCGTCACGGCCGTGAACGCGCGGGCGATCGCGGCCGAGCGCGGCATCGAGATCGTCGAATCGCGCAGCTCGCGGGCGCGCAACTTCACGAGCCTGATGTCGGTGAAGCTGCACACCAACACCGGCGAGCGCTGGGTCGAAGGGGCGGTGTTCGATCGGACCACGCCGCGGCTCGTGCTGGTCGACGGCATCGGCATCGACGCGCCGCTCGAGGGGACGATGCTCGTGCTGTGCAACAACGATCAGCCCGGTGTGATTGGCGACGTCGGCACCGTCCTCGGTCGCCACGGCGTCAACATCGCGAACTTCGCGCTCGGCCGACAGGGCGACCGGGCGGTCGGCGTCGTGAACGTCGACAACGGCGTCGAACTGCAGCAATCGGTCCTCGACGAGATCCGGCGGGTGAAAGCGATTCGGGAGGCGCGGATCGTCAGGGTTTGAGGCCGAGACGCACGGTCGATCCGTCGCTCACGCGCACCAGCTCGACGGCGTCGGCGCCGATCGCCGCGACCTTGTACTGCCCCGCCAGCATCTCGCCCTCTTTCAGGAGCTGGACGCCATCGGGCGTGCTGATGATCGCGGTGCGAACGGTTCGACCCTCGACGGTGTCCTGGGCGATGCCGGAGAGCGCGATCGGCAGAGTCGGCCGGGCGGGAAGTGACGTCACTGGCTCACCTTCGGGTTGCAGGCGAGCGCTGCTCGTCCCGACCGGCGCAGGACGGGCGTGGATGCGCGCGCTGAAGCGGAATGGATTCCGCGATGGCTCGTGATACGCGACGGCTTCCTGAACCCGCACGTGCAGCCGGCTGGCCTGTTCCTGAATCTCAGCAGCGGCCGCCTCGGTCCTGGCCGCGCTCGGCGGTGTAGAGGCTGCGGGCAGGGGCGGCCGTAACGGCGGCGCCGACGCGAGCCACGTGGCGAACAGGCCCGCAGCCGAAAGGACCGCTGTCGACTTCCAGGTCATCGGTGAAACCGCTTCATTTTATCATCTCGGCTTTTGCGCTCGCGGGGATCACAGGAGGCAGGAGGCAGAGTGTCACTCTAACTCCTTCCTCCTAACTCCTTCCTCCTTTGTCTGCTGTGCTATCATTCGCCGTGTCCCCTGTCACGTTCCGAAATCCCTTCGAGAGAACGTCACAGTCGCCACCGGTCGTCGCCCTCATCCCCGCCAGGTTCCAGTCAACCCGCTTCCCCGGCAAGGTGCTCGCCGACCTCGGCGGACGGCCCATGATCGAGCACGTCTACCGTCGTGCCGCGGCGGCCTTGTCAGTGGGTGCGGTAGTGGTTGCCACCGATGACGCTCGAATCGCCGCTGCCGTCGAAGGCTTTGGAGGCGTCGTGCGGCTCACGCGGGCGTCGCATCCTTCGGGCACCGACCGGCTCGCGGAGGTCGCCGAGGACCTCGCGTGCGACATCATCGTCAACGTGCAGGGGGACGAGCCGCTCGTCGAGCCCGGGATGATCGATGAGGCCGTCGCGCCGCTCCGGGCGGATTCAACCGTCTCCATCTCTACGCTGCGACATCGCATTACGGATTCAGCGGACTACACGAATCCGCACGTCGTGAAGGTGGTGGTCGACGCCAACGGCGACGCGCTGTACTTCTCCCGCTCGCCGATTCCGTACGTGCGCGACGGCGCATCGACGGTCCCGATGTATCGGCATATCGGGCTGTACGCCTATCGACGATCGTTCCTGCTGGAATTCGCGCGTCTACGACCGACCCCTCTGGAACTGGCCGAATCGCTCGAACAGTTGCGTGCGCTGGAACATGGCTTCCGGATCCGCACGGTCGAAACCCAACACGATTCCATCGGCGTCGACACGCCCGAGGACCTGGAGCGCGTCCGCCTCCTCGTGGACGCGGACGCGCGCGTGTGAGAGCACATGATGAAGCGACCTGAAGGACGGCCCGTCAAGTACATCTTCGTGACAGGCGGTGTGGTCTCGTCCCTGGGAAAAGGGCTGGCGGCCGCGTCGATCGGACGGCTGCTCGAGGACCACGGGTACACGGTGGCGCTCCAGAAGTTCGACCCGTACATCAACGTCGATCCGGGCACGATGAGTCCGTATCAGCATGGCGAGGTGTACGTCACCGACGACGGTGCGGAGACGGACCTCGACCTGGGACACTACGAGCGCTTCACGAGCATGATCGCGACGCGGGACAGCAACTGGACGACGGGCAAGATCTATCTCTCTGTGATCCAGAAGGAGCGCCGCGGAGATTATCTGGGCCGGACGGTGCAGGTGATTCCCCACATCACCAACGAGATCAAGGACAGCATCCGCTCCGCGTCGCGTGACGTCGACATCATGATCGTGGAGATCGGCGGCACCGTTGGCGACATCGAGAGCATGCCGTTCCTCGAGGCCATCCGCCAGTTCCGGCTCGACGTCGGCCGCGAGAACACGTTGTATATCCACCTCACGCTGGTCCCCTACATCGGCACGGCCGGCGAGCTGAAGACAAAGCCGACGCAGCACAGCGTGCGCGATCTGCGATCGATCGGCATCCAGCCG
>DASYQV010000089.1:0-5203 GCA_036005125.1 Vicinamibacterales bacterium
TGTCGTGATTCGGATTTCTCAGCTTGGTCGACGGCGTGGACTGTGCGAGACTCCGGCATGGCGGCTCCTTTCGTTGCGGCTTTCGCCGCGGTTTGCCCACCAGTCGTATAACACGACCAGCGGGAGGAGCCGCCGGCTCAAATTTCAACAGCTACTGGGACATCCCCGCGCTCCGCGCGCCTCGCCCGTTATGCGGTCGCACAACGAGTACAAAATTCGCGTGTGTGGCCGCATAACGGGCTCAAGACCCGGCCTACGTACGCACAAACGAAATTCCGCGCGAACCCGGCAAAAATCGCGTACACTCCGCGCAATCATGCGCAAGGCTTGGCTCTTTCCCTTCGTCCTTCTGCTTCTCGTCAGCCTCGCCGGCGCGTTGAGCGACCCCTCTCCTCCCGCCAACGGAGGCGGCCCGATCAACTCGGGCGACGTGGCCTGGATGCTGACGGCCACCGGACTGATCCTGCTCATAATCCCTGGTCTGTCGCTCTTTTACGGCGGCATGGTCCGTTTCAATAACCTCATCTCGACCATGCTGCAGAGCTTCGTGGCGACGGCCGTCATCAGCGTCCTCTGGGTGGTTGTCGGCTTCAGCCTGGCCTTTGGCGACAGTGTGGGCGGAATCATCGGGCATCCGGGCACCTATTTCATGTTCAACGGCGTCAACGGCGTCACGCACGCCGCGCTGTCTCCGACGATCCCGCTCGTGCTGTTTGCGATCTTCCAGTTGAAGTTCGCCATCATCACGCCGGCGCTCATCACCGGATCGCTGGCCGAGCGGGTGCGCTTTTCCGGCTACCTCATGTTCATCTGCCTCTTCAGCCTGCTGATCTACTGTCCGCTGGCGCACATGATGTGGCATCCCGATGGCCTGCTGCGACAGATTGGCGTGATCGATTTCGCCGGCGGGAGCGTCGTGCACGTGTCGGCAGGCTGTGCCGCGCTGGCCGGCGCGATCGTGCTGGGACGCCGGCACATGTCCCTGGACGCCACACCGCCGGAGCCCGCAAACATCCCCTTCGTGTTGCTCGGCACCGGCATGCTCTGGTTCGGCTGGTTCGGCTTCAACGCGGGCTCGGCGCTCGCGGCCTCGCCGCAGGCGGCGATGGCCTTTGCCGCGACCAACACGGCATCTGCGTCGGCGGCTCTCGCCTGGATGCTCTTCGACATCCTGCTCGGGCGCAAGCCGACCGCGCTCGGCGCGTGTATCGGCGCCCTTGTCGGTCTGGTCGCGATCACGCCCGCGGCCGGTTACGTTACAGTCGGAGCGAGCCTGTTCATCGGCACGGCGGCGGCGCTCGTCTGCAACGCCGTGGTGCACTGGCGATCGCGTTCAGCGCTCGACGATACGTTCAATGTGTTTCCGTGCCACGGGGTCGGCGGTGCCGTCGGCATGGTCGCGACGGGCGTCTTCGCGCGCGAGGTCGGTCTGGTGACGGGACACGTCCACACGTTCCTCGTACAGCTGGTGGCCATCGTCGTCGTGCCGGCGTTGACGTTCGGAGGGTCCTGGTTGCTCTACAAGCTGACGGACGTCGTCGTCCCGCTGCGCGTCGACGTCGAGCAGGAAGCCATTGGCCTCGATCTCAGTCAGCACGGCGAGACGACCGGCGACCTGTCGAGCCTGTATCGCCCGACCGACGCGCCCATTGCGTAGAACTCGAGTTGACGCAGGTCGCATCTTTTTGACCGTAGGCCGCATCTTTAGATGCGGCGCCGTGCCGGGTCTAAAGACCGGCCTGCGAACGTAGACTCCTGCCTCAACCACAAGCTGGCTGCGCGCGTTCACCTGCACCTCGACTGCTATAATTTTCTATTCGGTCTGCTGGAGTGCATCTTCGAGACATGAAGCGGGCCGTTTCCGTCGGAACGGCCCGACAATCGCGGTCGAAGGCCGGATGTAGTCCCATCACACTCTGTTGATACAGTCCACTAGATGGATCAGCGCTATATCCGCAATTTCTCGATCATCGCGCACATCGACCACGGCAAGTCGACGCTCGCGGATCGATTCCTCGAGCTCACCGGCGCCCTGCAGCCTCGCGAGATGGAGGCGCAGGTCCTCGACGCGATGGATCTCGAGCGGGAGCGCGGGATCACGATCAAGGCGCACCCCGTCCGTCTCAACTACACCGCGGACTCTGGCGAGCAGTACGTCCTCAACCTGATCGACACTCCCGGTCACGTGGACTTCAGCTACGAGGTCACGCGTTCGCTTGCCGCGTGCGAGGGCGCGCTGCTCCTCGTGGACGCGTCGCAGGGCGTCGAGGCGCAGACGCTGGCCAATGCCTATCTCGCCGTCGACGACAATCTCGAGATCATTCCGGTCATCAACAAGATCGATCTGCCGAGCGCGCAGCCGGAAGAGGCCCGGCGCCAGATTGAGGACATCATCGGCCTCGACGGCTCGGGTGCCATCCTCGCCAGCGCGAAGGAGGGCACCGGCACCAGAAACATTCTCGAGGCGATCGTCGAACGGTTCCACCCACCGGCGGGCGATCCGGACGCGCCGCTGAAGGCGTTGATCTTCGATTCGTGGTACGACGCCTATCGCGGCGTTGTCATTGTCGTCCGCGTGATCGAAGGCACGCTGAGGGCGAAGATGAAGGTCCGTCTGATGGCCGAGGGGCAGGACTACGAGATCGATCAGCTCGGCGTCTTCTCGCCCAAGGCGGTGCCGGTCGAGGAGCTGAGCGTCGGCGAAGTCGGCTTCGTCGTCGCGAACATCAAGAAGGTGTCGGACGCGAAGATTGGCGACACCATCACAGAAACCGCGCGGCCCACCGCTGAGGCGTTCCCGGGCTTCAAGGAGCTGAAGCCGATGGTGTTCGCCGGCCTCTACCCGGTCGAGGGACACCAGTACCCCGAGCTTCGTGAGGCGCTCGAGAAGCTCCGTCTCAACGACGCGTCGTTCTTCTACGAGCCGGAAACATCGGCGGCGCTCGGCTTCGGCTTCCGCTGCGGCTTTCTCGGCCTGCTCCACATGGAGATCGTTCAGGAGCGGCTCGAGCGCGAATACGATATGGACCTGGTGACGACCGCGCCAGGCGTGCTGTACCGCGTGGTGACGACCGACGGCGAGGTGCACGAGATCGACAGTCCGGCCAAGCTGCCGGAGGCAGGCCGCATCACCAAGCTCGAAGAGCCGGTCATCACCGCAATGATCCTGACGCCGGCCGAGCACGTCGGAGGGATTCTCAAGCTCTGTCAGGACAAGCGCGGCATCCAGAAGAAGCTCGAGTACATGAAATCGGATCGCGTCCTGATTACCTACGAGCTCCCGTTCAACGAGGTCGTGCTCGACTTCTACGACCGGCTGAAGACGCTTTCCCGCGGGTATGCCTCCCTCGACTATCACGTTACCGGCTACTGGGAGTCGCCGCTCGTCAAGATGGATATCCTCGTCAACGGCGAGCCGGTAGACGCGCTGTCCATCATCGTGCATCGCGACGCGGCCTACGAACGCGGCCGCGCGCTCGCCTCCAAGATGCGGGAGCTGATTCCGCGGCAGCTCTTCGAGGTCGCCATCCAGGCGTCGATCGGCAACCGCGTGATCGCACGGGAAACGGTGAAGGCGCTGCGCAAGAACGTCCTCGCCAAGTGCTACGGCGGCGACATCACCCGCAAGCGCAAACTGCTCGAGAAACAGAAGGAAGGCAAGAAGCGGATGAAGCGGGTCGGACGTGTGGAGATCCCGCAGGAAGCCTTTCTTGCGGTCCTGAAGGTAGGAACCGAATGATGAACGCACAACGCACGACGCAGCAGACGCCAGCGGCAGAGCCGTATCGCAAGTCCACCGCGCGCGAGTACTTCGAATCGATTGCCATCGCCGTCATCCTGGCGCTGTTCATCCGCACGTTTGTCGTGCAGGCGTTCAAAATCCCGACCGGCTCGATGGAGAACAACCTCCTCATCGGCGATCACCTGCTCGTGAACAAGTTCGTGTTCGGGCCCGCGGCGACGGGCATCGAGCGCACGTTGCTGCCGATCGATCCGATCCGCCGCGGCGATGTGATCGTGTTCAAGTATCCGGAAGAGCCCGATCGCGACTTCATCAAGCGCGTCATCGGGCTGCCGGGCGACACAATCGAGCTGCGGAACAAGAAGGTGCACGTCAACGGCATGCCGCTCTCGGAGCCGTACGTGCATTTTCTCGAGCCACCCGGCGACGTAAAGCCGGGTAGCGCGGACTACACGGACCTGGACGTCCGGCGCCGCTACGGGCCCGTGACGGTCCCGGCCAACCACTACTTCGTCATGGGCGACAACCGCGACAACTCGCAGGACAGCCGCTACTGGGGCTTCCTGCCGCGCGACTACATCAAGGGCCGGGCGTTGATGGTGTACTGGTCGTACGAAGCGGAGCGTGAAGAATACGAGCCGAACGGTCTGGGCAATAAGGTCGGTGGGATTCTTTCGACCGTCGGGGGCTTCTTTACCAAGACGCGGTGGTCGCGGATTCTGCACCAGATACACTGAATTTGCGATTCGTGATTTGGGGATTTTGAGATTGCTTGGTGAATGGCGATTGGTGATTTGCGGATCTATCGGTGATTGGACATGCGCCAATCACACAACGTAAATGATCAATAAATCGACCAATCCCCAATCACCAGCCGATCACCAATCCCCAATCACCATCACCAGATGAAGACCATCATCAAGCTCCTGATCGGCGCTGCCCTGCTGAACGCAACGGCGCGGTCCGGAATGGCCGCATGGTCCTTTTACCAGTTCAAGGATGCCTCGGAGCAGATTGCGATCTTCGGAGGCAATTCGCCCGAATCCGCGCTCCACGAACAGGTAATGGAGACGGCCGTCCGGTTGGGCGTTCCGATTGCACCCGAACAGGTAACCGTGCGGCGGGAGAGGACTGTTACCCGCATCGAGGCGGCGTACGAACAGCCCATCGAGCTGTTTCCGAACTATACGCGCCGGGTTCCGGTGTCGTTTGCGGTCGAAGGCCGGATGATGCTCACCGGCCCGCATTAGACGGATGCTTCACGACAGCGCAGCCCGCGCCCTGTCCGCGTCGGCCGCCCCCTCGCGCTCCAGTTCCTCTCTCTCGCGTCGCGCTCGTGCGACGAATGCCTGATCGGTCAACCCGCCGAGATTGATGTCGACGTTCAGCGCCGCCCCTTTGAGTCCGGCCATCAGGAGCTCGATTGCGACCCCCACGTCGCTCGCCGCGTTCCGGCTGCCG
>DASYQV010000090.1:0-16117 GCA_036005125.1 Vicinamibacterales bacterium
AAGGCGGCCGGAGGTCGTGCGCGTGAATCGCACGTTCAGAACATCGCTGCGAAGCCATCCCTCACGATCCGCTTGAACGGCGACGTACTGCGTGCCGGCCAGACGGAAGATGTCCGGCTGTTTGGTGTCGCGGTCCACGACGATCACTTCCCGCACGCCCAGCCGCGCGAAGAACGGCAGCTTTTCATACGTTTCATCATCGGGCGAGCGAATCTCGATTACGGCGTCGGGGGCGCCGCCGCGAACGCCGTCCCGCGCAATCAACCGCTCGCGTCCCGCGGCGACGAAGGTGAAGTCCGGAATCCGATAATCGGGCACCGCCGACGCTTCATTGAAGACATTGATTGCGATTGCCAGCACGCCGCGTCGATCGCGGTCACAAAGCAGTCCGAGGAATCGGTCGATTGCACTGACGATCCGCTGGTGTTCGTAGGCAGGGGCTGGGGCCATATGAAGCACGCCTTCCCACATTTCGTCGAACCGATCGAGGCCTCTGCGGCGGCGCTCTGCCAGCTCCTCGTCCGTGACATGGAGAACGATGGCTTTCATGAGAGGCTCATTCTACAGGACAACGTTCCGAAGGAAGCGCGACTGCGCAAACGTGTTCAAGCGAGCCGTCAGCAACCCATACGGTTAGCGTGCGACCGACCTGGGGCGTTCAGTCGCTCACGAATTCGGCTGTCGGGTGCTCCACGCCAACCGAGCGTGATGATGTGGTCTGCCACGATGCCATCGTCACGCAGGGCGCCGAGCAGCCCCAGCGGAAAGTTCTCGTCAAGTAATGCCCGGGAACACTTCCATACTCATCGAGGCTCACTCCAAAATCTAAGAATCGTGTTCATGATTCAACCGCGCAATCAGCACGACGCCATAGCTCGCGACTCATCGGATGCGTGGCCTGCGAGCGCTTCGTGAAGGACGCGTCGAGGAGCAGGCCACGTTGGGTTGCAGCAGTGGACAGCTGCGTTTCGAGGCGGTCGCAGATCGTCATCGGTTCGGCGACTTTGGCAACAATGAGCGAATAGCTGATGCGTCACCGGTAGGTTTCGAGCGCCACGACGGCCGCCGTGCCGCGAATGCCCCCGGCGACCGGTGGCGCGACCATGAGTTCGGTAGGATCGCTCATCGACGTGCGGACGTCGGTGGAAAAAGAAAGTGTGCAAGACGCGCGCGGAAACACCGTAGACGACACGGGAAACGTGCCGGAGGCGACCGGCAACAGCACAGGTGAGCCCGGCAACACCCCGGACGACGCTGGCAACGCGCCGAGTGCCATCTCCCATACCCGCACCAGCGTCAAGCAACGTACCAGGTTCGGCCAGGTAACGGCCAACAGGTGCCCGACAACGCGCCGGAGGAGGTCGGCAACGGGCCAAATGCCATCTCCCACACCAGCACCGCGTCAAGGAACGTACCAACTACCACCAGGTAAGGGCCAACCAGTGCCCGGCAACACGCCAGAAGACGTGGGCAACGCGCGAGTGCCCTCTCCCACACCCGCACGAGCCTCGAGCAACGGGGCAGAACGACGGGGTAACCGCCAGCAGGGGGCTGGCAACGCGCCGGAAGACGTGGGCAACGTACCGAGTGCGATCTCCCACAGCTCCGGTGGACAGGAGCAACATCACGGCAGCCACTTCTCCGGCGTGCTCCGCGCGCTCGGCGTTTAAATTGTCTCCGCGCACTCGGCCACTCCCGCGCGGACGCACCCGAGGTCGCGGAGACGGATTAACGCCGAGAACGCTGAGGCCGCCGAGCTCTTGGCCAGAAATTCCCGCAGCCCGGACGCCGGAAGAACCGCACCCGGGGTGCGCGGCCACAGCCGGGGACGGCCTTGGCCTGGGACCTACGCGTCACTTCACCGCCTGTCTGGTTGATGACGAAGATAACGACCACGATCGCACCGGCGCGCACTCACGAGATACCCCGTCGTCAGTTCGTCTTGTTCTCCACCGGCTCGATCCGCAGCACGGCCCCGTCCTTTTCATCTGTTGTCAGATACAGCAGCCCGTCCGGCCCCTGCTTCACGTCGCGGATGCGTTGATTGAGCTCGGCGAGCATCGTCATGTTCCCGCCCCGCTGCGGCCTGCCGGTCCTGCTCAACACGATGCGGTGAAGCTGGCGTGCTCCGAGATGCTTGCCGCCCATGGCACCCACGAAGATGTTGCCCTTCCACAGCGGAAACCGATTCCCCGTGTACATGACGACGCCGGCCACGGCGGGTGAGGGGTTCCAGAAGATGAAGGGATCTTCCATGCCGGGACGCTTGCGGTCGTCAGACGTCGTCCCGGATCCCCCGCCGATCTGGTTGCCGCTATAGTCCATCCCGTACGAGACGACGGGCCAGCCGTAGTTCCTGCCCGCCTTGACGATGTTGAGCTCGTCGCCGCCCATCGGGCCGTTCTCGGTTTCGTAGATCTCGCCGGTCTCAGGATGCACGAAGAGCCCGAGCGCGTTGCGGATGCCGAGCGCGAAGATCTCCGGCTTGTAGCCCGGCTTCCCGACGAACGGGTTGTCGGACGGGGCGCTCCCGTCGTCGTTCAGGCGAAGAATCTTGCCCGCGTGGTTGGCGGGGTTCTGCGCATCGTCGGCGGTTCCGATTTCGTGGCGGACCGGCATACCCACGGTCATGATGATCTTGCCGTCGAGCGTAAAGGCGATGCGCGCGCCCGATGTTCCCTGAGACCAGGCATCCGCCACGAAGATGTCCTTCACGTCACCGAGCGAGGCGCCGCCGTCGTACCGGGCTCGCGCCAGCGTGGCCGTCGCGGCGTCGCGCCTGCTGCCCTTCATTTTCTGGTTACCCGACCACCTGATGTCGTCGTACGGATTTCCTGGCTTCGGCTTCGAATACGTGAAGTAAACGAGCTTGTTCTCCGCGTACCGCGGGTGAAGGGCGATGTCCATCAGCCCGGCGTTCGTCGCGCCGGTATTTATCTCGGGAAGACCGGAGATCGGCTGGGGGTCGAGCACGCCCTTCCGGATGATTCGAAGGCGACCGACCCTCTCGGTGACGAGGACGTCGCCGTTCGGCAGAACCGCCAACGCCCAGGGATTGGCGAGCCCCTTGATTGGGACCACGCGGTACGGCTGGCCATCACCCCTGAAGACCTGTGGGGTGTCCGGGAGGGCGGTGGGCTGATCCCAGGGAGCAGGACTGGTGACGGTATCCTGCTGCGCGCCGACGGTGGCCGCAGACAACAACAGAAAAGATGTCAGGCTGAGAGTCACGATACACGGCTTCACGAACGCCTCCAATGAACAGGGATCAAGTCAGTTCGTCTTGTTGTCCACAGGCTCGATTCGTAGAACAGCCCCCTCTTTTTCGTCCGTCGTCAGATAGAGAAGTCCGTCCGGTCCCTGCCTCACGTCGCGGATGCGCTGCTTGAGCTCCTGCAGCATCGTCAGGTTGCCCCGGCTCTGCGGCTTGCCGGTCTTGCTCAACACGATCCGGTGAAGCTGGCGGGCCCCCAGATTCGAGCCGCCCATCGCGCCCACGAAGACGTTGCCCTTCCAGAGTGGAAACCTGTTGCCCGTGTAGACGACGATGCCGGTCACGGCGGGCGAGGGGTTCCAGAAGATGAACGGATCTTCCATGCCCTCCTTCATGCGGTCCTTCGATGTCGTTCCCGACAGACCACCAATCTGGTCGCCGCGGTAGTCGGCACCGTACGAGACGACCGGCCAGCCGTAGTTCTTGCCGGCCTTGATGATGTTGATCTCGTCGCCGCCCATCGGGCCGTTCTCGGTTTCCCAGATCTCGCCCGTGTCCGGGTGCACGAAGAGACCGATCGCGTTGCGGATGCCGAGCGCGAAGATCTCGGGCCTGAACCCGGGAACTTTCACGAAGGGGTTGTCGGACGGGACCGTCCCGTCATCATTCAGGCGGAGAATCTTTCCCGAGTGATTGGCCGGGTTCTGCGCATCGTCGGCGGTTCCGACCTGGTGACGGACCGGCATGCCGATGGCCAGGATGATCTTGCCGTCCTTGGCGAAGGCGATTTTCCCCGCCGACGTGCCCTGCGACCAGGAATCCGGCACGAAGATGTCCTTGACGTCGGTGAGGGAATTGCCGCCATCGTAACGGGCGCGCGCGAGCGTGGCCGCCACCGCGTCCCCCTTCCGGCCGAGAACCTTCTTGTCACCAGACCATCCGAAATCCTCGTACGGATTTCCCGGCCTCGGCTTCGAGTAGGTGAAGTAAACGAGCTTGTTCTCGGCGTACCGCGGGTGGAGCGCGATGTCCATCAGACCCGAATTCACCGCACGGGTGTTTATCTCGGGAAGGCCGGCGATCGGCTGCGGGTCGAGCACGCCTTTTCGAATTATCCGAAGACGCCCGGGCCTCTCGGTGACGAGGATGTCGCCGTTCGGCAGAATCGCCAGCGCCCACGGATTTTCCAACCCCTTGATCGGAACGACCCGGTACGAGTGCCCCTCGCCGGCAAAGACCTGCGGGGTAGCCGGCAGGGCGGTGGAGGGCGCCGGAGGCACGGTGGTCGTGGCATTCTGCGCGCCGACGACCGCCCCGAACAATACGAGCGTAAGACCGAGGATGGCAAAACAGGGCTTCACGAGCGTCTCCTTTATGAGCATGAGTGCGGACAGCGTGGCGTGCGGGAAAGCCGGGCACGGCCCGGCGAATTATCTTACGACTGTCCGGCCAGCGCCAGTCGGGCTAGAATCGGTGCCCGTTACGCGACCGGCAGGTTCCGCGAACGATTCCGTCGAAAACGGCCCAGCAGGAGGTCCTCGGTGAAGCACGCACATCCGAAATGCACTCGTCGCGAAGCGATTCGGATCATGGGAGCGGCAGGCGTCGCGTGCGGCGTTGGCGCGATTCTGGGTGAATCGCTCGGCCTGGCGCAGGGCGCCGGCTGGTTGACCGCGAAACCCCGAACGAAAATCACTTTTCCAAAGGGCGCGATTATCCGCACCGTATTGAAGGACATTGATCCGGACACATTGGCATCCGGCGCGATCGCCTTCCACGAGCACGTGGCCTTCTCGTACAGCAGCCCGCCGGTGCCGCGTACGCCCGGTAAACCCGGGCCGCCGCTGGCCGAGTCGGTCGAGCTGATCGCCGAGGAGCTGCGTCAAGCGGGATTCGACGGCCTCTCGGCGATTGTGGATGCCAACGCGAGCGGGCGCAGCGCGCGAACCGACGAGCAGATGGAGTTTCTGCGACAGGTGGCGACGCGCGTTCCAAAGGTCCACATCCTCGTGGCCGGCGGCCCTTTCAAGTCGCCCTACTCGCCGGAGGTCGTGAAGCAGTCCGTCGACGAGCTCACCGAGCAACTGATACGCGATTCATTCACGCAGCGGTGGGCCGCCATGGGTGAGATCGGAACGTCGATGCAGATGACAGCGGACGAGAAGAAGGTGCTCACGGCCATTGCGAAGGCACACGTGCGCACCGGATTACCGATCTTCTCGCATACGGAACACGAGGGCTGCGCGCAGTGCGCGCTCGACCAGCTCGATCTCTTCGAGTCGCAGGGCGTCGATCTGAAGCACCTCGCGCTCGGGCACCTCACCGACATCAAGCCGGGCTCGGAACCGCTCGGTCAGACCGCGAAGGCGATTGCCAAACGGGGAGCGTTCCTCGGGTTCGACACCGTCGGGCATCAGATGCTGGGGTCGATGAATCCCGAAGCCGGCAAGGTCAAGTACGTGCTCGAAATCCTGAACGCCGGGTACGAGGACAATCTGCTGCTCGCCGCCGACTTTGCGCAGGCGCCGCAGCTCAAGGCGAACTGGGGGAACGGCTTTTCGACCGTCCTCGTGCAGTTCGTGCCGAAGCTGAGATACGCAGGCGTGAGCGACGCGACGCTTCACAAGATTCTCGTCGACAACCCACGGCGGTTTCTTTCGTTCGTGCCGAAGAAGACGTCCTGA
Organism: Vicinamibacterales bacterium; assembly: GCA_036005125.1. Taxonomy (GTDB): domain Bacteria; phylum Acidobacteriota; class Vicinamibacteria; order Vicinamibacterales; family UBA2999; genus DASYQV01. Next base: position 5,899 of record DASYQV010000090.1, read on the forward strand.
CGAGGGGCTCCCATTTGATCATCGTCGATGATTCGATCAATGAACAAATCTCCAATCTCCAATGATCAAATGGTGCTCCCTCCGCCTACTTCAGCGGAGGGAGACTGATGGTGCCGTACATGAACGGCTCGGCAAACTCGACACACTGAACCTCGTTGATCTTTGCGTCCTTTTCCAGCCGGCGGTACACGGGCATGCCCATCTTCCACGGCCGGGTAAATACCTTCGGGTCCTCGATCGTGGCCTCGTACATCAGCGCGTCACGCCCGATCGGCGTGTAGCGCTCCACCACGTGCAGCGCGTCGCTGTGGAAGTTGCCGGCGCGGTCGAACCAGGTCTGGTCGATCAGGCCGCGAACGTCCACCACCAGCGTGTCCCCTTCCCAGCGGCCTTCGGAGTGGCCCATCCAGGAATCGACCGCGAGATACGGGCGCGGGTCCACCTTGTCGAGATGAATCACGCGGTCGGCGTGCGCGAACTCGTACGCAATCAGAATCTTGCTCGTCCCCTGGATGATCTGAAAGGGATACGGCATGTACGTCGCGCGCGGCACGCCGGGCAGATAGCACTTGGCCTCGGGATCGCCAACCCGCAGGTCTTCGGTATCCATCACCATCCGCTTCGCGAAGTTCTCCTTCCTCTTTTCCAACGCCCACGGCTGGTACGGAATCTCATTTCCGTCGACGACGCCCTTTCCCGGCGGGACATAGAAGCTGGCGCCGAGGAGGTGAGGATAGGGACCCGGTTGTGCCGGGTGATCCTGTATGTTCCAGTTGGCCGTGTTCATGACCTGCCAGACGCCGTTGAGATTCGGCTTCCCGTCGGCGGCACGAAGTGCGCGGGACTCTGCACCCTCTCGTTGCGCGGTGGGTTGGGCTCTCAGCATGAGCCCGATGAAAAGTCCGACGACCAGAGCCGCAGCCGTCAGCACGCCAAGCCGCAGTTTCACGTCACGTCTCCTTTCTATTTCGCTTTCCCGCGGGACGCGCCCTGACGCTTTTCGAGGTTCCGCGCCTGACTGAGCAGGTGCAGCATGCCGTAGTTGGCTTCATGACAGGCATATTCGAGAAAGACCTGTTGTGTCGGGCTCTTCATCAGCGGAAAGACGACCGTGAACGGTTTGGTGAACTTCGAGGGATCCGTGACCGTGACCTCGTAGTCGAGCGTGTCCTCGGCGGTCCGCGTGAACCGCTCGATGAGGTGCATCGCGCTCGACGGGGTTCTCCATTCCTGGGCGAACCGATCCTGCGGCCAGTTCTGCGTCATGTCGCTGAAGTTTTTCGTTTCGACGATCAGCGTGTTGCCTTCCCAGTGACCGACAGCCTCCCCGGACACGCTGCGAATCGTTCCGTGCGCGCGTCCGTCGGTGGGGACGATCCGCCGATCCCGAAACTGTTCTCCCATGATCGCAACGTAGCCGGGTCCCTGGATAATCTGCGAAGGGCCCGTACCCGACCAGAACATCGCGAGCACGCCGTCCGTCATGCATCGTTCGCCCAGGTCCCGGTCGCGCCAGGACCTGTTGACGAAATCAGCGGGTGGGCGGCTCGACACGACCTCGGTGCTGTATTTGATGCGTTCGAGCACTTCTGGCTTGTACGGGATGCGTCCTTCCGGACCGGTGATGAGAGATGTCCGGCGGAACACCGTGGCGGCCGATCCGGTGTCCACCCAGAAGGTGTTGTATTCGAAGCCCGTGATGCTATCGTCCTTCCCCGCGGGCTTGCCGCGCAGACCAAGCTCCTGCCCCTGACCCTTCTGGACGAGAGCGTCCTTCTTGGCCTGAAGCTCGTTCTGCTCCTTTTGCCTCGCAGCGACTTCTTGGTCCGTCAGAAACTCGCGAGCACCGTACTCTTTTGGCCGTTCGAGCGGCGTGACCGTCAGGTTCCGTCCACCCCAGACACCCTGAAAGTCGGGCTCGCCCCACGGTGTCCTGGGTTGGGTGTAGGTCTGTGCAGGGCGCTGGGCCGTCTGTCCGGCGCCTGCCGCCGCCAGCCACCCGGCCACGATTGCCGTCGCGATGCCGGATCCGATCAAGCGAGCATTCATGGGCCCTCCACTATCGCAGGAAAACTCTGCGGCCGCTGCGATCTCCGCGTGTAACCTCTCCGCGCGCTCTGCTTCCTCGGCGCGCGGCGGCGCGAGAGCGAGACGGGAGACCGCGCAGACGATCCAAACGCCGAGCACGCTGAGGTCGCGGAGATCCTTTCTCGAATATTTCCTTTGCCAATCACTTCTTCTCGTACGGTGCACCGGTTCCCGAAGAACCGACAAACAATCTCTTGCCGTCCGGGAAGGTAATGTCCTTCCCGTTCGCTCTGTTCGAGTCGTCCTTGGCCCGATACCCCTCGACCAGGATTTCCGTTCCCGGGGTGAGCGAGTCTTTCGTGAACCCGCGTCTGATCAGCGATCCCGGTGGGCCGCCCTCAATCATCCAGCGTGTGACCTTGCCGTCCGGGCCCTTGACATCGATGTGGATCCAGGAATGGGGATTGACCCATTCCATCCTCACGACCGTGCCTTTCAGATGGACGGGCTTGTCGGCGTCGAATTCCGCCGAGAACGCGTGATGCGCCACCGCGGATGCCGGAGCACTCAGCATTCCAGTTGTCACCACGATTCTCCAGAACCAGCGCTTCATCGGCTTGCCTCCCTTCTACTCACTAGCCGTGATACGCGGCGTGACGCGCTCCCAGGTGACGAAGCTCTGAACGGTCTGGCCGTTCACGGTCTGCTTGGGCGGCATCAGAATGAGCCGGTTGTCGCCCTCGAATCGATATCCGCGAATGGTGTCGGTCCCCACACCTCCACCCGGATTGATCATCCCCAGCTGATGATGGACGACATAGCCTTCCGTCTGGTGGATGGTGTACGGACCAAAGTATGCGCTGCCATAGGTACGAAGCGCCATCTGCGCTTCCTCGGGCGTCGGCTGGGCGCCCTTGTATTTCGGTCGGCCGGGATCCATGAGATGAACGGCCATGTAGCCCGCGGTGGTGTAGATAAGGAATCCCACGCGAGCCGGGCGCGGCTCGGGCGGGAGCACTTTGCCATCGCCCGTTCGACGCTCGGTCGTGACCGGCTTCCAGAACCCGATGAACCGTCGATGTTCAGGCGTCAGCTGCGCGAGGTCCGGCACACGCTCCCAGATCAACTGCGCTTGGGTGCCTGTCGACGACCGAGAGGTGTTCAACGTCAACCGATTGCCTGTTATCTGATACGACCGCCGCTGCTCCGGCTCCATGCTCGGATTGAGGCTGCCGTGAACGTGGTGCGTGACGATTCCGCCCGTTTCGTCGACGCTGAAGGTGCCGAAGTACGAGACGTAGCTCGCGAGCGCCGCCTTCGCCTCGTCCGGCGTCGGCTCCACGCCGGTGTACTTTTGTCTGCCACTCTGCATGATCGTCACGCCCATATAACCGTTCGGGTCGTACATGAGGACCCCGACGGGGTTGGGGCTGCCGAACGCGGGCGCCGCCGGCGCGGGCAGAATGTCGCCTTTGGGGCCGAGCCGTTCGACCCTGACGAGTTTCCACGTGCCGGCCAACCGATTCGCTTGAGTTGACGCGTGCGGCGCGAGGATCCCGATGACACCAACGGAACCGACAAGCACGAGGAGAAGCCTGCGCATGGTGCGTCATATTAGCCCCATTGGCGACGGCCCGGAAATCGCAAATGAACCGATTACGGACGATCGATTGTTGACGTGCGGCGCCCGGAAAGGTAGTGTGCAGCCCTGCTCTGGCAGCGAGGTTTTGCACATGACGACGAGATCCAAAGCTCTCATCATTCTGCTGAGTCTTCTGGCGTCTGCCGCTGGTCCGTCCGCGCAGCCGGCATCGCAGGCACCGGCGACGCGCACGCAAGCCGAGCTCTCGGACGTCCCGCAGGGCGACGTGCAGAGGGGCGCGACCGAATGGGGCCGCTGCGTCAATTGCCATGGTCCGCAGGCCGAAGGTGCATTCGGACCCAGTCTCGCCGGAGTCGGCCTCTCCTGGATGGCGTTCAGGAAGGCGGTCCGGCAGCCCTGGGGGATCATGCCGATGTTCACCGAGAGGCAGAAGAGCGATCAGGCGCTCGCGGATATCTATGCATACCTGAAGACGCTGCCGCGACCCACGATGCTCGGCGAATGGCACTGGCGCAAGGCGCCGCCGACCGCGCCGCTCGGACAACGGCTGTACATGAACTTCGCCGGCTGCGGTCAATGTCACGAGCCCGAAAACAAGTTCGGACGGACGTGGCTCGGAGAGTACGCGAAGGACGTGACGTTCGAGTACTTCAAGAAGCAGATCTACCAGCACCTGGAAAAGTGGCCGAAGGGCACGATGCCCATCTACTCCGAGGAGCGGTTGCCGGAGCCGATTCTGCGCGAGATATACACCTGGATGGTTGACGAGCTGGGCATGCGTCCTTCGATCGCGGGCGCGTTGACCGTGGGCGAGCAGCAGGGTGGAAAGACATCGTACACGCTGATGGTGTCCAACGTGGGCGTCAAGGACAAGGGGCTCGCCGCCGAAGGGCTCACGATCTTCGTCAGAATCCCGCCCGGCTGCTCGGCTGTCGGGGCAACAGGGGCAGGGTACGCCGGCGTCATGCCGCTTGCGAAGCTCGGGCTCGAACCGGCGTTGCGCCTGGCGCCTCACTCGCACGACGATTCGGGACACGTGGAGCGGCCTGCCCCCGATTTGTCGGGAGACGTCGCGGTCTGGAAAGTACCGCGGATCGACGCCGGCGAAAGACTGAATCTCTCGCTTACGCTGTCCGGGCCTGCGCCGAGTCCGGATGTGATCACCGGCTTCGCGGGCTCGACCGTCTACTGGACCACGCCAGGCCGCCGGCCGGCGGGCAGTCCTCCTCGGATGGTCTATCGCGATCTCAGAATGCCTGACAAAGGCGATCACGAGCTGATCAGGCTGCCGAGCATGCCACGAACGCAATAATCATTCGTGATTCGTGATTCGTGATTCGTGATTTGATTCGTATCCCAATCATGAATCATGAATCATGAATCTGATCTATCGTGGCAGCGTCGAAAAAGGCACCAGGACAGACGTGCTTCCGCCGTCCATGGTGAACAGAGACCGGATCATCACGCTGCGGTCGTCATGCGGCAGGCGGCGCATGTTTTCGACGAATCGGGCGGCGCGTTCGTCGCGGTAAACATAATTTTCGACATTCGACAAGTAGAAGGCCGAGACATGGTGGCCCTTCCGCGCGATTGCGGCCGCGATCGCCCGCATCGCGTATGTGCCGCCCACATCGCCCACGACCGGGATCACCCGGTGACGTGCCTGGAGCGACTTGACGAACTGGAAGGCATCTTCCTGCGCAAGGTAGTTCCACGTGGCGCCCGTGCTATCCCTGGCGAGCAGCAGGTCGCGAAACGTTGGATAGTACGGACGGGGCGGTCGGCCGTGGGTCTGAAACCGGAGATCGAGCCCTGCGGCGATGAACGTGCGATGAAAGCGATCGATCCTGTCGAGATCGGCGGCCGACAGCGGCACGCCGAATTCCACGATCGCGCTCCTCAGCTGCTTTCCTATCCCGTCGTGGGCCGGCGCCGGTTGCTGGCCGTCCACGTAGCCGCTGATTTGCTCGATGGACGCGTGGCGCCAGCGGGCGAGATCGATAGGCGGCACGCGCCCGGTCAGCAGACTCAGGTACTCGACGCGGTTCGTGCTCCGCGCGAAGAGCGCCTTGAACAGCAGATGGAGCAACAGGTTGTCGCGGCGGATATCGATGATGTACGCGAGCGTTGGCTTGATCCGCGCGATGTAGGAAAAATTCTGGTCGGGCCCGACCCCGATGTACACGCCGCCGGCGATCCCCTGTGACATCAGCTCCGGTACGACCTGCAGGTAATTCCGTTCGTTCGAGATGAGATTATCGGTATCGAACGTTCCCTCGGGCTCGGAGAGGCTCGCAATCTCCGCGGCGAAAGCAGTGGTCGATGTCTGGGGCGCGGAACCTGCCAGAAAGAGCCCGCGCCATCCCGACTCGCCCGGGACATCAGCAGAGCGCTTGACCGGTTGAAGGCTCGCGCTCGTGTGCATCACCACGAGCCAGGTGCACACGGCGAGCGCTATCCGCCAGGTGGCGCGACGCACGATTTCGGTCGCCCTGAAAGGGTGCCTCAATGTGGTGCCCCCCGATTCATCGCGTGGACGTGTCGGCCTGACGTTCCGGCGGCGGTGACCGCCTCGTGCGCGGATGCTGGCCGTGCCGCCGCGCGATCCAGAGCAGCGCGCCGATTGCCCCGATGCCGCCGATCGGCACAGCGTAGGCAATGGCCCGCCGTTCTCGATCCTGCGACAGCTCGGGCCGGAAGCGGACGCGGTTGATGTGCGCCGTGTCGTCGACGCTCGGATGTTGAACGATGGCTCGAATGGTATTGGTGGACGGATCCGGCAATCGGTACGCCCAGGTGGATCCCTCAGTCGGTTCACCTTGTGTGAGGTGAAGCTGCTGCTCCAGCATCGCCCGCCGGCTCGCATCGACATCCGCTTTCCAGCGCACGTTGAGCCTCACGACATGCGGCGGATCCATCCACAACACGGTCCGCCATGCGAGCGTTCCAATGACGAACAAGCCCGCAACGAGCGCCGCAGCGGCCCGCAGGAGCCCGAGTTCACGAAGTGCGGCAAACATCCTGAGGAATTCTAATCCCAGAGCTCACTGGAGCTCACGTGAGTGGGCATTCGCAGGCCGGGTCTTCAGACCCGGCAAGTGCCCTACCCCAACTCACGTGAGCGGTGGTGAGCTCCGGCTCAGGGCTCTTTCGAGAGGCGCAGCTGCGGATCATGCGAACGGAACAGCATGCGGTACAGCGTCCGGCGGTTGATGCCCAGCACCCGCGCCGTCTCCGCCTTGTTTCCACCCCGGCTCTCGAGCACACGACGCACGTAGGCGCGTTCCAGCTCGTCGAGCGGGATGGGTCCCTGTGCACTGTCGGAGAGCAGCGTGTCGAGGGCGTGCGGCTCTTTTGGAAAGTCCAGATCGTCGGGCAGCAGCGTATCGTGATCGCACAGAGCGACGGCACGCTCGATGAGATTGGCGAGCTCGCGCACGTTGCCGGGCCAGTGATAGGCCATCAGCTTCCGTATGGCCGCCGCGGACACGCCAAGCACGCGGTCGCGCTGCCGATCGCCGACCCGGTTCAGCATGAGATCGACGAGCGGGATGATGTCCTCGCGCCGCTCCCGCAGCGGCGGCAGCTCGATCCGGATGACGTTCAATCGATAGTAGAGGTCGGGCCGGAACTGACCGTCGCGCAGGAGCGCTTCGAGCGGCTGATTGGTGGCGGCAATCACCCGTGCGCGAAACGACACTTCGACCGTCGAGCCGAGCGGGCGCACGCATCCATTCTCCAGCGCGTGCAGGAGCTTTGCCTGCGTATCGAGAGGCAGCTCACCCACCTCGTCGAGGAACAACGTGCCGTCCGCGGCGGCGATGAACGGCCCTGGCCGGTCCTCCCGCGCATCCGTGAACGCCCCTCGCCGGACGCCGAACAGCTCGCTTTCAATTAACGTCGCGGGCAGTGAGGCGCAGTTCACGTGCTGGAACGGACGGCGACGCCGGCTGCTCGAGTCGTGAATGAACCGGGCCATCGCCCCCTTGCCGGTACCCGTTTCGCCGGTCAGCAACACGATCGAATCGAGCTCGGTCACACGGCGCGCTCGATCCACGGCGGTCTTCATGGCCGGACTCTTCGCCACGAGCGGCCCGGCGTCGGCGACGGGAAGCGTGGCGCGCAGGCGGACGATTTCACGCCGCATCGCCCGATCGCGAAATGCGCGCTCAATCGCGAAGAGGAGCGCTTCGATCTTGAACGGCTTCGCGATGAAGTCGCACGCGCCGGCACGGACAGCGGCAACCGCGAGGTCGATGCTTCCGAAGGCGGTCATCAGCAGCACGAGCTGGTTGGGACGGCGGCTCAGAATGGCCGCAAGCATGTCGGTCCCCCGCATGCCCGGCATCTGGAGATCGGTGATGACGAGATCGAACGCCTCCGCGGTAATCCGCTCCAACGCCGTTTCGGGCGAGGTCTGGCTCTCGACGTGGAACCCCCGCTCGACGAGGCTCTCGCACAGGAAGTCGACCACGCCTGGGTCGTCATCGACAACGAGGAGTTTTTTGGCCTGCATACTCATGTCCGGTGTTCTTTCGTGATTCAACTGTCACTGAAAACGTCCGTGGGCGCGAGGACGCAGAGACGATATGAAACGCCGAGCGCGCCGAGGACGCCGAGATTTTCCGGGAAGACCTCGGCGATCTCGGCGCGCTCGGCGTTTGATTCGTCTCCCCGCGCTCGGCGTTTGATTCGTGCTCCATTTGAATCAGAAGAGTCAGTGAACCACCTCCGAAACAGCTACGCCACCCAGCCGCCCGCCACCGCCGCGTCCGCAACCGGAAATTGCACCGTGAACCGCGTTCCTTGCCCGATCCGTGTGTTCACCGTAATCGAGCCGCCGTGCGCATCGACGATGGACTTCACGACGGCGAGGCCGAGGCCCGTCCCGCCCGCATGCGATCGCGTCGTGAAGAACGGCTCGAAGATGTGCGGCAGGAGGTCGTCCGGGATGCCGACTCCAGTGTCTTCGACGATCAGAGAGACCGACGGCCGCATCTGCCCGCTCGCAACGACGAATGACGCGCCCCCGAGGGCGATTCGTACGGTCCCTCCTGGCGGCGTACTGCGTACCGCATTGATCAGCAGATTCATGACGACCTGCTGGACCTGCGCGACGTCCGCGTGCGCTGCCGGCAGGCACTCGCCATCCTGAAACTCCAGATGAACCCCCTGCCTCCGGGCTTCCGGTTCGAACAGCTCGACGATGTCACGAACGGGAGCGCTCAACTGCGCTTCGGTAATGGACGGCACCGTGTGACGGGAGAACGTCAACAACTGCTCGACAATCCGTGCGATCCGGTCGGACTCGCTCGCCAGGATCTCCGCTGTCCGCCGGACGTCCGACGGGACGTCCGTCCTCGCAGCAAGCGCCCGCGCGCGCCCGTTGACCACTTGAAGCGGCGAACCGATTTCGTGAGCGAGACCCGCGGAGAGTTGTCCGACGGTCACGAGCTTGTCCGTGCGCTGAAGGCTCGTCTCCAGCGCCTCGCGCCGTTCCACCTCGGTGATGAGCCGACGGCGGGCTTCGATGAGGTCGCTCATCATCGCGTTGAATTCCGTCACCGCGGCGCCCATTTCGTCCGCGCGATGAAACGACGCCTTTGCCGACAGGTCTCCCGCGCGCACGGCTCTCATCGTCTGCACGAGGTTGCGAAGGGGACCGCGGACGTACACGGAGGCGAGGAACCAGCCCGAGGCGGTCAATCCGATGACCAGCGTCGCGAGCGACAGCACCATGGCGCGCGTTTCCGAGAGGAGATCGCGCCGTTCTTCGTCGAGCGACCGTACGAGGCCCAGCGTCCCCATCCGGCCGCGATCGTCGTCGACGATGGGAAGCGCGGCAACGAGATGCGACAGGCCGCGCGGGCCTTCGAAGTGAACAACCGCACGGTTGACGGACTGCGTCTCGGTGACAGCGCGGCGAACCAGCGCTTCGGTTTCTCCGGCCCCCCAGGAACCGGCGATCATCACGCCGGATGCATCGAAGACCGTCACGTCGGTGGATGGGTCGTGCAGCTTGACCGCGTCGACGATCTCGCGCACGTCAGCCGCCTGCCTGTCGCGCAGGGCGTTGCCGGCGGCCACTTGAACTGTCGTGCCGATGAGTCGCAGATCCCGTTCGGCCGACGCCCGCAGGTCGGCCTCTTCCTCCCGCAACTGATACCCGCCGTAGAGACCCACGATGACCAGGGCGGTGGCGGCGAACCCGAGGGTGAGCTTGGTCCAGACCTGCATCGCGAGAGTGTGGCAGAAGTACACAGGTGCGTCAAACATCACCAGCCGTCGTATGGGGCTCTGGACCGTAACTTATTGATTAAAAAGGATGTTTCAGCCAAATGCGACAGCGATCGACCCTTGCACCAAGACGGGCATGCGTTTCCGCGATCCGCTCGTTCTCTGCCTTCTGTCTGGTGTCTTTTTCACGGGCGCGGTTGGGCTCGCCGGCTGTTCGGCCCCTGCTACGGCGACGCAGGCCGAACGGGACCTCACGGCGGCTCCCCCGGATGGCGTCGTCCGAATCGCCGAACCATCGCGCCAGTTTCTGACCGTCGAGGCGGCTGGAGGTGGGACGGGCGGCGCCACGCT
>DASYQV010000091.1:0-6001 GCA_036005125.1 Vicinamibacterales bacterium
GTGAACTTCAGGACATGTGAGCCGCTGTAGTTGCCCAACCAGACGTTGTCCTTGTGGTCCACGTAGATGTTGTGCTCGGAATTGACCCACGGGTAATTCGTCGGCGCGGTCCAGGTCATCTTCGGAGCGGGCCCCTTGGTCGCCGCGGCGAGCTGCTCGGCGCTCGGTCCGCCCCATGCCTGAACGAGACTGCCTGCTTGATCGAACTCGAGGACGGCTGGTGCTGGCGAGCAGCAGTCGCGCTGCGTGGCTGAAACCGCTGTACGCTCGCGATGCACGACCCAGATGTGATCGGTACCATCAGTCGCAACGCCGACGACGGGACCGGTGACCCAGTTGTCCCGCAGCGGAAGCTTCGGCCACGTCGGGTCCCACACGTATTCGGGAAGCTGATCCACCGCGCCCACCGCCGTGGTCTGCGCGTGCAGCGACCGTGTCTCCTGGAGTCCGGGGGTCATGAAAAAGAGAAGCACGCCCGCAATCGCGCCGAGCCCGATCGACTTGATCATCGTGTCCTCCTGTTCCTGCCCTCCAGCGCATCATTCTATGTCGCGGAGGGTGGCGAGGGACGGGATCACATGTTGACGTGCAGAAATCGACTTAGAAGGGACGTACTGCGCTGGACGGGCGGTCAGCCGCTCTATCGGAGCGGCTCCTTTGTGCGACCAGCCTTCAACAGGGCGACATTTCCATCCCTCTCGACATTCGATGGCGAGGACTCGGCGCCCAGGCTGCGAAAGAACGCAGCCGTCGTATCGGACCGGGTGTCGCTGCCGCCGTAATAGATGCCTTCCGAGATCGCAAGCGGCGTCCATCCGTAGATATTCTTCGCATTCAGCTTCGCACCCTTGTCGACCAGAAACTGAATGAGCGTGTTGGCGCCGCTGTTTCCCCGATATGCCGTTCCGTGGAGCGCCGTGTCGCCCGAGGCATCAACGGCGTTGACATCGATCCCGAGCTCCACGGCGAGCTTGATCGCCTCGAGCGCGTCGCGCTCCGGCACCGCGCTGTAGCCACGGACGCCGACGGCGGACGCGGCCATCAGCGCGGTCATCTTCTGGTTGTTCGGAAGCAGAGGATCGGCGCCGCCGGCAACCAGCAGTCGCATGACCTCGGCGTCGCCCGAGCGGGCCGCCACGAAGAATGGCGTTGCCCCAGCCAGGATGCCTCCACGCGCCCGGCCTGCGCCGTACCTGGGAGGGTTCCCCTGAGCCCGCGCGTTCGGGTTCGCTCCGCGATCGAGAAGCAGCTTTACGAACTCCCGTTTCGTCGATCCTCGCAGCCCTTCGAGCGCGCTCCACTCGTTGTTGTCCGATCGTGCCCCGGCATCCGCGACGATGTCGGTGTTGCTCCAGTTGCCGGCGGCCCAGTGCAGCGGGGTGAACCCGGGGCCCTTGTTGGGATCGGCGCCTTTCGTGAGCAGGTGCCGAGCGAGCGAGATGTGACTCCGTATGGTCGCCACCGCGAGAGCGGTCGTTCCGTCGGCGGCCTCTTCGTTGATGCCGGCCCCCGCGCCGAGCAGGATCTGGACGAGCTCCACATTGCCGGTTCGCGCGGCAAACAGCAACGGGGTGAATCCAGCCTTCGATCGGGTGCGGACATCTGCGCCCCGCTCGACCAGCAGGCGCACAACCTGCGGGTGGCCTTCCGCCGCAGCCCACATCAACGCGTTCTGCCCGAGCCGCGGCTCGGTGGCGTTCGCGTCCGCTTGCCGGTCCAGCAACATCTTCACGACGTCGGCGATCCCCGTCCGCGCGGCCGTCATGAGCGGCGTCTCACCGGTGACCGGAGACGCTGTGTTGGGATTTGCCCCCGAATTCAGCAGCAGATCGACGATGGCCGCATGTCCATTCGTGCATGCAAGCGAGAGCGGCGTCACGCCGTAGTCGTTCGCCACGTTCACACGCGCGCCGGCACGAATCAAGAGGGCGGCGATGTCGCGATCGCCGAGGTGGACCGCGTGGTGAAGGGCGGTCGCGCCGTCAGGCTCCGTCGTCGTGACGTCGACCTTCTGCGCCAGCAGTCGAGCGACGGCCTGCGCGTCCCGGTTCTTCACGGCTTCGACCAGGCGAAGATCGCCGGCGGCGATCGGACGCGCCGCCAGGAGCAGACACGCCACGCACAAGATTGCCAGGCGGCCGATCTTTACCTGCACGTCGTCCTCCACTCGGCCATTCTTCATTCTTGACTCATGATTCGTGATTCTTGATTCGAAACCACCAAAATCAAGAATCATGAATCATGAATGAAAGACCCGGCCTACGTACGCTGTTTTTAGAGATCAATCTTTCCCGTGCTGTCTCCCAGACGCTCTGCCGGGATGCCCATCTTCTCGAGCACGGTGACATGCAGGTTCGCCAGCGGCATGTCCTTCGTGACCCGGATATGACGGCCCCCCTTGATCTCGCCGCCTCCGCTCCCAACCAGCAGCATCGGCAGCTCCTGATGGAGGTGCATGTCCGAATTGCTCATGCCGGAGCCGTACACGACCATCACCCGATCGAGCAGGCGGCCGTCGCCTTCCTGTGTCGACGCGAGCTTCTCCAGGAAGTGGGCGAACAACTTCATGTGGAACGCGTTCAGCTTCGACAGCCGCGCGAGCTTCTCCGGACGTCCCTGATGATGCGACAGCGGATGATGCGCATCGGGCACGCCGATCTCGGGATAGTTCCGGCTGCTCTTCTCGCGACCGAACATGAACGTGCCAACGCGGGTCAGATCGCACTGCCACGCGAGCGCCCACAGATCGAACATGAGCTTCGCGTATTCCTCGTAGGTCGCGGGAACACCTGCCGGCTGCGCGACAATCGGCAGCTCGCGGCTGCTCTGTTCCTCCGCCCGCTGGATGCGACGCTCGATATCGCGGACCGAGTCGATGTACTCGGTGACCCTGAGGCGGTCGCTCGAGCCGAGCGACATCCTGAGCTGGGCCAGCCGGCCGGTGACCATGTCCAGGATGCTGCGCTCCATCTTGATCCGCGCCAGCCGCGCGGTCTGCTCGGTGCTCTCGCTCGACCCGAACAGACGCTCGAACACCGCGCGCGGATCGTTCTCCATCGGCAGCGGAGTCTTCGCGCTCGCCCAGGATACCGTGCCCGTATAGGCGCAGCTGTATCCGTGCTCGCAGCCGCCGGCCATGTCATTGGCCTCCAGCGCAAGCTCGAGCGAGCCCAGTTGGGTCTGCTTGCCCAGCTCCTTCGCGACGATCTGATCCATCGAGATGCCGTTTTCGAGATCGGCGCCTTCGGTCTTCTTGGCATGAGCACCGGTCAGATACCCCGCTGAAGATCGCGAGTGGTCGCCCGAACCTTCCCCGGGGAGCTGATCGGCCGCGTTGTTGGCGAGGCCGCTCAGGACGACGAGCTGATTCCGATATGGCGCCAACGGCTGGAGAATCGGCGTCAGCTGAAACTCGGTTCCCTCGATTGCCGGCGTCCAGTCGGTCATGTTCATGCCGTTCGGCGTGTACAGCGCGCCGACCCGGAGCGGCGGCTTCGCCCCCGCGCTCGCGCTGCCCGCAAAGGCCGGAAGCATTCCGTCGAGCAGAGGCAGGGCGAGCGTCGCACCCATCCCGCGAAGCACGGTACGCCGGGCCAGGTGCTTTCTCATGACGATGTGGAGACTCATACCGGCAACTCCCCTCATCTACCGACGGACGACGCCTCCGTCTCGTGCGCTGGCGTCATCCGCATCCGAAAAGGAACACTGTCAATCAATTCGAGGATGATCGATGACCACCGGTAGTCGGCAGGCGCGGCGTTGCGAACGACGCGGCGGATCGCAGGCCTGTCGTAGTACTCGACCCCGCGGCCGAGCGCGTAGGTCATGAGCTTCGCGACGAGCGTCTGCACGAACTCCTGCTGGCGGCGGAGCAAGGTGCTGGCAAGCTCCGCCGGGCCGTCGAACTTCGTGCCGTCGGCCATGACGCCCACCGAATCGATCGGCGCGCCGGAGTCGGTGCTTCGCCACTTCCCGATCGCATCGAAATTCTCGAGCGCAAAACCTATCGGGTCCATCTGCGCATGGCAGCTCGCGCACACCGCATTCTTCCGATGGGCCTCCATCCGTGCGCGGACGGTGGCCGGCTCGCCACCCGCGCCGGTCTGCTTCAACCCTTCGACATTGGGCGGCGGCGCCGGCGGCGGAGACCCCAACAGATTGTCGAGCACGAACTTGCCACGTTGCACCGGTGAGGTGCGGTCGGGGTACGACGTCACGGTCAGGAGACTGCCGTGGCCCAGCACGCCTCGACGATGGGGATCCGTCATTTTCACGCGACGGAAGTGAGTGCCGTAGACGTTCGGGATCCCGTAGAACCGCGCCAGCCGCTCGTTGACGAACGTATAGTCCGCCCTCAACAGGTCCAGCACGCTGCGATCCTCGCGCAGCAAGCTCTCGAGGAAGAGTTGTGTCTCCTGCTGGAAGGCCTCCCGCAGGCTGTCGTCGAAGTCACGGAAGACCTGCGTATCCGGTGCGGCGACCCGCAGGTCGCGCAGATACAGCCACTGGCTCGCGAAATTCCCGACCAATGACGACGCGCGACGATCGGCGAGCATGCGCCGGACCTGCTGCTGCAGAACGGCCCGATCGCCGAGCTTCCCGCGCACGGCGAGGTCGAGGAGTTCGTCATCCGGGATGCTGCTCCACAGGAAGAAGGACAAGCGAGAGGCCAGGTCGACATCGCTGATCGGGTGCACCGACCCGGGCGCCGCCTGTGGCGGGTCGTGCTCCATGCGGAGCAGAAAGTCTGGCGAGACCAGCAACCCTTCGAGCGCCACCTGAATGCCTGATTCAAAGTTGCCGCTCGCGCGGCCGGCGCGGTAGAACCCCATCAATGGCTGAAGATCCTGCGACGTGATCGCGCGTCGATACGCGAGACGAGCGAGCTTGCTGATGATTCGCGCGGCGCATGCCTCTTCGTCGGCCGGCGGTGCCGGACGGCACTCGAAGATTCGCAGCCGGCTGGCGGTCTCCGGCAGCCCGGCGGGATTGAACGGACCCTCGATCTGCACGGTGCCCACGCTCATCAGCCGGTCTTCGACTCCCCGGAGCTCGGATGTCGGCAGACGATCGGGACCAGCACCCTCGGGCGCGGTAACAGCCTTCTTCACGAACGACACGCCGACCCGCCGTACCCCGCCCTTCGCATGGAAGCGGACGTGCAAGGCGTCATCGGCGAACCGCTCGTATTCGGACACTTCAACGATGCCGGGAGGCTTGATGCACCGCGGCTCTTTCGAGCCGACACACTCGCCGCCTACCTCAAAGCGCTTCACCCGAGCGCCATCCACGCGGACGTCCAGGTCTTCGCGATTCTCCAGACCCTGGATCGCGTTGTTGTCGAAGCGCCGACCGAGCCGAATCCTGAGCACGTACTCGCCATCGGCCGGAAAGTGGTGGCGAATCACCATCCCGCCCCTCGATCCGAACGGGAGCTCCTCGCTCACGCGGTCCTCCTGGAGGATGTACGAGGAGATCTTGTAGGAGTCGATCGACGGGCCGACCGCCGCATGGCCGATCGCGAGCCGGCTGATCTTCCGCGCCGCGCTCATGTAGCGCTCCAGCAGTCCCGGCGAGATCGACAGCACGTCGCCGATGTTGTCGAATCCGTATCCGGACTCGTCGGTGGGCAGGAGCGCCCGGCCGTCAATCTCCACCGCCAGCAGGTCGCGGACAGCGTTGGTATATTCGAACCGGTTGAGGCGCCGGACGATCGCCCGACCGGGATCGGGCCGAGCGGCGGCCACGTGATCGAGCTCGGTTTCGAGCCAGGAGGCGAGGCCCTCGTACGTGGCGCGGTCGGGCCGCGGCACGCCGACTGGCGGCATCTGACCAGCGCGAAGCTTCCGAACGACCTTCTCCCAGATTTCGGCACGCTCACCGACGTGCGCGATGTCCACCTCGTCCAGCGACAGGCTTCCTGTCTTCAGTTTCTGATTGTGACAGGAGACGCAGTATCTCTTGAGCAGCGCGCGTTGGGCATCAGCGGTCGGCTTTTCGG
>DASYQV010000092.1:0-8267 GCA_036005125.1 Vicinamibacterales bacterium
CGTTCTTGATTTCTTCCAGGAGCTTCTTCATCTCGGCGCGCGTCTGATCGTTGATGATGCGCGGTCCAGACACGTAGTCGCCGTACTCGGCGGTGTCGCTGATCGAGTAACGCATGTAGTTCAAACCACCGCGATACATCAGATCGACGATCAGCTTGAGCTCGTGCAAACACTCGAAGTATGCAACTTCCGGCTGATAGCCGGCTTCCACGAGCGTGTAGAAACCGGCTTTGACGAGCTCACTGCAGCCGCCGCACAGCACGGCCTGCTCGCCGAACAGATCGGTCTCGGTTTCTTCAGCGAATGTCGTCTCGATCACGCCGGCCCGCGTGACGCCAAGTGCATGCGCGTAGGAGAGCGCGAGCGCGCGCGCGGATCCGGTCGCGTCCTGGTGGACGGCCAGCAGAGCCGGCGTGCCACCCCCCTCGGTGAAGACCTCACGAACGCGATGCCCGGGCGCCTTCGGCGCGATCATGGTGACGTCGACATCGGCCGGCGGGACGATCGACCCGAACCGGATGTTGAACCCGTGCGCGAACATCAGCATCTTGCCGGCGGTGAGATGCGGCTGGATACAGGCCTCGTAGACCGCGGGCTGTCGCGTGTCGGGGATGAGCATCATGATGATGTCGGCCCAGGCCGCGGCCGCCGCCACCGGGACGACCATGAGTCCTTCCGCGCGGGCCTTCGGCACCGAACGGCTTTCCGCCGGCAGACCGACACGGACGTCCACGCCGCTGTCGCGCAGGTTGAGCGCGTGGGCGTGTCCCTGGGAACCGTACCCGATGATGGCAACCTTTTTCGCGCGGATGAGTCCGGGATCGGCATCCCGGTCGTAAAACATACGGGCCATGTCTTGTCCTTTCGTAGGCATCAGGTATCAGGCATCAGGTATCAGGGCTGTCTCAGGCATCAGGCAGGCCTCGGCCTAAGACGGGCCCCCTGATCCCTGATGCCTGATGCCTGATGCCTTGGATCCTACACCGGTTGCCAGCGCCTCGTCGCCGCGCGCCATGGCAACGCGGCCGGTTCGCACCATCTCCACGATGCCGAGCGCGGCGAGGCGCGCGACGACGCCGTCCACGTGCGGCGGCTCGCCGGTGATTTCCACCGTCGTGGTGTGCTCGCCCGCGTCCACGATGTGGGCGCGCGTTTCGTCGACGACCCGCAGCAGGTGCTCGCGATTGCCATCCGGCGTCGCCACCTTGACGAGCGCGAGGTCGCGTGCCACCGCCGGTCGCGTCCCGAGGTCGTCGACCCGGAGGACGTCGACGAGCTTCCGAAGGTAGACGGTGACGCGCGCGGCGCTCGTCTGCTTGCTGTCGACCACGATGGTCATGCGCGAGATGCCCGGCTGTGCGGTGCGCCCCACGGTCAGCGAATCGATGTTGAACGCCCGCCGGCGGAAGAGCGACGCCACGCGGTCGAGCACGCCTGGCTTGTCGCGAACGAGGGCGATGAGGGTGTGGGCCATGATCCTGCGTTCCCGATTCCTTGTTGCCGGGTTCGTGTTCCGGTTCCGGGTCGGTTCCGGTTCACGACGATTCTTGTTCACTCACTGTCATTAGGTCAAAGTAATGTTGATTGTTCTTGAATCACGCCCGGTTATACGCGGTAATCTGGGCCGATGAGCGCGAAGCGGGTGGTCGTCGGTATCACGGGCGCGACCGGGGTCATCTACGGCGTCCGCCTGCTCGAGCGCCTGCGCGAGGCCGGGGTCGAGACGCACCTGATCATCAGCCGGTGGGGTGGACGGACGCTCCTGCACGAGGCCGGCCGCTCGCGCGACCAGGTTGAGGCGCTGGCGTCGGTCGTCTACGCCCCGAATGACATGGGCGCCGCGATTTCGAGCGGCTCGTTCCCGACGACGGGGATGATCGTCGCGCCGTGCAGCGCCAGGACGCTGGCCGCGATCGCGCATGGTTTCGACGACAACCTGATTCATCGCGCCGCGGACGTCACCCTCAAGGAGCGCCGGAAGCTGGTGCTGACCGTGCGCGAAGCGCCCTTGAGCGATATCCATCTGGAGAACATGCTCAAGCTCTCGCGAATGGGCGCCGTCATCCTGCCGCCGATGCCTGCTTTCTATCACCATCCGCAGACAATCGCCGATCTGATCGACTACACCGTTGCGCGGATGCTCGACCAGTTTGCGATCGAGGTTCCCGGGGTGCCGCGCTGGTCGGGTTTGCGCTGACGCGCAAGGTCAAAGGTCAAAAGGCAAAGGTCAAAGGTGAGGTCTCAGGTTCAGGAAACCTGCGCCTGAGACCTATACCTGAGACGTACACCTGAAGACCTATACCTGAAGACCTATACCTGAAGTCCTATACCTGAGACCTATACCTGAGACCTATACCTGAGACCTATCACCTATACCCTTGCCCTTACCTTTGACGTTTGACCTTTGACCTTTGACCTTGTACAGGATGAACTGAAATGCAGATTACGACTGTCAAGAACCTGCCGACACGCGAGCTCTTTCCCGGGTATCGCGCCCGCCTCGTGCACTCGGGCCGCATGACGTTTTCCTACGTGGACGTGGACGCGGGGGCGAGCTTTGCGGAGCACGACCATCCGCACGAGCAGGTCATTCACCTGCTCGACGGCGAGTTCGAGCTGACGATCGATGGCGAGACGCGACGGATGACGACCGGAGAGGTCGCCATCGTCCCGCCGAGCGCGCGGCATCGGGGCACCGCGCTCACGCCGTGCCGGATTCTCGATGCGTTTGCGCCGCCGCGCGAGGATTATCGATAAGAAACGGGTACGTAGGCCGGCGCAGTGAGCCGGATCTTGAAGACGCAGCCGAGCGGATCTGAAGATCCGGCCTACGTACCTGCCTACTGCCGTGTGGCCGTCCAGCTGCCGCCGGAACCGCCCGTGATGGTTCCGCGGATGGTGTTGCCGTTGACGCGGCCCGTGTACTTTGCGCCGCCCGCACTGAACGAAATCTCATCCCCGCGCAGCCGGCCGTTGGCAATCGGTACTGACCCGAGCGAGCCCGAGACCATCTGAAACTTCTGCGTCAGCTTGAGGTCGCCCTGTCCGAGCTTCCACGTGCCACCCACCTTCGCCGGGACGATCCAGAAGAGCGCGGTGCACCAGCTGTTCTCGCAGCCGCTTTCCACCGTGTTGGTCTCGTCGGCCTCCCAGTCTTCCATCGTGAACGTGTTCGACACGATCCGGGTGCCGGGTTTCAGATCCAGAATCTTCGGCCGCAGCTTCATGTTGATGGACGGGAGCAGGAACATCGTGATGACGGTCGCCTTCGACAGGTCGGTCTCGAAGAGGTCCGCTTTGACGAACGTCGCTTTGCCGGTGACGCCGGCCGCGGCGGCATTCTTCGTGGACAGCTCCACCATGTCGGGGTTGTACTCGATGCCCATGGCGCGCGTGCCGCGCTTGGCGGCGGTGATGACCGTGCGGCCGTCGCCGGAGCCGAGGTCCATCAGGAAGTCCTGAGGCGTGACCTTGGCCATGTCGAGCATCTTGTCGACGAGCACTTGCGGCGTGGGCACCCAGACGACGTCTTTGCCGGGCTGGCCGACTTCGGGTTGGAACGGCTTGGTCTGCGTCTGCTGCGCGCGTGCGGCGACGCCGAGAATCGACACGAACAGGAACAATACGAGCCAGGTCGCCGACCGACGTGCGGTCATAATGCCCTCCGGGTTTGAGAGAGTGACGTGCGAAAGATTAATCGAGCCGTGGACAATCTGCAATCGGGAGTCGAGACTCTCTGAGAACCTGGGCCGGGACGATATCTGCCGGGCGGCGAGGCAGGCTCCCTGCCCAGTTCACTGGCGGGCTGATGCGATGCGATACAGGTGACTGTCCGTTCGAATGAACATCGACCCGCCCGATACCGCCATCGACGCAAGCATGCCGCCATCGAGCCTGCTGGTCGCCAGCTTTCGAAACTCCTTGCCCGGTGCGATCACGGTGGCGACACCTTCCTCAGCCAGAAAATAGATCCGGCCGTCGGCAAAAACGGGTGATGCGGAATAGTTGCCGCCAAGGCGCTGCTGCCAGCGTACGGCGCCCGTTTTGGCGTCGAGGCAGGAGGCGATTCCCAGGTCGGACACGACGTAGAGCTCTTCCCCGACGAGGAGAGGCGAGGGCGTGTGCGGCGCGCCCCGGCGGAGCGTCCACGCGACGTGCGTCCTGGTGACGTCGCCCGAGCCGTCCGGGCGCACCGCGATCATCGTCGGCTCCTGGAAGCCGGTCGCAATGAACACGAGACCCTGGCCGTAGACCGGGCGCGGGACGTTGGAGAAGCCATCGCCATAACGAACCCGCCAGATTTCGGTCCCCGATTGGGGATCGTACGCCGCTGCCCGGAATGCGCCGACGCTCACGACCTGATCGCGCTCGCCCACCCGGATGACAAGCGGCGTCGAGTACGCCTGGGACGCGGGCTGATGACGCGGCGTCTTCCATCGAACCTTGCCGGTGCGTTTGTCGAGGGCCACGACGAACGCCTGGTCGTAGCCGTCGCAACTGAAGATGAGGAGGTCTCCGTACACGATGGGAGAGCCGCCTGCCCCGTGCTGCGATTCGTAAGGAAAGCGCTCTCTCCACACGACCTCTCCCGATGTCGTCAATGCGGCCGTACCGTCAGCGCCGAAATGGACGTACACCCGGTCGCCCTCGACGATCGGCGTCGGCGACGCCCAGCTGTTCTTCGGATTGATGTCGCGCGGCCTCTTGATCCGGAACAACTCGGCGTTCACCAGTTCCCGTCCGGTTTCGACGTCGAACGCGAGCGCGCGCAGCGAGATATCACGTTTCCCGATCGCCGCGGTCAACCAGACGCGCCCGTCGGCGACGACCGGCGAGGACCATCCGAGACCGGGAATCGGTGTCTTCCAGACGACGTTCCGCGACTCGCTCCAGTCGCTCGGCAGGCCCTGCTCGACCGAATGGCCCTGTCCGTCGGGTCCTCTGAATTGTGGCCAGTCGTGGGCCAGCATCACGGTCGCCGCAGAGGCGACGCACATGAAAATCGACACGACGAACGCGGGGATTCTGAAAGACAGGTGCTGCCGATGAAGTCCGGGATTCGGTGGCATCAGCTCATGACCTCACAGTACGGGGGCCACTATACGGCGCCTCACTGTATGGCGTCGAGTGCCTGTCGCGCCCGTTCGAGCTCACGCTCGGCGTCCGAAAGGGCTTGCGCGGCCTCCTCTGCCCGACGCGCGACCGCGCGCGCCTCTCGCGTGGCTTCGGTGGCGGCCGCGGAGGCCTGCTCGAATCGTTGCTCCGCCTCCGCCTTCTCCTGTTCCGCGGCCTTGGTTTTCGAGGCTGCCTGCTTGAGAGCGGCCTCTGCCTCTTCGACCCCGCCGCGGGCTTCCTGGACCGTTTGCTCGGCCGCCTGGACCTTCTCGCGCGCGGCCGCGCGGCGCGCGTTCAGCTCCTCTTGTCGACGGCGGGCCTCCTCCTCCGGATCGAGCGTGGCGCGTCGGGCCGTCTGAGCGCGCGGCTTTCGCGTCTCCTGCCGGAACTGAAGTACGCGCGACGTATCTCCCTCGCGCTTGTTGCCGCCGTCTCGAGGCACGAGCGCGGCGAGCGCCTCGAATCCTGGTGGCTCGAGGTCATCGGTGAGGCGTCCGGCCGGCGGAGCGCCTTCAGCCGTGCCATAGGTTGCTAGCGCTTCGAGTGTCATCATGATGCGGCGCATCGTTTCCGGTGTGGCCGCGTGGCCCGAGCCGCGCAGAATGTCCGCAGCACGCTTGGTCAGCGACGCCAGCGTCTGACGACGCGTGTCGAGCAGAGGCCGTACGTCGGCCGGCTTCCCGGCAAGCTGCGCGGCCTGCGCGGCGCGGAACCGATCGCCGTTGTCCATGAGCGCCGACAGTTCCTTCCCGTGGCGCCAGTACAACTGATT
Organism: Vicinamibacterales bacterium; assembly: GCA_036005125.1. Taxonomy (GTDB): domain Bacteria; phylum Acidobacteriota; class Vicinamibacteria; order Vicinamibacterales; family UBA2999; genus DASYQV01. The sequence continues at coordinate 5,888 of DASYQV010000092.1, forward strand.
GACCGTCCACGCGGAGGCCGGTGGCTTGAGAAGCCGTTTGACGCGTTCCGATTCTTCCGCTCGACCGGCCTTTTTGAGCTTGGCGGCCAGCGCGTTACGAGCCGCGGTGAACTCGCTCAGCGGAAGCTGGAACAGGTGGTCGAGGTCGTTTTGAGACGTGCCCATCCGGAACCGGAGTCGTCAGCTCCAGCTACCAAAATGCCAAATCGAGCGTTCGCTTCGCAATCGGCAATTTAGTCCGTTATGCGGCTGCCACCAAGGGTTTTGCCCCGCCGTTGGACCGCATAACGGACCGGGCGCGCCCAAGGAACGGCGCCAAGCCGTTCCGGTAGACGAAGCGCGCCAAAAGATACTGAACCAGCCAAGAGCTCTGCTCGGATAACAAGGCAGAGCTCTTGGTTGAAATGACCTGGGCTGTCACAACGCCTCGATAGAGTTGAGCCATCACGGTCGGTCCGGCCGCCTCGCCGATCCAGAAGTGGCCGGCCGGCAGGGAGGCAAGCGATGGCAGCACAGGCACTTCGCAGCTCCGGGGTCCCCAACGCGCGTTCCTCCATGTCGCGGTCGCGTGCGACCGCGACGCAGCCAGCGCTGGTTTCGCGGTCCGCCGGCGGCGGACCGCCGTGGGGTGGAAGCGATACAGAATCGCAGCTCGGGCTCTACGAGCGGAGGACCAGACGTCCGGTTGCGGCGGCGCTGGACGGGCCGGCCGTGCCCGACCCATCTGTGGGCAAGCCGTGCGCAGCGTGCCGGACGAAAGAAGCGCGGTATGGCTTCCGTGAGGCCGATCGACCGGGTCGTCCGCGGACGTTGTGTTTCGAATGTTTCCGGATGGAGATCAATCGCCGCCAGGCAATTGCCGCCCAGCTCGCGCGCGGTTGGAACGCTACGCAGACGGAGCTGCCGCTCGCCGAAACTCTCAACGAGCTCAGCCTTCGCCGCCGTCGAGCCCAGATCGCGGCGCGGCGAGCAATCGGAACCGATGCGGGAGCTTGAAGGACGCTCACCGCCCCCTGAACGTTTCGGCAGAGCCCGGTGCCGCGAACTGCACGTCGACATCGCCGATCCGGCCGGACGCCGTGTACTCGCCGCGCATCTGGAGGAAGTCCATCCCGCTGGCCAGGAGGAATTCGTTCGTTCGGGTCACGACTGCGCTTTCAACGTCGAAGGTGAGCGTCAGATCCACTCTCTCGCTTCGGCCGCGCACGGTGATGTGGCGTGGGCGGTTGTCGGTATTGCTCACTTCATCGATGGTGACGTCGGTAGCGTACCCCACGAGGCCATCGGCGCCGATTGCCGCCAGGAAGCCAGGCATTCGCGACGGGTCGGCCGCATCGCGTGGGGGGAAGATGCGCCCGTACACAAATGAGGTGTCGGCGTGCTGTACTTGTCCCCACTGCCACGAGACGCCCTGCCAGTAGCCCCAGTTGTGATCGTGGTAGGCAGCGCCTCCGGCAAAGTCGATCGGCGCGCCACCCACGTTGAGCGTGCCCTCGACGGTACCCGACATGACGGGCACGACGTAGCCGGACCGCCAGCCGGCCGCGCCCTGCACCTCGATGGGTGGCAGCAGGCTCTCTGGCCGTGGCGTCACGACGAGTGCACCGGTGGCGGTGCGTCCCGCATTGTTGCGGAGATCCACCGAGATCTCGTACTTCACGCCGTGGAGCCGCACGCTGTTGTCTCCGATCGTGAGATCCGGCGCCATGCTGACGGCCTGCTCGCTGATCTCGGTGTTGGTCTCGAAATTCTCCATGCGACCGCCCCGGTCGAGTTGAAGCCGGACGGTCGCGCGCCGGCGACCCTCAGTTGTCGCAGGGCCGACCAGAAACGTCAGATAGAACCGCGCGCCCGCGCTGCGGCCGTTGAAGTACAGCCACTCGGCCCAGGAGTCCGCGCGCGCGGGCACGTCGGGGATGGGGTGGAAACGATCGATGCTCCGAAGCACGTCTCCACGGTCTGGCGAGAACCACGCGCGATCGGCGGGCGTATCGCTCCAGTCGCGTTGATCGGCAGTTTCAGCGTCGCGAAGTGCGCGTTCACGGCTTGGGATGCCGCCACGTCCTCGAACCATCCGCGTCCCCTGGGGCGTGAGGAGGTACAACGTGGTACGGCGCCAGGGCAGCGCGGCGACGACGCGCGGGCCAAGCGTCGACGACCGCAGCGCGCCGCCGAAGAGAGCGCGCGCCGCGCTCACAGATCCGGTGACGCCTGTAACGAGCACGTCGCCGCCGCCGACCAGCTCCGGCGAGCGTGACTGCTCCAGGACGATCTCCGCCACGCCGAGCAGGATCGCCATCACCGCAACACCGACCCCGAATCCCGCGGCGAGCACCGCACTCCGGATCGGATGCGCCAGCAGCGAACGGATCGCAAGGGT
>DASYQV010000093.1:0-4927 GCA_036005125.1 Vicinamibacterales bacterium
GACGGTGGAGACGAGCGGCCTGGCGCTGCGCGTGGTGATCTTCGGCGGGGAAGCGTTGGTGTTCGACAGTCTGCGGACGTGGCACGGCCGGCACGGGCTGACGACGCCGCGGCTGGTGAACATGTATGGGATCACGGAAACAACGGTGCACGTGACGCACTACGCGCTGGACGAGGCGGACATGCCGCCGGGCACGGGGAGCCGCGTGGGGCGCGCGCTCCCGAGCTTGCAGCTCTATCTGCTGGACGCCGCGCAGCAGCCGGTCCCGATTGGGGTGCCGGGGGAAATCTACGTGGGTGGGGCAGGCGTGGCGCGCGGGTATCTGGGTCGGCCGGATCTCACGGCCGCGCGCTTCGTGCCCGACCCGTTCGGGACGACGCCGGGCGGACGTTTGTATCGGGCGGGGGACCTGGCGCGGTGGCGCGCGGATGGCGTGGCGGAATTTCTTGACCGGGCCGATCAACAAGTCAAGCTGCGCGGCTACCGGATCGAGCCGGGCGAGATCGAGGCAGCGCTGCGCGACCAGTCGGGGATTCGCGATGCGGTGGTGCAGCTCCGCGAGGATGTGCCCGGCGAGCGTCGCCTTGTCGCGTATGTCATACCTCAGCCCGTTGCCGACGGGGAAACCGCGCCCCAGGAATGGGAGCATCGTCAGGTTTCTCAGTGGGAAACGGTGTTCGAAAGCAACTACTCGGCCCCGTCCCGGCAGGAAGATCCCACCTTCAACATCAACGGGTGGAACAGCAGCGTGACCGGTGCGCCGATTCCGGACCACGAGATGCGGGAATGGGTCGAGGAAACGGTCAGCGAAATTGCCGCGCTTCGACCGACCCGGGGTCCCCAGCGCGGCATCCGCGCTGGGGTGGGGGCCCGAGTCCTCGAAATCGGATGCGGCACGGGACTCCTGCTCCTGCGTCTGGCTGCGCGCTGTGAGCGCTACGTCGGTACGGATATCTCACCGACGGCGTTACATCATATCGAGCGGCAGCTTGCCACTCTCAGCTCTTCGGCACACGTCACGCTGCTGGCCCAGGCTGCGGACGACTTCACGGCGCTCGCGGACGAGCGATTCGACGTGGTCGTTCTCAACTCGGTGGTTCAGTACTTCCCGAGCGCCGAATATCTGACGCGCGTGCTCCAACGGGCCGCGCAACTCGTTGCCCAGGGGGGCGTCATCTACGTCGGTGACGTCCGAAGTCTGCCCTTGCTCCGGACCTTCCACGGGTCGGTGCAGCTGCAGCAGGCGCCTGGCTGGCTGCAGAAGGGTGCCTTCGAACGGCGGCTCGAGCGGCAGCTCCATCAGGAAGAAGAACTGGTCCTCTCTCCGGCCTACTTCGCGGCGCTGCCGGACACGGTGCCGGATATCACCGACGTCGAGATCAGACCGAAGCGTGGCCGCGCTCTCAACGAGCTGACGAAGTTCCGCTATCAAGCCGTGCTGCACGTGCAGTCACCTCCTGAACCCGCGCTCGAACCAGTCTGGATGGACTGGTCCCAGGAAGGGCTCTCTCTGACCGAAGTCCGGCGTCATCTCGCGGACAACGCTCCGGCCGCGCTGGGGATCGGGCGCGTGCCGAACGCGCGCCTGAAGGAAGAGTTGACGATGCTTGCGGGGCTGGCGAGCGCGGAGGAGGACGCCGTGCTCGACGAGCTGCGCCTGTCGCTCGACGGTCGGCCGGGGCCGGCCTCCGGCGTACATCCTCAGGAATTACTGGCGCTGGCTCAGGACCTGCCGTACGACGTCGCGTTCGAGTGGGGCCGGCACGATTCGGCAGGCGCGTTCGACGTCATCTTCCAGCGACGTGGCGTGCCTGGCCGATGGCGCGGGTGGTCGAGAGACACGCTGACGCGCGAGGGCGCCGCGCTCGCCAACAGCCCGCTGCTGGGACAGGCCGGCCGCAGGCTCGGGACCGTGCTGCGTCACGCGCTCGAGGAACGGATGCCGTCCTACATGGTGCCGGCGGCCTTCGTCGTGCTCGATCGGTTCCCCGTGACGTCGAACGGGAAGATAGACAGGACGGCGCTTCCGCCGCCCGATTTCGCGCGGCCTGAGCTGGAACAGGCCTACGTTGCGCCACGAACGCCGTTCGAGACCGAGCTCGCCCAGGTGTGGTCCGAGGTTCTGCGCGTGCAGCAGGTTGGCGTGCACGACAACTTCTTCGAGCTGGGCGGCGACTCGATCATCAGCATCCAGCTCGTCGCGCGCGCCAATCAGGCCGGCATACCGTTGACGCCCAGGCTTCTCTTCGAACGACCCACCATCGCGCAGATTGCCGCGCATGCCGATGAGATGTCGTGGACCTCGTCTGGCTCAGATGACGTTTCGTCCGGCACGTCGGGGCTCGAGTCGATGGCGCTTGCCGGCGTGTCGCGCGACGACCTCCAGCGCGCGATGAAAGGCGACCGTCGCGTCGAGGACGCATACCCGCTCTCCTCCATGCAGGAAGGCATGCTGTTCCACAGCGTGTCGGCGCCCGAGTCGGGCGTCTACGTGGCGCAACTGCGGTACACGCTGATCGGCCCGCTCGATCCGCGCGCGGTCCGGCAGGCCTGGCAGCACACGGTGAATCGGCATCCGGCGCTGCGAACGGGGTTCGTGTGGGACCGCGCCGCAATGCCCCTGCAGGTGGTCTGCACGGACGTGGAGGTGCCGTGGGAGGAGCGCGATTGGCGAGGCGTCTCCGACGCCGAGCAGCGTGCGCGCATGAACGCGCTGCTGCAATCGGATCGCGCCAGAGGCTTCGATCTCACGCAACCGCCTCTGATGCGCCTCATGCTGATCCGGACCCGCGACGAAACCTGGCAGGTCCTCTGGAGTCACCATCACCTGCTGCTCGACGGCTGGTCGTTGCCGATCATCACGCAGGAAGTCGTCAGGGCGTACTCGGCATTCATTCATGGCGAGCAGCCACGCCTCGAAGCGGCGGTTCCGTACCGCAACTACATCACGTGGCTTCAGCATCAGGACATGCGGAAGGCGGAGCGGTTCTGGCGCAGCGCGCTCGGCGGGGTCACGAGTGCCACGCCGTTCCCGTTGATGCCGGCACCGGCCGGTTACGATGCGGCGCGTCCGGTTCAGCGGCAGGTCCGGCTGACCATGGGCGCGCGCAAGACGGCCGCGCTCAAGGCGTGGACGCGCAACCACCGCGTGACGCTCAACACGCTGCTCCAGGCCGTCTGGTCGCTGGTCATCAGTCGTCTGAGCGGCAGTCACGATGTCATTTTCGGCGGGGTCGTCGCCGGCCGTCCGCCGGCGCTCCCCGGCAGCGATCGCACGGTTGGCCTGTTCATCAACACGTTGCCGGTGCGCGTGCAGGTGCCGGATGACGCAGACCTGGGCACGTGGCTGGCCGCGCTCCAGGCGCAGCAGGCGAGACAGCGGCAGTACGAATTCGTTCCGCTCGTGAAGATCAGGACATGGAGCGACGTGCCGCCGACGTCTCAACTCTTCGAGACGCTGCTCGTCTTCGAGAACTTCCCGAGCGAGGCCGTCTCGGGATGGGACGTGCAGGGACTGCGGGTGGACGGCGTGCATTACCACATGACCGAGAGTCACCCCATCGTGCTGGCCGTCGGTCCCGGGGCACAGCTTGCGCTCGAGCTGAAGTACGACCGCACGCGCATCGAGCCGTCGCGCATGCAGGCGATCCGGGCGATGCTGGAGGCCGCGCTCGAGCGCGTGACGCGCGGCAACGCGACGCGGCTGTCGGATCTGATGCAGGCGATCGAACAGGCTGCGCGCGAGCGGCAGGAGGAAGATCAGGTTCGCACCGAGGAGACGGCCGCCGAGCTCCTGCGGACCGTTAAACAGGCGGCGGTGAGACGCCGCGGACGCACGGAGGCCGAACATGGCTCTGGAACCACAAGTACACGCACATGAGAACCTGCGGCGGATCCGACGCCAGCCGATTGCTCTCTCGAGCGAGACGCTGGTGAACGCCGCGCCGTACGACGGCAGCGGCCATGTGCTGCTGGTTCGGCCAACCATCTCCGCGGTCGACCTGGCCACGTGGGCAGGCGAGCAGAAAGAATGGATCGAGTCGCGCCTCGCCACCTACGGCGGCATCCTCTTCCGCGGATTCAACGTGGCCGGCGCCGCCGCGCTCGACCGGATCGTCGCCGCCGTTGCCGGCGACCCGCTCGCGTACAAGGAGCGCTCGTCGCCGCGGCGTCTGGTCGGGGGGAACGTCTATACCTCGACCGAGCATCCGCCCGACCAGGCAATCTTCCCGCACAACGAGAATTCCTATCAGCACATCTTTCCGCGGCGCGTGTTCTTCTGCTGCGTGACACCGGCCTCGACGGGCGGACAGACACCGGTGACCGATGTACGCCGCGTCTTCGACCGCATCGATCCGGCGATCCGACAGCGCTTCATCGAGCGCCGCGTGCTCTACGTGCGGAATTTCGGCGACGGTCTGGGCCTGCCCTGGCAGGTCGTGTTCCAGACCGACGATCGCTCCGCTGTCGAGGAGTACTGCTGGAACGCGGGAATCAAGTGGACGTGGCGCGACGGGAATCGGCTGACCACGCGCCAGATCCGCCCGGCCGTCGCCCGCCATCCGCGAACGGGTGAGATGGTCTGGTTCAATCACGCGACGTTCTTTCACGTCTCGACGCTCCCGTCGTCGATCCGCGACGCGCTGCTCTCGCAGTTCGGCGAGCAAGATCTGCCGAACAACACGTACTACGGCGACGGGAGTCCGATCGAGCCGGGCGTGCTGGACGAGCTGCGCGCCGCCTACGCGGAAGCCACCAGAACGTTCATGTGGGAGACCGGCGATCTGCTGCTGCTCGACAACATGCTGATGGCCCACGCCCGCGAGCCGTTCACCGGGCCGCGATCCGTTCTGGTCAGCCTCGCAATGCCCGCCTGCTGGGCGGACTTCTCATGATCAATGTAGGTCAAAGGTCAAAGGTCAAAGGT
>DASYQV010000094.1:0-7755 GCA_036005125.1 Vicinamibacterales bacterium
AAATCGAAGATGGCGCTCGACGACCACGTGTCGGCGCTCGCCATCGACATCGACACCGACGACGGCGTCGTGACGCTGTCAGGAACGGTCAAATCGACGGCAGAGCACGACCGTGCTGTTCAGCTCGCCCGTGAAACGGAACGGGTGAAGCGCGTCGTCGATCGTTTGCACATCCGCTGACCTGTAACGGAGAAACCGACATACGTAGGCCGCATCGGCCTACGTACGTCTGTTTCGCTGTGTGATACCGTTATCTTTCGTCTTTTTCCGTTCGCTCGACACTACAGCAGGAGCACAGCGTGTTGCACCAACGGCGTCTGGGCACTCAGGGCCTTACCGTCTCCGCTCTCGGTCTCGGCTGCATGGGCATGTCGGACTTCTACGGCGGCAGGGACGAGCAGGAGTCGATTGCCACGATTCATCGATCCATCGAGCTGGGCATGACCTTTCTCGATACGGCCGACATCTACGGCCCGTACACGAACGAGGAGCTCGTGGGCCGCGCCATCCGCGGACGTCGCGACCAGGTGGCGCTCGCCACCAAATTCGGGAACCTGCGATCGCCTGAAGGTGTTTTCCTCGGGGTCAACGGGCGGCCGGAGTACGTCCGCCAGGCATGCAACGCGTCGCTCAAGCGGCTCGGCGTCGATCACATTGACCTGTACTACCAGCACCGCGTGGACCCCAACACACCGATCGAGGACACCGTCGGTGCGATGGCGGAGCTCGTACGCGAAGGCAAGGTGCGCTATCTCGGACTCTCCGAAGCCGCCCCGGCCACGATCCGGCGCGCCCATCGGGTCCATCCGATCTCGGCACTGCAGACAGAGTATTCCCTGTGGAGTCGCGATCCGGAGGATGAAATCCTGCCGACGGTACGGGAGCTCGGCATCGGGTTCGTCGCCTACAGCCCGCTCGGACGAGGGTTCCTGACGGGCCAGATCAGACGGTTCGAGGACTTGGCCCCCGATGACTGGCGTCGAGGCATGCCGCGATTCCAGGGAGAGAACTTCGAGAAGAACCTCGATCTCGTGCGACATATCGAGGCGCTGGCGCAGCAGAAGGGATGTCTACCGTCGCAGCTCGCGCTGGCGTGGCTACTCCATCGCGGGGACGACATGGTGCCCATCCCGGGCACGAAGCGCCGCAGGTCCCTCGAGGAAAACGCCAAGGCGGTCGACGTGAAGCTCACGCCGGAAGATATGGCCGAGATCGATCGTCGGGCGCCGAGCGGCGTGGCAGTAGGGACGCGCTATCCCGAGCCCGGGATGCGCACGGTAAACCGCTAATCATTTGTGATTCGTGATTTGCGATTCGTGATTTGAATCATGTTTCGAAATCACGAATCATCAATCACGAATCATGAATGAATTAGTGGTTCGTGGTTCCGCGCTCGACGACCGCGCGAACGAGCGGCTCGAGCTCGTTCTTCTCCATCTGTCCCGGGTGATACAGGCGCACGATGCCTCGACGGTCGACCAGGACGACCGTGGGCGTCGTGCTCGCGCCCCAGTTGGCGAACGACTCCGCGCTCACGGGAACGGTCCAGTCTACGCCGGGGTAGGAGTCCCTCGCGACCTGTCCGATGTACGCCATCTCCGTCTTCGCATCGGCGGGCGCCCGCTTTGCGACGTATCCGTATCGCTGCGTCGGCGCCACGATGGTCAGCCCCTTGTCCCTGTAGGCGGCCTGGAGCTCCGCGAGTACGGGCGCCATCGCCTTGCAGTCCGGACACCAGTGCGCCCAGAAAAAGAGGAGGGCAGGACGGCCATTGAGCTCCTTGATTGTGGGCGGCTTGACTCCGACGTGCTCCGACACGTCGTATGCCGGCGCTGGCTGTCCTTCGAGGCTGAGCAGGTTCACGTTTTTCTGGAGACGCGTGCGGATGGAGGTCGAGCGATACTCGTCGAGCGCGCGCCGCAGGAGATAGACTCCCTCGGATCGCTGCCCGCGCGCGCTCAGCACGTGCGCCTGCACCTCAATCGCGGCGCCGAGCGCAATCGGCAGGCGCGGCTCGTCGTCGAGCTGTCGTGTTTTGAGCGCCTCGAGCGACAGACCGTAGGTCTCCATGGCGAAGCGGTTCGCTTCGTCCAGACGCTTTCTCGCCAGCGCCCCTCGTCCGAGCCAGGATAGAGCCTCCAGGGCATCCGGCGTGGCGCCATTGGCGGCGATGAACTGCCGGAGCGTTCTTTCCGCGGCCGCGAACTCGTCCCTGGCGATGAGGTCGCGGACCTCAGTGATGATGGTGCGCGCGGCCGTCCGCGTGGAGGACGACTGGACCGCAGAAATCGGCGGCGCTGTCAGCAGGAGCGCGACGGCGAGGACTGCGCGAATCATGGGGTGAGTGTATTCCAAATCGCTCCCCGCGGTCCCACGAAGTTGTGGCCGAGTCGACTTTGGATATACTTTGCGAAAATCGCGGCCCCCGGGCAATCGCGCATGATCATTCAGGCACAGCAACTCACGAAGTTCTACGGCTCCTTCGTCGCGCTGTCCCGCGTGTCGTTCGACATCCCGGAGGGGCAGATTGTCGCCCTTCTCGGGCCCAACGGCGCGGGCAAGACGACAATGATGCGGATTCTGACCGGATACCTGGCGCCGAGCGACGGCACGGCGACCGTGGCCGGCTTCGACGTGCAGCGCGATCGGTTGGCGGTGGCCGCGCGGATCGGGTACCTGCCAGAGAACGGGCCGCTCTATCCGGACATGACGGCGCGCGAGCTGTTGGGATTCTTCGGTAACGCGCGGGGCTTGACCCGCGACACGCTCGCAGCCCGCCTCGACGTCGTGGTGAGCCAATGCGATCTGGGAGCGGTGCTGGACAAACCGATCGCCAAGCTCTCGAAGGGCCTGCGCCAGCGCGTGGGCCTCGCGCAGGCGTTGTTGCACGATCCGCCCATTCTCGTGATGGACGAACCGACAGCCGGCCTCGATCCGAATCAGATTCGCCAGTTTCGCGCCGAGGTCCGAAGTCTCGGGAGGTCGAAAACGTTGCTCGTGTCGACGCACATCCTTCAGGAAGTGGAGGCGATTGCCGACCGTGTTCTCCTGATTCACGACGGCCGGCTGGTGTTCGACGGAACGCCCGCGGAGCTTGCCGAGAACGGATCGCTCGAAGAGCCGTTCTATCGGCTGACCCGCGAGGGCGAGGGCGGATACGGGACGGGCGCGGCGCCCGACATGAGCGCGACACGTTGACGTTCGCGCCACAAACACTGTGATGAACCAGCGTGTGAACAGCCGGATCGTGTGGGCGATCACCCGGCGGGATCTGCGGCGGTATTTCAACAACCCCACCGGCTACGTCTTCGTCACCCTCTTCGTGTTTCTGAGTGCGGCGGCGGCCTTCTGGCGGCCGCGGTTCTTTCTGAACAATCTGGCCAACCTCGATCAGCTCAGCGAGGTCTTCCCGTACATACTTGCCTTCTTCGTCCCCGCCCTGACGATGAGCGTGTGGGCTGATGAGCGCAAGCAAGGCACGGATGAACTGCTGCTGACACTGCCGGCGCGCGACGTGGACCTCGTCCTCGGAAAGTACGCCGCGGTGCTGGGCGTGTTCACGGCCTCGCTGCTCCTCTCTCTCAGTCACGTCATCGTGCTCATGTGGCTGGGCAGCCCGGATCTCGGGCTGATGAGCGCGACGTACCTCGGCTTCTGGCTTGCCGGGGCCGCGCTCATCCCGGTGGGGATGCTCGCGTCACTCGCGACGTCCAATACGACGATCGCGTTCATTCTGGGATCGCTCTTCTGCGCCGTCCCGATCGGCGTGGCCGACGCCGCAGGCACGTTCAACGCGTCGCTCGGCCGGCGGCTCGCCCCGCTCGCCGTCTCGCACCACTTCCGCGACTTCGCACGCGGCCTCATCGAGCTCCCCGCGGTGTTGTACTTCGTGTTCCTTGCCGGATTCTTCCTCTATCTGAACGTTGTCGTCCTGGGTCAACGGCACTGGCCGCACGACCGTGCGTCGCGCTATCTCTGGCTGCACCACCTCGCGCGCGCGGTGGCGCTCGCCGTGCTGCTCGGGTCGCTCACGGTGATGGCGATGCGCGCGGGCGCGCGGCTGGACCTCACCGCCGAGCGCATGCACTCGCTCAGCGCGGAAACGCGCAGCCTGGTGGCGGGGCTCCCGGCGGACCGTCCGGTGGTGATTCAGGTGTATGTCAGCCCGGACGTGCCGCAGATGTTCGTCCAGCCTCGCGAGAACCTGCTGGCCGTCCTGCGCGGGATCGAGTCCCTCAGCGGCGGCAAGGTCACGATGGTCGTCGAGGAAACCGAGCCGTACTCGCCGGAGGCGCAGCGTGCGCGTGAACGCTTTGGCATCACGCCTCGTTCCGTAGCGGATCCCTACAGCGGCGAATCGATCGACAATCTTTATCTCGGCGTCGCGCTGACATCCGGGCCCGACGAGCAGGTGATTCCGTTTGTCGAGCGCGGCTTTTCGGCTGAATACGAGATCGCGAGGGCGCTGCGCGTCGTGACCCGAGGCAGCCGCAAACGCATCGGCGTCATCGACAAGGATGTGAACCTCTTTGGCGGGGTGGACTACGCAACCCGGCGGCCGCAGTTCCCATGGGCGGTCGTCGACGAGCTGCGAAAACAGTACGACGTGGTCGAGCTCACGCCGTACGGCGCGCTCCAGGGAGAGTTCGACGCCATGCTCGTCGTGCTCCCGTCGCGCCTGACGGTGAGCGAGATGGAGCTCGTCACCGACCGAATCAAGAAAGGGACGCCGACGCTGATTGTCGTGGATCCGCTCCCGACGCTGGACATCGCGTTGTCGCCCGCGGCGCCCGTCGCGGCTCAAATCAACCCGTACAAGAAGCAAGAGAGCAACGTCACGGTGAACTACGGCAACGTCCGGCAGATGCTCGTCGATCTCGGCGTGAACTGGGTGCCGGCGCGCATCGCGTGGGACAGCTTCAACGCGCATCCCGACATGACGGGTCTGCCGCCGGAAGCGGTATTCGTGTCGCCACGCAACGGCAACCCCGACGCGCTGAGCCGCCGTCATCCCGCGACGCGCGGGCTGCAGGAAGTACTGATGCTGTATCCCGGCTATCTGCTCGCCGCCGACGAGAACGCCTTCACCTTCGAGCCGCTCCTGCAGACGGGCACGCAGTCGGGCGCCATCGGCTTCTTCCAGGCGACGCAGCCAACCCCCAACGGGCCGGTGCTCGCCACCTCACAGACTCACGAGGCCGACGGGCGTCGGTACGTGCTCGCGGCACACGTCCGGCCGAAGACATCCAGCCCAGTCGCCAAGACGGGCGGGCAGGGAAGCGGGGACGCACCCACGCCGGCAGGCGCACCCACGAACGTCATCGTGATTGCGGATCTCGACTTCATTTCCGACTACTTCTTCGAGGTCCGCCAGGCCGCGCCAATCAACGCCCGATTCGACAACGTCGAATTCTTCTTGAATTCGATGGACGTGCTGGCCGGCGACGAGTCGTTCATCCCGCTTCGCGATCGACGCGTACGCCACCGGACGCTCGAGCGCGTCGAGGCACAGACGCGGCGCTTTGTGGAGCAGCGCGCTCGCGAGGAGCAGCAGGCGGAGAAGGATGCACAGGCCGCGCTCGAGGACGCGCGGGCGCGGCTCAAGACACGGGTACAGGAGATCGAATCCAGACGCGACCTCGATGCGCTCGCCCGCCAGATCATGACGCGCAACGTCCAAGCCGCCGAGGAACGCCGGCTGCGCGTGCTCGAAAGCAACATCGCGACGGAGAAAGAGGCCAAGGTTCAAGCGAGCCGCGAGACGATGGAGGCGGAGATACGGCGGATCCGGGGCACGATTCGCCTGATTGCCGTGCTGCTGCCGCCGGTTCCCGTGGTGTTGCTGGGCCTCGTGATCTTTGCGCGTCGAACCCGGCGCGAACGCGAGGGCGCGCGCGCGGCTGGACGATTGAGGAACGATTAGCCACGAAGAGCACGAAGGTTTCGCCACGAAGGACACAGCGCGGCCAACGCCGCAACCAAACATGACACGCGTTGCCTGGTTGGCCGCGCTGTGACCTTCGTGGCAACGTCCTTCGTGGCCTTCCTAGCCTGGGACGGGTCGGAATGAGCGAGACACGAAAAACGATCGCGATCTGCGGCGCGGCGCTCCTCGTAGTCATCGTCGCGTGGGCGACAACGCCGCGTGCGCGGACGCCCGACGTCTTCTCGGATCGCGGGCAGGTGTTCTTTCCGGAGTTCACCGATCCCAATGCCGCGGCCTCGCTGGAAGTCGTCGAATTCGATGAGACCAACGGCGCGCCGCGCGCCTTGAAGGTGCTCAACCGCAACGGGCGGTGGACGATCCCGTCGCAGTTCGACTATCCGACCGACGCCAGGGACAGGCTCGCCCAGTCCGCGGCCGCCATCATCGCTGTGCGGAAGGACGACTTCGTGAGCGACAACACCGCCGACCATCGGCGGCTTGGTGTCCTGGATCCGCTCGACGTCTCGCTCCCCGATCTCAAGGGGCGCGGGACCCGGGTCACGATTCGCGGTCAGAACGAGCGGCTGCTGGCCGAGCTGATTGTGGGAAACACGGCCGAGGGGCGCCAGGGATACCGCTACGTGCGGGTTCCCGGCCAGAAGCGCGTGTATCTCAGCCGGGTGGGCGACCTCAACGTGTCCGCCGATTTCGCCGACTGGATCGAGCGCGACGTGCTGCAGGTGAAGCGCGAAGAGATCGACGACATCGCGATCCGGAACTACTCGGTCGACGAACGAAGCGGTTCGGTGAACATGCGGGAATCGCTGCGACTTCAAAGGAAGGGCGAGGGCGCATGGACCCTGGTGAGCAATGCGGGCACGGAAAAAGTCGACATCGCTGCAGTCAACCGGGTGCTCGCGCCGCTCATCGGTCTTCGCATCGTCGGCGTGCTGCCGAAGCCGCCGGGTATCACCGCCATGTTGAATCGGAGCGCCGAGGGTCCTCGCGTGTCACAGGAGGACGTGCAGGACCTCGCCCGCAAGGGGTTTTACGCCGCAGCCGACGGCCAGCTTCTGTCGAACGAGGGTGAAATCATCGTTCACACGGTCTCGGGCATCTTCTACACGCTTCGATTCGGCGAGGTGGCGGCCGGCACGCCGACGAGTGCGCCGCCGGCCAACGACACGTCGAAGGCCCCTGCCGCGAAGGATGCGCCGCCGCCACGCGAGAACCGATATCTCTTCATCATGGCAGCGTACGACCCGACGTCTGCCAGTCCGCCCGGCCGGTCGACCGAGGAAGGCGAGCAGCGCATCGCGCTGCTGCGCGCGAGATTTTCGCCGTGGTACTACATCATCTCCGCAGAGGATTTCTCGAAGCTGCGACCGAGCCGCGCGGATCTCGTCAAACCGCGGCGATGATCATGGCCGCGGTTTGGCGAGACTCGACGCGCGGCTTAGGGCTTAGGGCTCAAGGCTCAAGGCTGAGGGCCTGAATCCCCGGCATGATCGCGGGGTGCTCGGGCGCAGATTCGAGAATCAGGACCTAAGCCCTAAGCCTTAAGCCTTCAGCCCGCGCGCTATTCCGCGCGCAGCGCCACCACCGGATCAACCCGCATCGCACGGCGTGCAGGGAGCAGGCATGCGGCGATCGTCACGACGAGCAGCAACATCGTGATGCCGACGAATGTGATCGGATCGGTAGGGGTCATCTGCACGAGCAGCTGCGACAGCACGCCGCTCGCGAAATAGGCGCAGACCAGACCGATGGCGAGGCCGATGCCGAGCTGCAGCAGTCCGCGCCGCAGAATCAGCCACGATACCTGCTCC
>DASYQV010000095.1:0-5714 GCA_036005125.1 Vicinamibacterales bacterium
CGCGCGCACGATCATCACGCTCACCGGATCCCGGAGCCGGATCGTCTACAAGCCGCTGCCGGTGGACGACCCGAAGCAGCGCCGGCCGGACATCACGCGAGCGCGGACGATCCTCGGCTGGGAACCGCACGTCGGCCTCGAGGAGGGACTGCTCAAGACGGTGGACTACTTCCGAAACAAACTTGTTCTTTCGTAGGTCAGAGGGCGGGGGTCAGGTCAAAGGTCAAAGGTCAAAGGTCAAAGGTCAAAGGTCAGGTCAAAGGTCAGGTCAAAGGTCAAAGGTCAAAGGTCAGGTCAAAGGTCAGGTCAAAGGTGTGGGTATGTTCCTCGGTGAAGGTCCTCGGTGAAGGTCCTCGGTGAAGGTCCTCGGTGAAGAGGACCAATACCTGGGACCTATACCTGGGACCTATACCTGGGACCTATACCTGGGACCTATACCTGGGACCTATACCTGGGACCTATACCTGGGACCTATACCTGGGACCTATAACCTGGGACCTATACCTGGGACCTATACCTAGGACCTACACCTTTGACTTGACCTTTGCCCTTTGACCTTTGACCTTTGACCTACGAGTCGCCGCTCTAGGTGCTCTCGTTGATCAGACGTCTCATGCTGACCACGTAGTCTGCGCTCGAGACGAGCGTCGCCGCGAGCGCGGTCCAGATCACCAGGTCGATCACGACAGACATCTGGTGCCGCCAGTTGAAATACAGGAAGACGACGCTCGTCACGATGTAGGTGGCGGTGGCCAGCTTTCCCCAGATCGACGGGCGGAAGGTACGGGGACCGACCGCGAGATTGACGATGGCCACCACGCCGACAATGACCACGTCGCGGCTGATGATGAGGATCGTGAGCCACAACGGGACGTGATGCGTCAGCTCGACGGCGGGAAGCGTGAGGACGATGAACGTCGTGACGAGCAGCAGCTTGTCGGCCATCGGATCGAGCCAGGCGCCGAGGCTGGTGCGCTGGTCGGCCCGGCGGGCGATCAGGCCATCGAGCGCATCGGTGACGCCGGCGGTCAGAAAGACCAGCAGCGCCCATCCGAGATAGCCGTACGTGACCAGCAGCACGAACGCGGGAATCAGGAGGATGCGCAGGAACGTGAGCTGGTTTGCGACGGTCAGGACGCCCACGATCAACTGGGACGGCGTGCCAGCATGAGCACGCGCCCGATGACGTCGACCGCTTCGGCGCCCGTGACGGCCTGCCCGACCGCGAACCGGTCGTTGTCGAGCAGCGGCATGACACCAGAGGCGACCGCCAGCGACACGGCTGGATAGCTCAGGTGCCCGACGCCGACGTCCGCGATCTTCGGCTTCACTTCAGCCCATCTCGCGCGCAACTCGGGGTTCCTGGCGGCGACAAGCGTCAGGAGTCGGCTCACCGCCGCGGCAAGATCAACGCGCCTCATCCCGGTACGCGGCTGGAACGTGTGGTTCGCGAAGGGCTCGAGCACACCCGCGGCCGCCACACGCGTGATCCAGGCGGCCGCCCAGTGGTTGCGGACGTCGGTCATGACGACCTGTCGCGGCTTCACGTCGTCCAGCAGGTCTTCGAGGCGCACACCGATGAGGGCGGCCAGCTCACCGCGGGTGATCTGAGACGCTGCGGGAATCGCGCGGAACTCGGACGGGAGCTTCGCTTCCCGTGCCTTGGCGACGATGCCGGCGATGCGGCGTGTGAGCTCGGCGGTCGGCTCGATGGCGGCCGCCTTGCGATATGCCGCTTCGGCTCCGGCGAGGTCCAGACGCTGTTCCTGAATGTCTCCTATCTGCACGAGTGACGCCGCGTCGCTCGCGTCGAGCTCGGACGCACGGCGGAACTCCGCCATCGCGGCCTCGGTGTCGCCCCGACGCCGCTCCACGAGGCCCAGCTCGCGATGGAGAAACGCGCTGTCGGGCGACGAGGCGAGCGCGGCCTGGTAGCCGACCCGGGCCTCGTCCAGCCGGTTCGACGCCGCAGACGCTCGTGCGTGTTCGATGACTTCCTGCAGACCACGGAACCGCAGGACCTCGACGCGCCGCCGCACGTCAACGAGCGAGGGGTCGGCCACGAGCGCCGCTTGAAAGGCGAGCAGGGCTTCGCCCTCGCGCTGCATGGCCAGCAGCGCCTGGCCCTTGCCCACGAGCGCCGGAACGTAGGAAGGCGCCTGCGACAGGACGGCGTCGAACCTTCTCAGCGCCTCGTTGTGGTCATGATCGGCAAGGGCGACGTATGCGGCGCCTGCTTCAGCCGGGTACAGTCGCGGCGTTCGCTTGAGCGCAGCGCTGAACTCGCGGCTCGCGCCGCGGAGGTCGCCGTTCTGGAGAAAACGCCAGCCGCTGTCGACGCCCTGGACCGTCGGCGCCGAACGAAGGCCCTCCGGCACGACGGGGTACATGAAGTCGGGGTACCGCACGGATGCCGGCAACGGCGGCGGCGCCGGCGTCCGTGCCGCACAGGCCCCGAGCGAGATGAGCAGCAGCACCGCTCCGAGGCGTCCGAGATGGCGCATCATGCTCGTGTCTCTTCCTCGCTGATGGGAGTAGTCAGCCGTTCGATGAACCGGCGTGGGACGTCGGCTTCGATCACCACGCGGCCGTTGGTGGCGACATGGCTGATCACGCGCGCCACCCGGTACAGACGCGAGATCTGCTGGCGGTCGAATTCCTTGCTGTTGTCGAACGTAATCGTGATCCGCCGTGTGTCGAGCGCCAGCCGTGAGGCAACCACCTGCAGCAGCTCGCCGACACCGCTGCCGGTCTGTGCCGAGATGAGGACCGCCGCCGGATCGCTGTTCTGCAGCCGACGCTGCTCGTCGGGCCCGATCAGATCGACTTTGTTGTACACCTCGATGACCGGCACGTCCGCCGCACCGACTTCCTCGAGCACGCGCCTGACGGCGGCCAGATGCCGCTGGCGATCCGGGCTCGCCGAGTCAATCACGTGCAGCGCGAGGTCGGCTTCCGCCACCTCTTCGAGCGTGGCGCGGAACGCGGCGATGAGCGCGTGCGGCAGCCGGTCGATGAAGCCGACCGTATCGGACACGAGCAGTTCGCCGCTGTCGGGCAGCCTCACCTGCCGCACGAGCGGGTCGAGCGTGACGAAGAGCGCATCCGACGCGACCGCCGTCTCGTTCGTCAGGCGGTTGAAGAGCGTCGTCTTTCCCGCATTCGTGTATCCGACGAGCGCAACGGTCGGCACGGAGTGTTTCTGCCGGCGCTCGCGCAACTGCGAACGCCGCTGACGGACGTGATCGATCTCACGCTGAACGGCCTGGATGCGCACGCGGATCCGCCGGCGATCGGTCTCAAGCTTCGTCTCGCCGGGCCCGCGCGTACCGATGCCGCCGCCCAGGCGCGAGAGCGCGGTGCCCGCGCCAACCAGCCGCGGCAGTAAATACTTGAGCTGTGCCAGCTCGACCTGCCACTTCCCTTCGCGCGTCCGCGCCCGGCGGGCGAAGATGTCAAGAATCAATTGCGTGCGATCGACGACCTTCCGCTCGAGCTTTTCCTCGAGCTGCCGGAGCTGAGCCGGCGTCAGCTCGTTGTCGAAGATCACCACATCGACATCCGCCTCCGCGCACGCGGCCGCGAGGCTCGCGACCTTGCCGCTCCCGATGAACGTGGCGGGATCGGGCTTCGGGCGCTCCTGCAGCATCCGCAGCACGACCTCCGCGCCCGCAGCATCCGCAAGGCCCGCGAGCTCGTCGAGCGACTGCTCAGCCTCGATGCGGCGGGCACCGGCGGCGACGAGGCCAACGAGGGCGGCGCGTTCGATTCTGCTCTGGGGTGGGCGACGCTCGACCATCGCGTCAGACAAAAGGCTTAAAGCTCAAAGCGGCCGGCCCGAATCGTCTGCGATTCTAATACAATTTCCTCGCGCCTCGCGGAGTGGCCGCGATGTTCGGGCCGTTCCAGCGGGGCCCCCACCGCGCCTGCGCGGTGGGGTGGGAGCGGGGCCCCCACCGCGCCTGTGCGGTGGGGTGGGAGCGCGGCCCCCACCGCGCCTGCGCGGTGGGGTGGGAGCGGAACGGCCCCTTGTATTCCGAAGGTACACTCCAGTAGATGTCCCATTTCCTGCAGCTGCTCCTGCTCCTCATCCTGATCGTCATTGCCTCCAAGATGGCCGGCGTATTGGCCGCCCGGATCGGTCAGCCTGCCGTTTTCGGTGAAATTCTCGCTGGCCTGGTGCTCGGCCCGACGGTGGCGAACGTCCTCGGCTGGCCGATGTTCGCCCACGAAGTTGAAGGCGGAGAGGGAACGCCAGGCCTGCTCCCACTCATCCGCGATCTGGCGGACATCGGTGTCCTCCTGCTGATGTTCGTGGCAGGCCTCGAAACGGACCTCGAGGAAATGCGCCGGGTTGGAAAGGTGGCATTCTGGGCCGCGTTCGGAGGCGTGGTGCTGCCGATGGCCGGCGGCGCCGCGACAGCCGTCGCCTTCGGTCTGCCGCTGTTCTGGCAAGGCATCTTCGTCGGCGCGATTCTCACCGCGACGAGCGTGAGCATTTCCGCGCAGACGCTCCTCGAGCTCGGCGCGCTGCGAACGCGTGAGGGCTCGACGATCCTCGGCGCCGCCGTCATCGACGACGTCATGGGGATCATCGTCTTGTCGCTCGTGGTGGCGTTCGCCAAGGCTTCGGAGGCGGGCGTCGATCTCTCGCAGATCATGCTCGTCGGCCTGCGCATCGCGCTGTTCTTCGCGGCGGGCATCTTCGCGGGCCGCTGGTTCACGCCGGTGCTCGAGTGGGCATCCCGGCTCGGCGTCAGCCAGGGACTGCTGGCCATGGTGCTGGTCGTCGCCTTCCTTTACGCCTGGGCCGCCGAGTACATCGGTTCAGTAGCGGCCATCACCGGTTCGTACCTCGCAGGCGTGCTCTTCGCGCAGACGCCGTTCAAGGAGCGCATCGACCAGGGCGTACACCCGCTCACGTACTCGATGTTCGTACCGATTTTCTTCATCAGCATCGGTCTGCAGGCGAACGGCCGGGAACTTGGCGAGCGGGCGGCGTTTACGATCGTGCTCCTCGTCGTGGCGATCGTCGGCAAGGCGATCGGGTGCGGAGTGTTCGCACGCGCCTTCGGGTTCAACACACAGGAGTCGATCCGCGTCGGCGTGGGCATGATTTCCCGAGGGGAGGTAGGGCTCATCGTCGCCGGGTACGGACTGGCCAATAACCTGATCGGCCGCGACGTGTTCTCGGCGTCGGTGATCATGGTGCTCGTCACGACGATGGTGACGCCGCCGCTGTTGCGGATGACGTTCCCGCGCGCCGCGCCGACGGCGCAAGTCGTGACCGTGGAGGAAACCATTGCCGGCCCGCCCGAAGAAGCCGAGCAAGCCCGCTAGGCCGCGCCCTTCGACGTTGCTCAGGGCGCCCCGAGCGCAAGTCGTGGGGCGCGCCCCGCTGCCGCGTCAGACGGGAGGCGCCCACGAGGACCGGACCAAGCGCATCTGGCGGCGACGCAAGCATCGCAGCAAGATTGAGGAGTGAGTCGGGGCCCGGGATTTAGCATTCGTGATTCATGATTCGTGATTCATGATTAAGAAGCCCGATCGAAATTAGGTGGTCAACTTGCGTCGCTGATTGAACGGAGAGTGGGCGGAGTTCGCTGAGACGTTTCACGCAGAGAGCGCTGAGTCGCGGAGATGCGCAAAGGCTGGCCCCCATTCCGCCGCCGGTGGGTGCCGGCCGCCGTGCGTCCGGCACATCGATCGAGAGG
>DASYQV010000096.1:0-32182 GCA_036005125.1 Vicinamibacterales bacterium
CCCAGACTGCCTTGTTGTAAAGAAACGCTTTGAAGAGAATCTCGTCCTTGCTGAAGAACCCCGAGAGCGGCGGGATCCCCGCGATCGCGAGGGCCCCGATGAACATCGTCGCGCGCGTCTTCGGCATATACCTCTTCAAGCCGCCCATCCGACGCATGTCCTGCTCGCCGCCCATCGCGTGGATGACCGAACCGCTCCCGAGGAAGAGCAGCGCCTTGAAGAACGCGTGCGTCATCAGGTGGAACGCGCCAGCCGAGAACGCGCCGACGCCCATCGCGGTGAACATGTACCCGAGCTGCGAGACGGTCGAATACGCCAGCACGCGCTTGATGTCGTACTGCACGAGGCCGATCGACGCCGCCATCAGCGCCGTCAGCACGCCGACGATCGCGACGACTTCCATCACCATCGGCGCGTGCGAGAACAGCACGGCGTTGCGCCCCACCATGTACACGCCGGCGGTTACCATCGTCGCCGCGTGGATCAGCGCGGACACGGGCGTCGGGCCCTCCATCGCGTCCGGCAGCCAGACGTACAGCGGAATCTGCGCGCTCTTGCCGGTGGCGCCGATGAACAGAAACAGGCAGATCAACGAGAGGACGCCGAACTGCGCCGTCTCGATCGGCATCGTGCCCGCGAGGTTCTGGACGGTCCGGAAGTCGAGCGTGCCGAACGTCGAGTCGATCAGGAAGATGCCGAGGATGAAGCCCCAGTCGCCGATTCGGTTGGTGATGAAGGCTTTCTTCCCCGCATCCGACGCGCTTTTCTTCTCGTACCAATACCCGATGAGCAGATACGAGCAGAGGCCGACGCCTTCCCATCCGACGAACATGACCACGAAGCTCGCAGCCAGCACGAGCACGAGCATGAACGCGGCAAACAGGTTCAGGTACGAGAAGTACCGCCCGTACTCCGGCGGGACTTCGTCGTGCATGTACGCCGTCGAGTACACGTGAATGAGGAACCCGATGCCCGTGACGACCAGAATCATCACGGCGGAGAGCGGGTCGAGCCGGAACGTCAGATCGACAACGAAATCGCCCGATGCAATCCACGTGTACAGCGTCTGGTCGATGACGCGGCGGTCGGGCGCCAGGCTGGCGAGCTGCCACACCGCAATCACGGACACGACGAACGACGCGAACATCACGAGCGACGCAAGGCCGCCGGAGAGGCCTTTCGACAGCCGGCGGCCGCACATCGCGTTCACCACGAAGCCGACAAACGGGAAGAGCGGAATCAACGACAGCACGCGGGTCTCGCTACCACTTCAATGCGGTGAAGGCATCCGGGTTCAGCGACTCCCGGTGACGGTACAGCGCGACCACGATTGCCAGGCCGACCGCCGCTTCGGCCGCCGCCACGGTCATCACGAAGGTCACGATGATCTGGCCGTTCACCGTGCCGAGGTAACGTCCGAACGCCACGAACGTCAGGTTGACGGCGTTCAGCATGATCTCGATCGAGAGAAGAATCGTGATCAGGTTCCGGCGCATGAACACGCCGGCCGTGCCGATCGCGAACAGCGTCGCGGACAGAATCAGATAGTGACTGAGAGGCGTCATCGCTGGTCCACTTCCCGCCGCGCCAGGAAAACCGCGCCGACCATCGCCACGAGGATGAGGATGGATGTCGCCTCGAACGCGAACAGGTAATCGGTGAAGAGCGTCCGCCCGAGCGCGCGCACCGAGCTCACGACCGTCGCGTCCGCGCGCGCGCCCACGGCCTCCCGGACGCCGAGCGTCCGCGACAACGCCCACCCGAGCTGCACGACCAGCAGCGTCGCGAGCACGGCGCCGAACCGTGCCGCGTTCGGATGCCGCACCGGGTGAAGCCGGTCCCATTCGGCTGCGTCCTCCCGAGGGGCGTTCAACAGCATGACGACGTACAGAAACAGCACCATGATCGCGCCGGCATAAACGATGATTTGAATGACGGCCAGAAACGGTGCGTCGAGCTGCACGTAGAGACCCGAGATCGCGCCGAAGGACGCGATGAGCAGCAGCACGCTGTAGATCGGATTGCGCTGTCCGATCACGAGCGCCGACGAGACAACGGCAATCGCCGCGAAGAGATAGAAGACCATCGGGTCACGCTCCGAAGTACAGAATTCCCGCCGCCGTGGCGATCACGTTCAGTACCGCAGCCGGCAGCAGCCACTTCCATCCGAACTGCATCAACTGGTCGTAACGGATGCGCGGCAGGGTCCATCGGATCCACACGTAGACGAACAGCAGGAACCCGACCTTCAACAGGAACCACACCCAGCCGAATTGAACCGGGATGAGCGGGCCGTGCCAGCCGCCGAGAAACAAGTCCGTCGCGACCGCGGAGACGGTCACCATGTTGATGTACTCGGCCATGAAGAACATGGCGAAGCGCATCGAGCTGTACTCGGTGTGATACCCGGCGACGAGCTCCTGTTCAGCCTCGGGGAAGTCGAAGGGCGCGCGGTTGGTCTCTGCAATGCCGGCAATCATGTAAATCAGGAAGGCCAGCGGCTGGATGAACACGTACCACCGGGGCAGGAAACCGAACCAGGCACCTGCCTGGCCGTCGACGATGTCTCGGAGCGACAGCGATCCCGCGACGAGGATCACCGACGCGAGCGCCATCCCGTAGGACAACTCGTAGCTGATCATCTGCGCGGACGATCGCAGCGCGCCGAGCAGCGAGTACTTGCTGTTCGACGCCCAGCCCGCGAGCACGATTCCGTACACGCCCATCGAGGAGACGGCGAACACCACGAGCACGGCGACGTTCACGTCCGAGACGTGCAGGCCGACAGGTTGGTCGAGCAGGCCGAAGAAGGTGGTCTCGGCCCCGAAGGGCACGGTGGCAAACGCCGCGAACGCCGCAACGGCGGCAATGCAGGGCGCCAGCGTGAACAGAAACGCATCGGCCGCCTTCGGGCGCAGCTCTTCCTTGAAGATCAGTTTCACGATGTCGGCCAGCGGCTGCAGGAGGCCCGCAGGGCCCGTCAGCGTGGGGCCGACGCGCTGCTGCAGGAAGGCGCAGACCTTCCGCTCGACGTAGACCATGATCGCCGCCGAGTTCAACAGCATGAAGAACGCGAAGCCGATGATGGCCAGTTGCGCGATGGTGATCGGGATCATTATCTGGCTCAGGGCTTAGGGCTCAGGGCTTAGGGGCTCACTGCCTACTGCCTACTGCCTACTAGTGGTGCCCCGCGAGGACCGGCTGCCTCGCGCGCCATTCGGCCGGTAGCACGCATCGGCCCTCGCGGACGTGCGCCTCGTACTCCCCGCGGAACAGCTTCATCGTCGTCAGCACGGGCGTCGCGGCCGCGTCGCCGAACGCACACAGTGTCTTGCCGGTGATGTTGCTCGAGACGCCGAACAGCAGGTCAAGATCCTTCGGCTGTCCCTCGCCGCGTTCGATGCGCTGCAGCAGCTTCAGGAGCCAGTCCGTGCCCTCGCGGCACGGCGTACACTTGCCGCACGATTCGTGCCGATAGAAATTGAGCAGGTTCATCGCCAGCCAGACCATACACACGGTGTCGTCCAGCACGATGATGCCCGCCGAGCCGAGCAGCGACCCTGCTTTCTGAACCGCATCGAAGCTGGCCGGCGTATTCAGCTGATCGGGCAGCAGGAGCGGCACGGACGAGCCGCCGGGAATCACGGCCTTGAGCGGATGATCGTCGAGGACGCCGCCGGCGTAGTCGTAGATCAGCTCCTTGAGCGTCGTGTACATCGACGCTTCGTACACGCCCGGCTTCTTGACATGACCGCTGACGCAATAGAGCTTCGGCCCCCCGTTCTTCTCGGGTCCCAGAGACGAGTACCAGTCGGCGCCGTTCAGGACGATCGACGGAACGTTGCAGAGCGTTTCGACGTTGTTCACCGCGGTCGGACACTGGTAGAGACCCGCCACGGCCGGGAACGGTGGCTTGAGGCGCGGCTGCGCACGCTTGCCTTCGAGCGACTCGATGAGCGCCGTTTCCTCGCCCGCTTCGTACGCGCCAGCGCCGCGATGAATGAAGACATCGCAGTCGAAGCCGGAGCCGAGGATGTTCTTCCCGAGAAACCCGGCCCGGTACGCCTCTTCGACGGCAGCCTCGAGCACGAGCTGCACGTGGTAGAACTCGCCGCGGATGTAGATGTAGGCAACCTTGGCCCCGATCGCATAGCAGCCGATGGCGCACCCTTCAATCAGCAGATGCGGGTTGCGCTCCATGAGCACGTGGTCCTTGAAGGTGCCGGGCTCGCTCTCGTCGGCGTTGCAGCAGATGTACCTCGGCTTGGGCGTGTCCTTGAGGACGAACTGCCACTTCAGCCCGGTTGGAAACCCGGCGCCGCCGCGGCCGCGAAGGCCGGAGTCCTTGACACGCTCGATCACCTCGTTCGGCTTCATCGTCGTCACGGCCGTGCGGAGGGCTGCGTAGCCGCGTTCGTGCTTCACGTAGAAGTCGAGCGTGAAGGCGTCCGGCTCGCGGACATGCTTCGTCAGGATTGGTTCGAACGCCATGATCGCTTACGTACGCCTTCGTTCCACGTGCAGATGACAGCCGCTCAGCACGCCGGGGCCCATCGTCCGGAGACCCTCGACGAACTGCCCCGCGCGCTCCGGCGCCAGACATTCGTGCCAGTCGTCATTCACCATCACGACCGGCGCGCGGTCGCACGCCCCGAGACACTCGACCTCGAGCAGCGTGAACGTCCCTGTCGGATCGGTCTCACCGGGCTGGATCCCGAGCGCTGCGCTCAGCTCTTCGGTCACTCGCTCGGCGCCGCGCAGCGCACAGGGCAACGTGCGGCAGACGTTCAGCACGTACGTTCCGACCGGGCGCGTGTAGAACATCGTGTAGTAGGTGACAACGTCCTCGACCTCTGCCGCGGTGCAGCCGATCTGGCCGGCGATGAAACGCATCGCCGCGCGGGTCACGGAGCCCTGCTGCCGCTGCACCAGGAACAACGCGTACAGGATTGCGGACTTCCGCTGGTCCGGCGGATAGTGCGTCACGATCTCGTTGAACCGCGCCTGGTTCTCCGGCGAGTACTCGAACACGCCGCCTGGCTCGGCCAGCGTCCGTTCCGACTTGTGGAACCTGGCCGGCGCGTACTGCATCTCGGGATGAAAGCTCACCGGTCAACATCTCCCATGACGACGTCCAGCGACCCGATGATGGCGACGATGTCCGCGATCATGCCGCCGACAACCAGCTTCTGCAGTGCCTGGCACGCGAGGAATGAGGGCGGCCGCATCTTGATCCGCCAGGGACGATTCGTGCCGTCGGAGATGACGTAGACGCCGTGCTCGCCGCGCGGCCCCTCGACAGGAACGTACACGTCGCCCTCGGGCACCGTGAAGCCTTGCGAGTAGATCAGGAAGTGCTGAATCAGCGCTTCCATCTCGGTATAGACGCGGTCTTTCGGCGGCGGCACCACTCGGGTGTCGTTGACGGCCCACTCGCCGGTCGGCGTGATCCGCGCAATCGCCTGGCGGCAGATCTTCACGCTCTCGCGCATCTCCGCCATGCGCACCCGGTACCGGGCGTAGACATCGCCCTCGGTTCCCGTCGGCACGTCGAAGTCGTAGGTCGCATAGTTCAGGTACGGGAACGCCTTGCGCACGTCGTAGGCGCAGGCCGATCCCCGCGCAATCGGTCCAGCCAGGCCATATGCAATCGCTTCTTCGCGCGTGAGAACGCCAACGCCCTCGGTGCGCTTCTTGAAGATGTCGTTCTGTGTGAGGAGATCCTCGTACTCGGCGAGCTTGCCCGGAAACCGATCGAGAAACGCGTTCACGGCGTCGTGGAAGCCGCGCGGCAGGTCCTCGCGCAGGCCGCCCACCCGGATGTAGCTCGGAAACAGCCGGAAGCCAGCCACGAGCTCGTTGATGTTGAGCAGCAGCTCGCGCTCGCGGAAGCAGTACATCATCACGGAGACGGCGCCGATCTCCATCGCGTGCGTGCCGAGCCACACGAGGTGGCTGCTGATGCGCTGCAGCTCCGCGATGAGCACGCGGATGTTGGTGACGCGTTCCGGCATCTGGAGCCCGAGCAGCTTCTCGACGCTCAGCGCGTAGGCCAGGCTGTTGGACTGCGCGCCCAGGTAATCCATCCGCTCCACGAGCGGGATGACCTGCTGCCATTTCTTCTGCTCGGCGGTCTTCTCGATGCCTGTGTGCAGGTAGCCGATCGTGACGTCCGCGGAGTTGACCGTTTCGCCATCGAGCTCCAGCACCAGCCGCAGCACGCCGTGCGTGCTGGGGTGCTGGGGCCCCATGTTGACCGTCATCGTCTCCGTGCGTAATTCCGGCATCTCGATCGTTCCAGTGACGTACGTAGGCCGCGTCTTTAGACCCGGCCCGGTGGGCCGCATCTACAGATGCGGCCTACGTCTGTTGAGCCCTAAGCCAACTCTCGTTCCACCAGCTCGCACAGGATGTGCAGCAGCGTCCGCTGCACTTCCTGCGCGCGGGCCGTGTCGGGCTCGGGGACGTTCACGTGAATGTCCACCGAGCGGCCGAGCACGCCGCCGTCGCGCCCCGTGAAGCCGATCGTCGTCAGACCCGCGTCACGCGCGGCCGCAATGCCGGCCAGGACGTTCTTCGACGAGCCGCTCGTCGAAATCCCGACTGCCACGTCACCCGCCCGGCCCAGCGCCTCAATCTGTCGCGCGAACACGCGATCGAAGCTGTAGTCGTTGGCGATCGCGGTCAGAACGCTCATGTCCGCGGACAGCGCCATCGCCGCAATCGCCTGGCGCTCCCGTTTCAATCGACCCACCAGCTCCGCCGACAGATGCTGCGCGTCCGCGGCGCTCCCGCCGTTGCCGAACACCAGCACCTTTCCGCCCGCGCGGACGGCCGTCGCCACCGCCTCGGCCGCGGCGACGATGGGCCCGGGATCTTGCCGTCGCATCCGCTCGTGAGCCGCCGCCGCCGCCGCGAGCACCTCGTCGTAGATTGCGGCGCGCGACTGCGCGTTCATCAATGTTCCAACCGCGCCATGCGGTCGCGCTCGAGGTTTGTGCGGAACTCCTCCTCGCTGATCTGAAGCGGTTCGTAAATCTTCGGGGGCTGCCGGATCTGAACGGGGTAATCCTTCCGTAGTGGATGTCCCTCCCAGTCCTCGGGCATGAGGAGCCGCCGCAGATCGGGATGTCCGTCTATCGAGATGCCGAACATGTCCCACACTTCACGCTCCGGCCAGCCCGCGGCCGGCCACACGCTCATCACCGTGGGTACAGCTCCACCATCGGGCACGCGGACCTTCAGTCTCAGCCGCAGGCGGTTGGAGGTCGACACGAGGTGGTAGACGACCTCGTACCGCGGGTCGCGCGGAAGGTAGTCGACCGCGGTGACCTCGACGAGGAAGTCGAAGCGAAGGTCGGCCGTGTCACGGAGCGCCGTGCATGTCTCGACGAGACGGTCGGGCGGAACATAGATCGTCGGGAAATCAATGCTCGTCCCGATCTCGAACGAGGCGCCGGGAACGATCCGGCCGAGGGTCTCGATAACTGCGGCGCTGTTCATTCGTCTGGGCTAGATCTTCGTGCGGGCGATCTTCTGCTGCAGCTGTACGATCCCGTAGATGAGCGACTCGGGCCTCGGCGGGCAGCCGGGGACGAATACGTCGACCGGCACCACCTGGTCCACGCCCTGCACGATCGCGTAGTTGTCGAACACCCCGCCAATCGATGCGCACGCGCCCATGGAGATCACCCATTTGGGCTCCGGCATCTGGTCGTAGATCCGTCTCAGCGCCGGCGCCATCTTCCGCGACAGCCGGCCGGCCACGATCATCAGATCCGCCTGGCGCGGCGACCCGCGAAACACTTCGGCGCCGAAACGCGCGACGTCGTACCGGCTCGCGGCCATGGCCATCATTTCAATCGCGCAGCACGCCAGACCGAACGTGACCGGCCAGATGGCCGAGCGCCGCGCCCACTGCACCATCTTCTCGACGGTCGTGGTCAACACCGGTATTTCGATCTCGGACTCATTACCCATGACGATCGTGAACTTCGTGGTTTGTGATTCGCGATGTATGACTGCAGATTGGTAAAGCGGAATCGCAGCGGAGACTGCAACGCTACGCGGCCTTCCTCCGTACGCTCGGACGTTCAGCCCTGACCATTGGTTTCGGCCCCCAGTCGAGGACACCCTTGCGCCACACGTAGATGTAGCCAACCACCAGAATCAGGAAGAACGTGATGATCTGCAGGAGTCCCGACCAGCCGAGATCCCGCAACGCGACGGCCCACGGGTAGAGGAAGGCGACCTCGATATCGAACAGCAGGAAGATCATCGCGACGAGGTAGAACTTCACCGACTGCCGCTCGCGGGCGTCGCCAACCGGGGGCATGCCGCATTCGTAGGGGGCGAGCTTCTCAGGTGTGGGATTGCGCGGCCCGAGGACGCTCGATAGCAGGATCATGACGGTCGCGAATGCCGCACCGAGCCCGATCATGATCACAATGCCAAGCCAGCCGTCCAGCATTCCCGCCCGCTCTCATCCGCGGCGCGGCCCGTCGGGGCCACGCGTCCGGCCGTGAACGCACGGCCGCGCTTGTGAAGACTTTCCCAAACCCATTCATGCTAGCGGACGCGACGCACGCCGTCAATTGCGGATGAGGTATCGTCCGGTCACATGCGCCTCGCCTGGTTCCGTCCGACTCGGCCCGAGCCGAACGATCCGCTCGACGACACCGCGCAGCTCATCCATGTGCTGCGCGATCGGCATGCGATCGATCTGTTCGATGCGCGCCGCGCCCACGACGTCGTCTGGATGCACGCGCGTCACGCGTTCGATCTCCACGTCTACGAGCTCGATGACACACCGGGTCATCAGTTCATCTGGCCCTACCTGCTGAACTATCCCGGCCTGGTGCTGCTTCGCAGTCTCACGCTCGGGGCGAGCCGAACCGCCGCGCTCGTACGCGAGGGGCGCGCCGCGGATGCGATGCGAGAACGCGCGTTCGATCTCGGCCGGCACGATGCGCCGATCCCGGGAGTCCCGCGCGGCGCGTCCCGGATCTGGCCCATGCTGCGCGCGCCGCTCGTCGCATCGCGCGCCTGCATCGTGCCTCGTGTCTCGATGGCCGACGCGCTCCGCGTTCGCTATCCCGACGCGCGCGTTGCCGCGCTGCCCGTTGCGGTTTCGGCGCCGGCGCTCCGTCGGCCGATCCATGAAGGCTGCACGTTTGGCGTGATTGCGACCGGCGATCCGCGCGATCGGCTGGCGATCGTGCGTCGTGCGCTTCAGCGTGCACGTGAAGGCCTGACGGTCGACCGCGCATCGATTGATTTTCATGTCGAGGCCGACGCCCGCCAGGTCCTCGCGATGAGCGACGTCCTCGTGGCGTTGCAGTGGCCGGCGCCCGGAGCGCCCCTCGTACAGGCGATCGCCGGGATGGCAGCAGCGAGGGTGGTGGTCGTGTTCGACACGGCGGAAACCGCGGACTGGCCGTCGCTGGATCCGCAAACATGGCACGAACGTGGACTGTTCGGGTCTGCCCCGCCGATATGCGTCAGCCTCGATTTGCGCGACGAGGAGCACTCGCTGATGGTGGCCATGCGCCGCCTGGGCGCGGACGTCGCGCTGCGCCAGCGGTTGGCCGCGGCCGGGGAGGCCTACTGGCGCGAACATCATGCGCCCGAGCGCGTGGCGCCGATGTTCGATCAGGTCCTGCGGGAGACGAGCACCATCATCGCTCCGCCGCGACCGCCAGGATGGCCTGCGCACCTCGATGCAGACGGCACGGCGAGGCTGCGAGCTCCTAGATGAGATAGGCGTGACGGTCGATTTCCTGTGACGGTCCATTGGACCATTTCAGATTTCAGATTTGATCATCGATTTTCGCATCGCATCATCGAATCATCGGTAATTGCACCATTGGATCATTGCGATGACGCAATGGCGATGACGCGATGATTCGATGCGATGGTCAAATCTGAAATATCCAATGGTCACATGGGGCAGCTCATGAGGCCAGCATCGATATCCTGCGATCGAGCTCCTCGAGGGCCTTCGTCAGCTGCTGCCTGCGCGCCTGGTGCGCCGTGGCGTCGAGTTGCCGCTGCAACTCGATGCGGGCAAGCTTGCACGACTCGAGTTGCCGCGTCTTTTCGGGATCGCCCTGCAACTTGCCTCGCCGCCCCCGTTTCTTCGCTTCCTCGAGCTCGTCGATGCGCTCCTGAATCCGAGCGTCAGCGTCGATTAATCCTTCACCAGCATCACCCATTGGTTTCTCTCGTGGTTAGATCGGCCTGGTCCGTTCGACGCGGGGGTCTTTTCCATTATACGGACGTCGGTCGTGAAAGGCGGCCCTCGCCGAGTCGGCAGTTACAATTGTTTGATGGGCCGCATCCCGCCGCTCGATCTGTTTCATCCCCCCGTGCGCACATGGTTCAGCCGCGTGTTTTCTGCGCCGACCAAGCCTCAGCAGCTTGGCTGGCCCGCGATTGGGCGCGGCGAATCGACGCTCATCCTTGCCCCGACCGGCAGCGGGAAGACGCTCGCGGCATTTCTCTGGTGCCTCAACAGGCTGCTCTTCGAGCCGCCGCCGGTTGAGCGCTGCCGGGTGCTCTACGTCTCACCCCTCAAGGCGCTCGCGGTTGACGTCGAGCGCAACCTGCGCGCCCCGCTCGCCGGCATCGCCAACATCGCGCAGGCCGAGGGCATCCCGGTCAGCACCCCGGCAATCGCCATTCGCACGGGCGACACGCCGGCACTCGATCGCCAACGATTCCTGCGCGAGCCAGCCGACATCCTGATCACCACGCCCGAGTCGCTCTTCCTCCTGCTCACGTCGAACGCACGCGACCGGCTGCGAAGCGTCGACACGGTGATCGTCGACGAGATTCACGCCCTCGTGCCCGGCAAGCGCGGCGCGCATCTGGCGCTGTCGATCGAACGGCTCGAGGCGCTGCGCGCGGAGGCCGACCGTCCCCCGTTGCAGCGCATTGGCCTGTCGGCAACGCAGCGGCCGCTCGACGAGGTTGCGCGTTTTCTCGGCGGCGCCGAACCGCGGCCCGGCGGACGCGGCCGGAAGCGTCCGCCCGGCAAGGCGAAGGCGCGCCAGACGATGCCGCTCGAAGAGGTCGAGGCGGAGTTGCACGACGAGTTCGCCGGGGACGAGCGCCCGGCGGTGTTCCGCCCCGTCACGATCATCGACGCGTCGGACAAGAAAACGATTGCACTGCGGATTGAGGTGCCCGTCGAGGATCTGGCCAGGCTCGCGAAGCCTGTCGACGTGCCGAGCGGCCCCGCGTCGCAGGCGAGCCCCCGTCCGTCGATCTGGGCATCCATCCATCCGCGGCTGCTCGAGCTCATTCGCGAGCACCGTTCGACGCTGCTGTTCGTCAACAGCCGCCGCCTTGCCGAGCGCCTCGCGGGCGCGCTCAACGAGCTTGCGGGCGAACCGCTCGTGCGATCCCACCACGGCTCGATCGCGCGCGCGCAGCGCAGCGACATCGAGGATCTGCTGAAGGCCGGCCATATCAAGGCACTCGTGGCCACCTCGTCGCTCGAGCTCGGCATCGACATGGGCGCGATCGATCTCGTCGTGCAGATCGAAGCGCCGCCCTCGGTCGCGAGCGGCCTGCAGCGCATCGGCCGCGCGGGACATCAGGCGGGCGCGGTAAGCGAGGGAATTATCTTTCCCAAGTTCCGCGGCGATCTCGTCGCGTGCGCCGCGGTCGCGCGCGCCATGCACGAGGGCACCGTCGAATCGTCCCGCTATCCGCGCAACCCGCTCGACGTGCTCGCGCAGCACATCGTGGCAATGGCCGGCGTCGACACCTGGAGCGTGGACGATGTGTTCCGCGTGGTCCGCCGCGCGGCGCCGTACGCGGATCTGAGCCGCCGCATGTTCGAAGGCGTGCTCGACATGCTCTCGGGCCGGTATCCGTCCGATGAATTCGCCGAGCTTCGGCCGCGCATCACGTGGGACCGCGTGCAGGGGATGATCGCCGGCCGCCAGGGCGCCAAGCGCGTGGCGATCGCCAACGCCGGCACGATTCCCGACCGCGGCTTGTATGGTGTGTTCCTCGCCGGGGCCGAGCGTCCCGTCCGTGTGGGCGAGCTCGATGAGGAGATGGTGTTCGAGACCCAGGTTGGCGAGACGTTCACGCTCGGTGCGTCCACGTGGCGCGTGGAAGAGATCACCCATGATCGCGTGCTCGTTTCTCCGGCGCCGGGCGAGCCGGGCAAGATGCCGTTCTGGCACGGTGACCAGCCGGGTCGTCCGGTGGAGCTCGGAATCGCCATCGGGAAGCTCGTTCGGGAGCTTCGTGGGATGCCGCGCGCCGCCGCGATCGATCGTCTCGTGAGGCAGCACGACCTCGACACCGCGGCCGCCGAGAACCTGCTCCGCTACCTCGACGACCAGGCCGCCGCCGGCGCGGTCCCCGATGACCGTGTCATCGTCATCGAACGGTGTCTCGACGAGCTGGGCGACTGGCGCGTATGCCTGCTGTCGCCGCTCGGCAGCCGAATCCACGCGCCCTGGGCGATGGCGGTCACCGCGCACATTCGAAACCGCACCGGCATGGATGTCGAGGTGATGTGGGGCGACGAGGGATTCGTCATCCGTTTTCCGGACGTGGACAAGCCGCCGGATCCGATGCTGCTGGTGCCCGATGCCGACGAAGTCGAGGGGCTGGTGATGCGCCAGCTCGGGTCGACGTCGCTCTTCGCGGCGCGGTTCCGTGAGACGGCCGCCCGCGCGCTCCTCCTGCCCCGTCGTCGTCCCGGCACGCGCACACCATTGTGGCAGCAGCGGAAGCGGGCTGCCGATCTCCTGGCTGTCGCGTCCCGTTTCGGATCGTTCCCGGCGCTGCTCGAAACGTATCGCGAGCTCCTCCGGGACCAATTCGATATGCCGTCGCTCGTCGCCACGCTTCGCCGCATCGGCTCGCGCGCGCTGCGCGTGACGACGATCGATTCGCAGGTGCCGTCGCCGTTTGCGGCATCGCTGTTGTTCAGTTACGTCGCCAACTACATCTACGACGGCGATGCGCCGCTTGCGGAGCGCCGGGCACAGGCGCTGTCGGTCGATCAGGCGCAGCTCCGGGAGCTTCTGGGCGATGCCGAGTTACGCGAGCTGCTCGACCCGGAGGCTCTCCTGGCCATCGAACGTCAGCTCCAGCACGTCGACGACAAGTACAAGGTGCGTACCGCCGACGCGCTCCACGATTTGCTGATTCGCATCGGAGACCTCTCCATCGACGAGATTCACGCCCGCAGCGCGCTGCCCGACACGACCTCCGTCGTCCGCGAGCTGGAACAGGCACGACGCGCGGTCGCGCTGGCAGTGGCAGGGGAGCGCCGCTATGTCGCGGTCGAGGACGTGGCGCGGTATCGCGACGCGCTTGGCGTGCCGCTGCCTCCGGGTCTTCCGGCGGCGCTTCTGGAGCCGGTGCGCGATCCCGCGGGCGATCTGGTCCTGCGATATGCGCGGTCGCACGCGCCGTTCACCGCGCGGGAGCTGGCGGCACGTTACGGCCTCGGAATCTCTGTCGCCGAAGCCGTCCTGCTGCGTCTCACCCAGGATGGTCGGCTCGTCGAGGGAGAGTTCCGGCCGGGAGGCACCGAGCGGGAATGGTCCGACCCCGACGTCCTGCGCAGCGTGAGGCGCCGCTCGCTGGCGAAGCTGCGGCAGGAAGTCGAAGCTGTCGACACCGACGCGCTCGGACGATTCGCGATGTCCTGGCATGGAATCGGCTCGGGACGTCATGGCCTGGAACCGCTGCTCGACGCGATCGAGCAGCTGCAGGGCGCTGCCCTGCCGGCGTCCGTTCTGGAGCGCGAGATCCTGCCGGCGCGGGTGGAGAACTTCGAGCCGGCCATGCTCGACACCCTGATGGCCGCCGGCGAGGTGGTCTGGGTCGGCGTCGAGCCGCTCGGCGAGCGCGACGGGCGCATTGCGCTCTACCTCACCGATCACCTGCGTTCGCTGCGCATCGCGCCGACACCGCCGCCGGAAATTGAAGGACGTGCATCCGACATCGTCGAATACCTGCGCGAGCACGGCGCTTCGTTCTTCACGGCGATTCATCAGGGCATCGGCGGGGGCTTTCCCGCGGAGACCGTCGACGCGCTGTGGGACCTGGTGTGGAAGGGCTTTGTCACCAACGACACGCCGCACGCGCTGCGCGCGTACGTCCGTCCGGAAGAGAAGCGGGGACGCCGCGGCCGCGGTGCGCCGTTTCGATCCCGCCGACTGGTGCCGCCCACCGCCGAGGGGCGATGGTCGCTCGTCGACGCGATGGAGCCAGCCACGGAATTGAAGGCGGGGTCGAAGAACGCGACCCAGTGGGGCGCGGCGATGGCGCAGCAACTGCTGGCGCGACACGGAATCGTCACGCGGGAAACCGTGGCCGCGGAGGCCGTTGCCGGCGGCTTCTCCGCCATCTACGAGGTGCTCAAGGCGATGGAGGAGGCCGGACGCATTCGGCGGGGGTACTTCGTCGCCGGTCTCGGCGCGGCGCAGTTCGCGCTGCCGGCCGCGCTGGACCTCCTGCGCTCGATGCGCGAGCCGTCGGAAAAGCCGCGGACCTCGGTTCTCGCGGCAACGGATCCGGCAAATCCGTACGGTTCCATCGTCAAGTGGCCGAACGTCCGCGTCGCTCCTCGAGATGTGGGTGACGTCGGAGCGGATGGTAGTGGCGCTGGCGCCCGATCTAAGGATGTCGCTGGCGCCGGATCTAAAGATCCGGCCTACGATCCGAGGGATGTGGACGTCGGACGCGGACCCACACGGTCCGTCGGCGCGCTGGTGATCCTGGTGGACGGCGCGGCAGCCGGTTACCTGCGGCGTGGCGAGCGCGAGCTGCTGCTCTTCATGCCAGAGGCCGAGCCGCAGCGCTCCCGCGTCATGCGCGAGGTCGCGCGCATGCTCCTTCATCTGGCCGTGATGAGGGAGGCGGGGCGGCGCGGCATGCTCATCAGCGAGATTAATGGTGAGCTTGCGACGTCGCATCCCGCGGCCCGGTTATTTGTGGAAGAAGGATTCGTCATGAGTGCAATGGGTCTGCAGGCGAGAACGGAACGGCTGAAACCACGGGGCTTCGGTTCGTTGGACCCGGCTGGCATCGGCATTGCGGCAACCACACCTGGAGGATATGACATGGCCGACCAGAACCGTTTCGAGAACGATCCGACGCTCATCGGTAACTCGAAGCCACGCAACAGGGAAAACGTGGTGAGTGAGCAGGAGCGCGTGCGCGGCTCCGTTGTCGATCACGACCGGGAGAGAGAACAGGACCGCGATTTCAACGAAGCGGTGCGTGGGGGTCTCGAAGACGACATCGATCCCGATAGTGCAGAATGGGAAGGCGACCGCGACGACACCGGGAATGCCTGAAGGCGACACTATATTCCGGGCCGCGCGAGTGCTCCATCGAGCGCTCGCCGGCCGTACCGTTACCGGCTTCGAGTCCGTCTTTCCCCACCTCGCCCGCATCGACGTGGACCACCCGCTCCGCGGCCGCACGATCGAGCGCGTCTCCGCCCGCGGCAAACATCTTCTGATGGCGTTCTCGGGCGATCTCGTGCTCCGCACGCACATGCGGATGAACGGGTCATGGCACATCTATCGCCCCGGCGAACGCTGGCAACGGCCGCACCACGAGATGCGTATCGTGATCCGCACCGATGGGTTCGAGGCGGTGGCGTTCAGCGTCCCCGTTGCGGAGTTCCACACGGCCGCGGAGCTCGATCGGGAACCTTCGCTGCGTGAGCTCGGGCCGGACCCGCTGGCCGCGGACTTCGACGCCGAAGAAGCGGTGAGGCGGATCGCGGCGCGCGCCGACGTTGAGATTGCCGATGCGCTGCTCGATCAACGGGCGATTGCCGGTCTCGGGAACGTTCTCAAATCGGAAGTGCTGTTCGCGTGCCGCGTGAGCCCGTTCAGCCGTGTTGCGGACCTCGCGCCGAACGACATTGCGGCGCTCGTGGCCAAGGCGCACCGGTTGATGCGCGTGTCTGCAGTCACCGGCGTGCGGCAAACCACGGGCCGCGACAACCCCGCAGCCCGACTCTGGGTCTACGGCCGCGCCGGACAGCCGTGCCGGCGATGCGGCACGCCAATCTCGCGCGTCAAACAGGGCCCGAACGCGCGGAGCACGTACTGGTGCCCGCGCTGCCAGACGGCAAGCCACGAAGACACGAAAGTTTAGCCCGGTTCGTTCCGGTCCCGGTACGCGAAGACGCGCTCGAGGAAACTCTCGCACGCGCGTCGGTCATGCAGGTGTGTTTCCTCTTCAACCGGCAGGTTGGGGATACCGTCGACGAGCGCCTGCGCGAACAGGCCGCGGCCTGTACTCGTGACGACGCCCCCGTGCGTGACCCGCACGTCGACCAGTCCGCAGCTCGGCGAGTCTGCCTTCAGCACGTAGCCGCACAGGCCAAGCCGGGCGAGCTCGCGGACGCGATGGCGGGACCATTCACGCATCGGCTCGGTCCAATCGACGCCGCTGCGCACGGCAATCAGCCTCACCGACGCGTCGGGCGATGTGACAGACCCGCCGGCTGAGACGAGATGAATCGGCTCGCGCGGCGCGCCCATTCCGACCTCGACCTCGGGACAGACGGATACCCACTCGACGTACGGTCCGAGCGCTTCGACCAGGCACGAATCGCGTTTGTGGCCGCCGTCGTACCGGACGGCATCGCCAAGCAGGCAACGCGAGATGCCGACGCGAGGACGATTGCGCACGCAACCATTATGACTCGACGAGCGGACGTGGTCTGGCCGTGGCATGGGGCCGCGGCCCGCACAGAAACCGGGCGGCCCTCGCCAGGAGGTGATAGTGGCATCGCTCGCCCGTCAGCAGTTCGCCGTCGGTGTTCACACGGACCGCGCGATCGAAGTCGAGCACGAACTCCCGCGCCCGGAAGTGCAGAATGCGATCGTCTGCCGCGTGCTCGCCGGCAGCAATCCGCTGCAGCAGCGCCACGAACTCCAGGGTTGTCGTCCGCCGCACGAGAAACGTGTCGAGCAGCCCATCGTCGATGAGCGCATCCTGTGCGATCGGGTAACCACCGCCGATGTAGCGGGCGTTGCAGACCACGAACATCTGCAGGTCGAGCGGATCGTCGGCAACGGCACCGCTTGCTCCGGGCAACGTCACGCGCGCGGAAAACGGCTCGGTACCGAAGATCACCCGCGCGCCGCCGATGACGAACGCGAGCTTGCCGGCCGCGTCCTTCAGGCCCTCGGTCAGCACGGCGGACACGTCGGCGACGAACCCACCCGAGGACGTGTTGACGAAGGGACGGTCGTTGACGAAACCGACATCGACATCAATCGTGCGGCACGCGAGCATCGCATCGAGCGCCGCCTCGGGATCCTCACCGAGATCGAGCGCTTTGACGAAGTCGTTGCCCGTGCCAAACGGCAGCACGCCGATGGTGATTCGATCCAGCGCGTCGCCGACCAGGCCGCGCAGCGCCACGTTGAGCGTGCCATCGCCTCCTGCAACAAACAGCAGGTCGCGCTGCTCCTGTGCGGCGCGCAGCGCCGCGGTGACGACGTCCTGTTCGCTGGTGGTAATCGTGACATCGAGCTCCGTCACCAGCGTGCGGAGCCGCTCGTTGATGAGCGGAAGGAGTGCGGGCGCCCGATCGGTGCCTGATTTGGGATTGACGATGAGCCGCGCTCGCACCTACATCAACTTTCCAACGGGTCCCAAATCGAGGTTGAGCTCGTCGGGGGATACGCCAAACTTGGCCGCGATGTCGCGCACGGTTTCCTCGAGCTTCATCAGCGCGCGGCCGACCTCTTCGGTCTGATGATCGGTCAGCGTGCCGGCGTCCATGCGGCGGATGGCCTGCCGCTCGAGAAGTCTCCGGATGAATTCGACCAGGGTGAGCACGAGCTGGGCGACCGATCGCTGGACGTCATCGGGGTCGGCATTCCAGCGCGGCGGCGAGGCGCGGCCCGCGGCGCGCTCGATCTCGCGCCGGAGGTCCTCGAGCTCGTCAAGCTCGGTGACCGTGACGGGGCCGCCGCGCTTGACAATGTGCTGCTTGGGATGTCGCGGGCGGCGCGCGATGCGCGCGGTCGCCTTCGAGCGCGTCCGGGCCGTGGAAGCAGTCGAGCGCTTGGCCATCAATCTTCCAGACCCGGTGCGAACGCGTACGCAGGCCACGGTCCGCTGACAATCGTCGTCCGTCCGGCGTGGAGCGCCGCGCGCTGGAGGCTTCGCTGATAGGCCGGGACCGCGCTGCGCGGGATCAGGTGATAAACACTGCCGAGCAACCGGCCACGATCTTGCCGTTCCATTCGCTCGGCCTTGACCCATCGTCTCACGGCGGCGCCGAGCGGCGCGAACTCGGGCAGTTCCCTTCGACGTCGAGCCTCCGCCGCGCGGGTACGCAGATATTGCGTACCTTGAGTCGCCTCATCACCAGGGTCAGACCCCGTTCTGACCCCGGTCTGACCCCGGTCTGACCCCGGTCTGACCCCGGTCTGACCCCGGTCTGACCCCGATCTGACCCCGGTCTGACCCCGATCAGCGAACAGGCGGACGGTCATTTGGACGCGGTGGCGGACCAGGCGCAACGCTTTGCGGATAGCGACCGCCCGGCTGCGAATGAACAGGACGAGGTCGGCCGGATCGTTGACGCAGGTGCCGAAACGTGCCGGGAGCACCGCTGCGTGGCGGGCCGCCAGCGCTCGCTCGATGGCGTCATACCGCTGCAGCGCCGCCACTCGCGGCGCCGGCCGGCGCGACAGCGAGCCGACAATCGCGTCGATACCGCCGGCCCGCACCCGCCGCAGCCGCTCGCCCTCGAGACCCGCCACACCCGACGGCCGATCCGATCTCGAGACGAACGCGTAGACACAGACCACGCTCACGCACGACGCCTCCGCGCCCGCCGACGAGCCTCAAGTCTCTCGGCATGGCGGACTATCAGATCGTGAGATTCCCCCGGCAACACCAGGTCCGCGGCGCACAGCAGCAGCGACACGCGCGCATAGACGAGGTCGACGTTGGCGAGCCCGATCGACACGTCGCCGGTCAACATCACGCCCTTGCTCAGGACGTTGTCCACGATGTCGAGCAGGGTCGCGTCCTCCGGACCAAGAATGCGCTGCGCCGCGCCCGGGGCCTGCCGTCGTGCGGGCCGTCTGCGGTCGGGACTCATCGGCCGATGAAATTATAGGGAGGCCAGGGCCCGGTCAGCGACACCACCACGCCGGGCACCGCGAGTGCGCGCGCGTGTTGACGCAGCGCGCGACGAAAGGAAGCCGCGCGCCGTGCTGGCACGAGGTACGCCGCGTCGAGCAG
This sequence comes from Vicinamibacterales bacterium, assembly GCA_036005125.1. GTDB lineage: Bacteria > Acidobacteriota > Vicinamibacteria > Vicinamibacterales > UBA2999 > DASYQV01. The sequence goes on from DASYQV010000096.1 coordinate 19,270, forward strand.
AAGCCGCGATTGAGGCGTCGATTGCTGCTCGGTGCTGGTGCGGCGATACGCCTGGCTCGCGTGCGCCGAGAGCTCCCGGTAGAGCCGACCGGCCGCGGCCTGCGCCCCGGCAAGCTGCGCCCGCTTGACGTCGAGCATGTCGCGCTTCCGCGCGAGGTACTCCACGCCGGTTGCACCGTCGCCCGCGGGCCGATGCGCTTTCTCCACTGCCGCCCGAACCGCCTGCTCGTCCCACGTCAGCCGCAGCCCCCACTCGACGTGCCCGCCGATACGTTTCACGATCCGCTCGATCCGACGACGGTCGCGGCGCACGTGCTCGATGGCCCGGTCGTCGGACGTGAAGATCGTGAACAGCTGCATGGGCAACACCGCACGCGCCCGGAGGAAATGCTCGACGACCGCTTCGTGCCCCATTGCCCGCTTGGTGACCCATTCGAGACGCTTCAGGCCGCGCGCGATGGCCGCCTCGCCGTACTCGGCCTCCGGCACGTCGGCGACAATCAGCCACAAACCTCTCCCCGCGTCGAGCGCACGCGGCGGCGATGCGCCCGGTACGCCGCTCGACACGCGCTGCAGCACGGGACGGCGGTCGCTCCGTATCACACAGTACACGTAAGTCACGACTTCCGACGGCGACGATGCAGGCGAGCCGGCGGACGGCCCTTTCGCGGACGGGATGCAGGCGATCTGTGGAAGACATCGCTCCCGGTTGCCGGCTCGATGACTTCCGAGGTCGTGACCGACGTGTCTCGGGAGGGCTCGTGGAAATCACCCGAGACCGTTGCCTCGACCTGGAACTGGCGGTCCTCGGTGCTCATCGGCTGCCCGGCCAGCGCAACCGCCCCCGACTCCCCTTCGCGACGCTGTTTGATCTCGCGGATGCGCTCGAGCAGGTCTACCTCGATCTCGGCGAACTCCTCATCGGAAATCTCGCCCATCTCGCGGCGCATCTCTGCCTCGAGCAACCGCTCCCGGAGCGCCGTGTCGTCGTTCATCTCGCTTTCGGCCGCCGTCGAGACGGTATTCAGCACCCAGCGGAGGCCCGAAATCATGAGGGAATCGAGGATGAACATGATCTCAAGTGGAGAAGTGGAAAGTGGAAAGTGGAAAAGTAGAGGACGTTACCTCGCGGCACTTGCCGACTTACTTGTCCACTTTCCACTTCACCACTTTTCACTTTCAGTGCTGTCCCGCGCGTTCGAGCTTGAGCCGGATGTTCACGAAGTTGTACGGCGGCCACGGACCGGTGTATTTGAACGTCAGCTTGTCGTAGTGCGACGCAATCTCCTTGATCCGGCGGTCGAACGCAGTTTCCTGCTCGCGCTGCACGAGGAAGGCCGCGTTCATGATCATCTTGTCGCCGATCGCGCGGTTCACCCGGGAGGCAACGGACACGTCGCGCAGCCGCTGAAGGAATTCGGCGACGTACCGCTCGGACCGCTGCTGGAGCGCCGAGTCGATCAGGCGGCCGTACTGCATCCGCGCGAAATACGTCGAGCCCTTCTGCGACGAGATCTCCGACTTCAAGCGGTGGATGTCCTCGTCCTCCTGCTCGATCGCGCGGACCATCTCGTCGCGGTCCCACAGCACCTTGAGGCCGAACTCGAGCTTGTCCTGCATCTTCGAGAGGACGTCGGCGAACGCGTCGTACGCCGATCGCAGCAGCTCGAGAATGTCCTCGCGCGTCTTGAAGATCGTGCCGAACGACATCGGGATGACCGTGTGCTCGCGCATCACCGTTTCGTTCACCCGCTCGTGTGCCAGCACGTTTTCCCGCGTTGAATCGAGCGGTGCGATCGGAACGTCGGATACGACCGCGGCCATGTCGCGATAGGTGATCGTGTAGACGTCCGGCGACTGCTCGTCCATGCCGATGGCGCCGAACTTCAATGCCTGGCTCGCGCGGATGATGCAGTACACATAGCGCCCCCGAGCCGCGGTCGTCCGGTCGACGTCGGGCAGGCTGGGCTTTGGCGCGCGCTCGACGCGGCGCTCGACGCGCGTCTCGGTCCCGCGCACCTCGGTTTCCCGAGTGACCCGGGTCATCGCCGGCCCGTCAGCCTTCCGCGGCGCGGCCGCGCGCCCATTCCCCGTCCGCGCGGTGCCCGTCCGGCTGCGCGCCTGGACGGACCGTTTTTCCGTCTTCGTGGGTTTCCGGGCCGCCTGGCTCTTGGCCTTCGCCATCGTGGGGTCCTCAGAGACATCCGGAGGCCCGAAGGTCTCCGGCTACCGGTACTTGGGTGGTGGCGGGAGGCCTGCAGACCTCCCCGCCTACGCCTGCTTTGACACCGCGTTCAACATGCGCCTGACCTCGACGACGAGGTCGTCGGGCAGGCAGGGCTTCGTCACGAAGGAGTCGCAACCGGCCCGCTTCGCGCCGTCCGATGCACCAGCCAGCGCGTGTCCCGTCAGCGCCACTACCGGGATGTTCTGGGTTCGCTCGTCCGCCTTGAGCTGACGGGTCGCTTCCCAGCCGTCCATGCCGGGCAACGAAAGATCCATCAGGATCAGGTCGGGCTTGAGCGCGAACGCCTGCTCCAGCGCCTCGTTGCCGTTCCGGGCCTCGGCAACACGGAAGCCCGAGAACTGCAGGTACTCGGCATACATCTCGCGCGCATCCTGATAATCGTCCACGACCAGGATGAGAGGAGCCTTCTGGTCCGTCATGCGTCTGCATCCACTGGAAACATCAGTGTGAAGGTCGACCCTTCACCCAGATTGCTGTTGAGCGAAATACGGCCGCCCAGCATCGTCGACAGACGGCGACAGATCGCCAGCCCCAGACCCGTGCCGCCGTATTGACGTGAGGGAGAGTCGTCGACCTGACGGAAGTCCTCGAACACCCGCTCGTGATTCTCGCGCGCGATGCCGATGCCCGTGTCGGTTACCGAGATCGAAGCCATCCGCTCGTGCTCCGAATACCCGACGGCGATCTCGATTCCGCCCTGGTGAGTAAACTTCAAGGCGTTGCTGAGCAGGTTCACCACGATCTGCTTCACCTTCTGCCGGTCGGTGCGCACGAGCGGCATCTTCGCCCACAGCCTCGGCGTGACGGGAAGCCGCGACCGTGCGATGACCGGGTCGAGCTCCGTCATCACTTCGGGCACCAGCTCGTTCAGGTCGAACTCGCTGATCTGCAGCGGCATCTTGCCCGCCTCGATGCGGGTGATGTCCAGAATCTCGTTGATGATCGTCAGCAGATGCCGGCCGTTCGAGTCGATGCGCGTCAACTGCCGCCGCACCGACGGCATCAGCTCTCCGGCCACGCCCTGCAGGAGCATGTGGGTATAGCCGAGAATCGCGTTGAGCGGCGTCCTGAACTCATGCGACATGTTGGCGAGGAACTGCGACTTCAGGCGCGAGGCTTGCTCGAGCTCGATCGCCTGCCGTCGCAGCAGCTCGTTCTGCTGCGCCAGTTCTGCGGTTGCCGCCTGGACGCGCATCTGCAGCTCGTCGGAGGCGGTCTTCAACTGCTCGTAGAGTCGGGCACGTTCGAGCGCCTCGGTGCGGTCATGCAGGATCGTCACCACGGCGGTCAGCTCACCGGTTTCGGTGAGCACCTTGCCGGCGATGGCTTCCACCGGGATCGCACGGCCCGAGTTGGGATTGATCAGGCCAATTTCACCGCGCCGGATCTCGCCTGGGCCGGTCTCGCCGAGCAGCAGACCCGAAATGAACGACGAGAAGTGCGCGTCGTTGGCTTGGACCGTGCGCTGCGCCGTATCCGGGCTGTCCCACGAGACGGTGAACAGCTCTTCGGCGGGAGCATTCATCAGCACGGTGCTGCCGGACGGGTCGGTCACGATGATCGGATCGGCAACCGAGTCGATGATCAGGTTGAGACGATCGCGCTCGGCCCGGGCCGCGGCCTCTGCGACGCGCACCTTCTGGTAGTTCTCCTCGATCTGCTCGGTTGCGCGCCGCAGGTCCGTGATGTTCCGGAGGACCGAGACGATTCCCGTGCCCTCGCGCGGGTCCTCGACAGTCGTGCTCAGCACCTCGAACAGCAGGTCGGAGCCGTCGCTCGGGTCCACCAGGAGCAGCTCGCGCGCGGCCGCCGCGCCGGCGTCCTCGACCGCCGTACGCGAGAGCGCCGCGGAGAAGAGCATGTTGTTCAGCTCGACGGCGCGGCGGCGTCCTTCGCTCTCTTCTTCCGTCGCCGCGAAGAGCTTTTCCGCTCGCGCGTTCGCGACGATGAGCCGTCCTTCCGTGTCGGTGAGCAGAATCGGATCGGTGACGGAATTGATGATCGTGAAGAAGAGCGTGCGCTCACGGCGCAGCTTCTTGACTTCCTCCGAGAGGCTTCCACGGCCGCGAACCTGCTCAATCTTCTGCCCGAGAACGGTCACGAGCCAGCCGACTTCGGACGTGGGGCCGTTCCCGCTGCGCACGAGCAGCAGGCCGAGCGCCGCTTCCTCGACGTTACGGATTCCCCGGAGCGGCACGGCCGTGAACGCGCCCGCTCCAATTGGTGTCGTAGGCAGCGAATGGCCATTGGCGCGGGCCTGGCGGAAGATGATCGGCTGCGACGCAGACAGCGCCGCGACCAACGGATCGCGCGCGTCGGAGAGCGGCCACGAAAACAGCTCCACGTCATCGCGTGCGACACCCGCCCCCGCGATTCCCACGAGCATGTTGGACTCAGGTTCCACCGCGAGGCACACCGACTGCTTGACGCCCGCATATTGAACGAGCCAGTCGACGCTCGCCTGCGCACACCCCATCACGTCCTCGTGGTGCGCGAGATAGTACTCGAGCAGCTCGAGGCGCGATGCGATAGTGGACGAAACGGGCGCGCGAGCGATGGTCCGCACCTGCAGTGGACTCATGATGGTTTACCGGCGGATCGCCCCCGCGGATACGACTCTTATTGTCGTCCGCGACGGCGTCGCGCCGGTGCGCGGGTCGCAGCGGGCGAGCCCCCTTCGATCTGCGCGCGGAGTGCCACGTTCTCGGCCGCGATCTGATCGTACGGCCGTTGCGCCTCCACGGTGGGCCGCGCTGCGGACGCCGCCGCGCCGACCGCCTCCGAGTACTTCAAGTACGTGTCAATCGACGCCACGACGACGCGTGCCTCGACCGTGATCAGGTCGATGCCGACCAGCGAGACACGCACCCACGCGTCGATGACGATTCCTTTGTCGAGGACGCGGTCGAGAACGTCGATCAGACTTGACCCGCCTGCTGCTCGTTCAACGGGCATCGCGAAGCTCCTTCGAGTGAATGATCCCGGCCGGACCCTCCGGCCTTGCTACCGCCCGCGCGGCAGCGCCCGACCGCGGCGCGCCGTTGCGCGCGTCAGTGTCGCGACGCGTCGCTCGAGCGCGCGCACCTGCTCTCGCAACTCGACGTTTTCCCTCAGGACCTGCTCACGTCCCGGCGAGAGATGGCGGTCGTACTTCCACCAATCCAGGCCGATGGCCTCCGCTTTGTCGATCGAACAGACCATGAGTCGGATGCGAATGGTGAGCAGCTCGACTTCAGCCAGCGAGACCTTGATGTCGCCCGCAACAACGAGCCCTTTGTCGAGGACGCGGTCGAGAATATCGACGAGCCCGGCGTTGCCACGCGTCTGGCTCCCTGTCAGGTCGGTCGGCATGAAGACGGCGGTTCGCTCAGATGGTAAACGGTACGTGTGGACCCGGGCGGCCTGCAGCTCTCGCGAACCGTCGAAGTATATCGCACGAACGGCGGCGACCGGCAGCGAGAGTAGCTCAGCCGTGGTCCACAAACGGCGGACCTGCGGTGTCGCTGGTCCTGAAGTACACTGCATTTCCCGCACCGGTGAGCAGGGCTGGTTTTGTCCGTCAGGCGGGCTGCAAAGCAGATTTTGTATCCGTTACTGGACGTATAGCGAACCAGGCGCGCTCCACCCCGGCGGAGCGCCAGGAGACACTGGTCTGACGGGTCGAGGGCTCTGCCGGGCAGCAAGGTAATCCCCGATTCGTTTGTTGTTGCGCTGATGGTCAGACCCGCTGTGCTCCCCGGCGAGATCCCGCTTCATCAAGGCGGGAATTACATCCCTGGAACAGCTCTAGCTTCTGATGCCGTCGATGTAGGCGCCGAATCGATGGTGGGACCCCGCGTCCGTTGCCGATGGGCTCGGAATCACTGAGGAGGTCGCACGCCGGACGCTCGACCGTTTCGCATCCCGCACTCCGCTGATCGACGGGAACCGGCGGTGCCGCTGGTGATGGGCGCCCGCACCATGCGGATTCTCCATTTCCTCTGCCTCGTGCTCGCGTCGTTGCCGTCCTCGGCGGCTGCGGCCGCCCTCGACGAGCCACCGGCACAAGATCTCAAGACGCTCTCCATCGAGCAGCTGATGGAGATCGACGTGACGCTCGCCACGCGCCAGCCCGAACCGGTGCGGGCGACGGCCGCAGCGATCTCGGTCATCACCGGCGAGGACATCCGGCGTGCCGGCGTGACGACAATTGCCGATGCGATCGCGCTCGCCGACGGTGTCCACGTCGCGCGTTTCAATAACGGAAGCTGGGCCATCTCGGCGCGCGGATTCAACATCACGAGCGCGAACAAGCTGCTGGTGATGGTCGACGGCCGTACCGAGTACAGTCCGCTGTTCACCGGCGTGTTCTGGAACATGCTCGATTACGTCCTCGAGGACATCGACCGCATCGAGGTGATCCGCGGACCCGGCGCCGCGCTGTGGGGCGCCAATGCAGTGAACGGCGTCATCAACATCATCACCCGGCACTCGCGCGATACGCAGGGAGCGTTCGTCTCGCTCGGGCCGGGAACCGAAGACAGGGCGCTTGGCGAAGTCCGATACGGCGGCGCTGCCGGAAATGCGACCTACCGCGTGTACGGCAAGTACGCCGACCGGGACGACCAGGTCGTCAGCACCGGCGGGCCGGCGGGCGACTCGCGGCGTCGCGGCCAGGCCGGCCTCCGCATTGACGGCGGCCGCGCGAACAGCAGCACCTGGATGGTGAAGGGCGATGCCTTTCACAGCAGCGATGCGTTCTTCGACCGCCCCGACGGCGAGTTCACGGAGCTTGCGCTGCAGGGCCGCTGGTCGAGGCCCCTCTCTCCCACATCGCGGATTGACGTCCAGTCGTACTACCGACGCGAGTACCGACGCGTGCCGTTGCAGCTGACGCACGACCTCGACACGGTTGACCTCGACTTCCAGCACGCCTTTTCCGCGCGCACCAGACACAACGTCGTCTGGGGCGGTGGATTTCGAGTGAACCGGGACCGCACCTTTGGTTCGACGCTGATCTCCTTCGACCCGGAGCGACGTAGTTATCCGGTGTCCAGCCTGTTCGGGCAGGAGCAGTTCACGGTGCGGCCCGATCGGCTTTTTGTGATCGTGGGACTGAAGATGGAGCGCAACGCGTTCAGCGGCGTCGAGTGGCAGCCGAACGTCCGGACGCGGCTCGACCTCACCCCGCGGCAGACGTTGTGGGGCGCGGTCTCGCGCGCCGTCCGCAGGCCGACTCGTCTCGACGTGGACGTCCTGGCACGAGCACCGACCGGCGTGCTCGCGGTCGTCGGCGGCGGCGAAGCCTTCAGGGCGGAAAAACTGATCGCCGGCGAGATTGGCTACCGCGGACAGATCCACGCCGCGGTCTCCCTTGACGCGACGTTGTTCCACCATTCGTTCGACGATCTTCGAAGCCAGGAGCTTCCTCCCTCGGGGCTTCCTCCGCTCGTGGTGGGGAACACGTTGAATGGGCGCTCGCATGGGCTCGAGCTCGCATTCAACATTCAGCCGATCGGACGGTGGCGAACCCATCTCGGCTACACGTACCTCGGCACGTCGATTACACGCGATCCCAACAGTCGCGACGTCAGCGGAGGGATCAGCGAGGCGAACGATCCACATCACGTGTTTGGTCTGCGCACGTCGATCGACCTGCCGCACCGGATCGAGCTCGACGCGAACCTGCGCAGTATCGGTGCCATCGCGACTCCGACCGTGCCCGCGTACACTGAATTGAACGCACGCGTCGGGTGGCGTGCCACGCCACGCATCGAGCTCGCGGTCGTCGGCCACGATCTGCTGCACGACCATCATCCCGAGTTCGGTCCGCCGGGGCCGCGCCGCGAGGAGTTCGAGCGCGGCGTCAGGGCGCTGGTGACGTTGAGACTGCCATGAAAAGCGTGCTCGCGGCGCTGGCCGTCGCCATCGTCTACGCGCTTCCCGCCTCGGCCCAGGACACCCCGCTCGAGTACCGTGTCAAGGCTGCATACCTCTTCAACTTCACCAAGTTCGTCGACTGGCCGCCGGGCGCGATCTCGGAAGGGGCGCCGTTCACCATCTGCGTGGCCGGGATGAATCCGTTCGCATCGGCGCTGGAAGACACGATACGCGGGGAGACCGTGGCCGGTCGAAGCCTGCAGTCGCGTGTCGCCCAGGGCAACGAACCGTGCCAGGTGGTCTTCGTGCCGCACGACGTGGATCCGGTTCCAATTCTGAAGCGGGCACGCATGCAGCCGGTGCTCACGGTCGGCGAGTCGCCCGACTTCCTGCGGCAGGGCGGCATCATCAACTTCGTTCGCGACGGCGGCAAGGTGCGGTTCGAGATCAGTCAGGAAGCCGCCGCCCGCGCGCAACTGCGGATCAGCTCCCGGCTTCTGAGGCTCGCGCGCGAGCCGGCAGAGCGGGGGTTGGAGCGATGAAGCCGTTCCGCGACCTGCCGATTCGTCGGAAGCTCGTCGCGATGACGATCGCGTCGAGTGCGGTGGCGCTTGCGCTCGCGAGCGGCGGCTTTTTGATCTGGGACCTCGTGGCGTTCCGATCGGAGATCGAGCGCGACCTCGCCGCGCAGGCGCGGATTCTCGGCGAGAACAGCGCCGCGGCGATGACATTCGGCGACACGCGGGCCGCCGGCGAGACGCTGGCGGCGCTGGCGCTGCGGCCGCGCGTGCTGATGAGTTGCCTCTACACCACCGACGGTCGCGTGTTCGCCACATATTATCGGGGGCACGAGACCTCGTGCCCAGTGAAGCCGGATGACGGCACGACCTTCGGCTGGACGGAGGCGCGATTCGCCCTGCCGGTCACTCTGGGCAGCGCGCGCCTTGGCACGATCTTCATCCGACGCGAATTGACCGATGTCTACGAGCGGCTGCTCGTGGGATTTGCCGCCCTCGCCGTCCTGCTGATCATTTGCACGACCGTAGCGGTTGCGATCGGCAACCGGCTGCAGCGATCGATTGCCAATCCCCTCCTGCACTTGGCCGACACGGCGCGGGCCATCTCCGACACGAAGGACTACTCTCTCCGCTCGAAGCCGACATCGAGCGACGAGGTCGGCGTTGTCGTCCGCGCATTCAACGGCATGCTCGACCGCATCGAAGAACGAACCGCCGACCTGTCGCGTGCCAATCGCGAGCTGGAACGTGAAGTCGACGAGCGGAAGCGGATGGAGGCCGAGCGGTCGATGCTGCTCGCGCGCGAGCGCGACGCCAACCGGCTCAAGGACGAGTTTCTCGCGACGCTGTCGCACGAGCTGCGCACGCCGCTCAACGCGGTGCTCGGATGGACGCGCGTTCTGCGATCGAGACAGGTGCCGTCCGAGACGATGATCCGCGCCCTCGAGAGCATCGAACGGAATGCCCGCGCGCAGGCGCGGCTCATCGAGGATCTGCTCGAGATCTCCCGTATCGTCACGGGCAAGCTGAGGCTGCAGATGCGCCAAGCCGATCTCGCTGCCATCGTGAGCTCGGCCGTCGAGGTCGTGCAGCCGGCGGCGGTCGCCAAGCGTATTCGCCTCATCGTGGACCTCGGCGGCCGGCCCGCGGTCACGTCCGGGGATCCGGATCGCCTGCAGCAGGTGGTGTGGAACCTCCTCTCGAACGCGGTCAAGTTCACGCCTGCCGGCGGCGAGGTGCACGTCCGGCTCGAGCGCGACAATGGGTACGTGATTACGGTGCGGGATTCGGGCGTGGGGATCGATCCCGCATTCGTGCCGTACATGTTCGAGCGGTTCCGTCAGGCGGACGGGTCGGCGAGCCGCGAACACGGAGGCCTCGGCCTGGGCCTGGCCATCGTCCGGCAGATCGTCGAGATGCACGGCGGCACGGTGAAGGCATACAGCGAGGGGAAGGACACCGGTGCCACATTCGAGGTGCGGCTCCCGTCGGAGCTGTCCGAGAAGGAGTTCGCGATTCCGCGCGAAACGCCGGCCAGCGTCCTGCCGCCTCCCAGAGAAGACGCACAGCTGCTCGACGGCATCAACGTCCTCGTCGTCGATGACGAGGAGGACGCGCGCGTGCTGCTCGAGACGACGCTGCGCGGCTATGGCGCCAACGTGTGGACGGCCACATCGGTGGATGAGGCGCTGGAGACGTTCGAGCGCGCGGCGCCCGACGTCCTGCTCAGCGACATCGGCATGCCGGTGCAGGACGGCTACGCGCTCATCCATCAGATCCGCGCGCGCGCCGCGTCACGAGGCGGTCTCACGCCGGCCGTCGCGCTCACGGCCTACGCCTCGCCGACCGATCGCTTGTCCACGCTTGCGGCCGGCTACCAGGCGCACGTCGCCAAGCCATTCGAGCCCGAGGACGTCGCGACGCTCGTCAGACGTCTGGCCCGCCGGGAAACGCGAACGAATTGATACCGTCGCCAGAACGATGCGCCCGTGAAACAATGCACGGGCGACGGCTTCCGGACTCGGGTACCGTCCATTCGCACACGCTTTGGCCCGAAGCCCGAAAGCAATTCCGCACATGGCACGCGACGGTGATCGATCGTGGGCGAGCGAGGCCGTCGGCGAGGCTGCGTTTGGAGCGCTCGCCGAAGAACTGCCCGCGTCGGAGGTCTGGTCTCTCCTGCTGGAAGTCATGGCGCGGCGCGCCGCGCTGCGTACGGAAACGGACCTGCGCCGGCAGTGGGAGCGCGACCGGTTCACGCGGCCTGCGGAGATCGACCAACGGACGCTCGTGGATCTTGACGGACATCTGCTCGCCGCGGCGGCTGCCTTCGAAGCCATGGAGCTCTCGCCGCTCGCGCCGCTCGGTTCGTGTTCGGTGGTCGGCCTCGCGAGCCAGAACAAGATCGTGTCCGCACTTCGCGGCACCGAGGTCGTCGCTGACCCGACCAACGTGTTCGCGCTCGAATGCGCGCGGCGGCTTCGCGAGAAGCCGGACGAGGTCGTCCGCCTCGCCACATGTCATCGCTGCGTGCGCGCGCAGGAGGTGCCGAAGCTTCCCGGCTTCGCGCAGCACTTCCGGATTTTCTGCCTGGCGATCGCGGGTCGTGAACGAGGCGACAACGCGCTCGTCGTCGAGGCGCTCGTCGAGCACATGACGACTCATCTTCGGGCGCTCGATCGGCTCGAGCAGCATGGCTACGATTTCGGAGCGCGGCGCGGCGTGGTGCTCTCGACGCCCGAGCGAGCGTCACTCGCGGACCGCGTGGCCGGCGCGGTGCAATCCATCCCGGTCACCCGCGCGATGCTCACCCATCCGTATTACAACGGTCTGCGGTTCATGATTCATGCACGCGCGCCCGGCGGCGAGGATATCCCTCTGATTGACGGCGGCGCGTTCGACTGGGTCGCGCGGCTCGCGGCAAACCGGCGGTTTGTGTTCGTGGCGAGCGGCATGGGTGCGCAACTGGCAGCGTATCTCTATCGGAAAGCATCACCACACGCTTGATGGTGGTGCGCAGGAACGGAGAGGACGGAGGCAACCGTATCACGCCGAGAAACACAGGTTTCGACACAGCGCAGCCACGGCCGCTCGCGATATGGTTTGGTTGCGGCCATGGCCGCGCTGTGTGATGACCGTTTCCTCCCTCCCCTCTGTTGTCACCGCACGTGAGCTTCGGTTTAAGATCGACGCATGGCCTCGTCGTGCTCGTTCGACATCACGTCCACCGTCGATCTGCAGGAGGTCGACAATGCGTTGAATCAGGCGCGCAAGGAAGTCGCGCAGCGGTACGATTTCAAGGGTTCGAAGGCGTCAATCGAGTTCGACGCGGCAGAATCGACGCTGACGCTCGTGGCCGACGACCAGTTCAAGCTGGACGCGCTGTGGGAGATCGTGCAGACGCGGCTCGTGCGTCGGAACGTGCCGGTGAAGAACCTCACCCGCGGCCCTGCCCAGCCGGCGGCCAACAGCACCGTGCGCCAGGTGATTAGCCTTCAGCAGGGAATTTCCTCCGAAGCCGCCCGCGAGATCGTCAAGTTCCTCAAGGACCGGAAGATGAAGAAGGTGCAGGCTGCTATCCAGGGCGACCAGCTGCGCGTGAGCTCGGCCTCGCGCGACGAGCTGCAGGAAGTGATGCGCCTGCTGCGCGACCAGGACTTCGGCATCGCCCTCCAATTCGGCAATTACCGCGGATAGGGTCAGATCGGGGTCAGACCAGGGTCAGAACGGGTCAGAACGGGGTCAGACCCCAGTGATGGGTCGACTCAAGGTACGCGGAATTTGCGCACGTCTAGGAACTGCTCGCTGCTGGGCCGAAGGCGCGGTGGCTCCGGCACCGCAGCCCGACGGCAAGACTTTGCGTCTCGGGCACGTTACTCGCTCGTGCAGCACGCTGGACCACAGCCGCGTCATCTCATCTCCGCGTGTCCGCGCGCTGTGTCAGCAGATTCACGAGAAATCACCCCTCCGCCTGCAGCACCACCACCGACCGCCCCCCCACCTCATGAGCCTCGCCGGCGTTCAGCCTGGTGCCGCCGCCCTCCCCGCGCGCATCGTCGGTCGCGATGACGCGGGTCCACGCGCTCACCCAATTCGACGCCGGGAGCGTGAACGTCACCGGCTCCGAGTGTGCGTTGAACAGTACGAGAAACCTCGCATCACGCACCGGCCGCCCGTCGGGATCGCGCTCGCGGAGCGCGGCACCGTTGACGTACACGCCAAGCGCCTTGCCGAAGCTCTGCTGCCACGCCTCGTCGTCCATCTCGCCGCCATCGGGTTTGAACCACGC